>CACFVG010000039.1 GCA_902569725.1 uncultured Pelagibacteraceae bacterium | reverse complement strand
AAATTAAAATACCGGTTGAACCAATTATTAATTCAATCGGAATACTATAGTTGTTATATTTTAATATGTGTAGAACGCCACCTCTATCAATTAAATCATCATAAAAAAAAATAGATATAAAGACAACATGATATTCCAATAATTCCAATCGTAATGTCAATGAAGTTAACTTTTCCTCGTTTAAAAGTTGGAAAAACTAAAAATGCTAATAAGAGAGCAAATCCTAAATGAATTGCTCTTGCTGGTAAGCCTTTGAACATTCCAAAATCAAACATGAATGGAAATGGAGATGCATACCAAAGTTGGAAAAATGACCAAATGATAGCTATTGCAGAAACAATTTTAAGATGAAAACCAGTAAGCCTTTTTGTTGGTGAGAGATCCTCATCAATTTTTGCTTGTATATTAGTATTGACTGGTTGATTCATTTTGAAATCATATACTAACAAAAAAAAAAAAGGCCCAATATAAATATCGGGCCTTTAAATTTTTATTAACTAGATTACATCAATCCAGCTTCTTTATAGTATCTAATAGCGCCCTCATGTAAAGGTGCTGATAAACCATCAGCTATCATATCTTCCTTTTTTAAAGGTGCAAAAGCAGGATGTTGTTTTCTAAAATCGTCAAAATTTTCAAAAACTGCTTTTACTACTAAATAAACAAGATCTGCTTCAACTGCATTGCTAGTAACAACAGTAGCTTTAACACCAAAAGTAGTTACATCTTTTTTTTGTCCAGTGTAAGTACCAGCTGGTATCGTTGCTGAAGCATAATAATCTGCACCATCAATTAAACCTTGAACAGGTCCACCTGTTAAATTAATTGGTAATGCTTTAGCTCCGCAAGTAGCTGCTTGTTCCATAGCACCATTTGGAAATCCTACTGAATAACCAAACGCATCTATTTTACCATCGCAAAGTGCTTTAACTTGTTCAGATGAAGTAAGCTCTGTTACTGATTTAAAGTAACCATTGTCTACTCCCATTGCTTTCATAAGCTCTTCCATTGTTCCTCTTTGACCAGAACCAGGGTTACCTATGTTAACAACTTTACCTTTTAAACCCTTAAAGTCTTTTACTTTTGCTTTTTTTCTAGCCCAAATTTGGAAAGGTTCGTTGTGAACTGAAAAAACAGCTCTTAATCCTTTAAACTGTTTTCCTTCCCATTTACTTGAACCATTAACGGCGTGAAATTGCCAGTCAGATTGAGCTACACCAAATTGAAATTCACCTTCTTTGATTTGGCCAATGTTATAATTTGATCCACCGGTTGATGGAGCTGTACATCTGTATGCTTTATCTATACCTTTTTTTCTTCCGTGTTCTTTTGCTATTGCTGATTTGTGCAACATTTTACAAATAGCATTTCCTGTTTGGAAATAAACTCCAGTAGGTCCACCAGTTCCTATTGTGAAGAACTCAGCAGATTTTGCTACAGTTGAAAATGTAAACGTAGAAACAACAAGAGCTAAAACAGCAGAAAAAGTAGTTATCATTTTTTTCATGTTTTCCCCCATGTATTATTTAATATAAAAATGTATCTATTTAAGTGAATGATGTCTAGTTTAGAATTATTATAATATAACAGGTTGTATTTAACTATTTGACCAATCTTTAAGTCTATTTGTGCCCTCAATTATTTTTGGGGCGTATTTTTTAATTTTCTCGTAATTAATTTCCTCATTATGAACAGTATTATTCATAAAATTTTCTCCATCAAAATCTGTGTAACTTAATCTAGCTAACATTTTTGTTTCAGAAAAACCAAAGTCTGAACCTGGTAGTAATGCTACTCCTGTTTCTTTTAAAATATTATCACACAATTCAGTAGATGTTGAAAACTTTTTATTAATAAATTCAGGTAATAAATAAAATCCACCTTGTGGTTTATTAATCAACACATTGTTTGATTTTAAATTTTCATAAACATAATTGCCAACAGATTTTAAAATATTTTTTGAATGATTAATGTAATTTGTGTGATCATTTTTATGCGCTGCAATTGCTGCATATTGAATTGGTGAACTCACTGATGAAAATGTTTCACTAGCCAAAACTTTAAGTTGCTTTGTAATTTCAGATAGATTGTTTGGTAATATAAAGTATCCTAACCTCCAACCTCCTGCTCCACACCATTTGCTTAAACCAGTACTTATAATTGTATTTTCTGGTGAATAATTTGATATAGATTGATAATTGTCTTCAAAAGTTAACTCCGAATAAATTTCATCAGATAAAAAATATAGATTATAATTTTTAGCCAGTTCAGAAATTTCACTTAAATTTGTACATACTT
>CACFVG010000038.1 GCA_902569725.1 uncultured Pelagibacteraceae bacterium | reverse complement strand
GGTTCTTTTCTTGCAAAATCATAATAAAATCCATCATCTATTACTGGTCCAATAGTTACTTGAGTGCCAGGAAAAAGTTCTTGGACTGCCATTGCTAATATATGAGCTGTATCATGTCTTATTGTTTCTAATCCTTCACTATCTTTTGATGTATAAATTTTAACTGAACAATCTTTATTTATTTCATAATTTAAATCTTTTAAATTTCCATCAACACTAATGATTAGAGCTTGTTTGGAAAGTGATTTGCTTATTTTTTCTGCAATCTCAAAACCTGTAACTTTATCTTTAAAGTTTAAACTTTTTCCATCAGGTAATTTTATATTAGGCATTTATGATATTAATTTTTTATATTCTGAATAAGTAGAAAAACACATTTTATCAACATTAAATTTATTAATTACATTTTTTCTACCTTCATTACCCATAGATTTCAATGTTGTTTCGTCTAATTGAAATATGTGGGTTAGTTTATCGCTTAGAGCAATCGCATCCCCTGCTTTAAATAAAAAACCAGTTTTATTGTCAATTACAGTTTCTTTTGACCCTCCGATATCACTAGCTACTATTATTTTTTTCATTGCTTGTGCCTCTATAGCTACTCTACCAAAAGATTCTGGCTCGATAGAACAAGAAGTAATAATATCAGAAATTTTATATGCCAAAGGCATATTCTTAAAGTTATCTATAAATACTATGTCTTGAATTAATCTATATTGTTCAACAAGCCTTTGAATTTTTTTTTTATATATTTTTCTTCCTTGATCACTTCCTAAAATAATTGCAAGAAATAGCTTATCTGGATTCTTTTGTTTAAATATATTTAAAGATTCAATAAACATTTCATGACCTTTCCAGGAAGTTAATCTACCAGGAAAAAGAATAATTTTTTTTTCATAGAAACTTAGAGTTTTATCTATTTTCCATTCATTGATCAGTTTTGACTCATCATCACTTTTTATTTTAGTTGAATCGAAATAGTCTAAGTTTATACCTCTAAAAATAGTTAAAAGTTTTTGATTATTTTTTATGTAATTAGAATAATTTTCATTTATATGAGAAAAAATAAAGTTTGACCCAGCAATTATCAAGTCAGACTTTACCATCACAGAGTTATAAAATTTTTTAATTGAACTACTAAAATTATAAGTTCCATGAAATGTTGTTACAAATTTCCTTCTAGTAAGTTTGCAAGCAATTAAACAAGCCCATGCAGGAGCACGACTTCTGGCATGAACAATACTTATTCCAGAAAATAAAATAATAAATATCAAAATAATTGAGTTTATAAAAATAAGAATGGGATTTTTACTTTGAACAGGTAGTCTAATTAATTTTACTTTTTTTTTGTCTATATATTTTAATAATGGACCACCACTGGTTACTATATAAGATTTTACACTTTGCTCATACAAATAGTGTGCCAAATCATAACATCCAGTTTCAGCACCTCCATAACCTAATTTTGGGATTACCTGTAAAACTTTTAATTTAGATGACATTTGATAGAATTATATATTAAGAATTTACTCAGATAAACTTTAATGAAGAAATATAAATTTATAAAAATATCATCATCTAAGAAAATTAGGTATTTGATCAATAAATACAAAAAAAAGCCATATGTTGTTTTTCTTCACGGATTTATGTCTGATTTAGAGGGTGATAAACCTAAAAATATATTAAATTATTGTAACAAAAAAAAGATAGGTTTTCTTGCTGTGGAATACTCTGGACATGGAAAATCTTCAGGTAAATTTACTCACGGAAATATTAGCAAGTGGACAAAAGAAGTAAAAATATTAATTAAGAAAATTATAAAAAAAAATAAATTTATTCTAGTTGGTTCAAGTATGGGATCTTGGATATCTTTAAATCAATTTAAATTTTTTAATAATCAGATTTTAGGTTTTTTAGGCATAGGTTCTGCACCTGAATTTTTAGAAAATTTAATGTGGAAAAAATTTAATAAAAAAATCAAAAATGAAATTAAAAAAAAAGGAATTTACCATTTAAAGTATGGAAATTATGAATATCCAATTACATATCAATTAATTAAGGATGGGAGAAAAAATAAAATTTTAAATAAAAAAATTACAAGTAAAATTTATGTAACTATGATTCATGGAAAAAGAGACGAAGTAGTCCCATTAAATTATTCTAAAAAAGTTCTTAAAGTTTTTAAGAATGCAAATAAAAAATTATTAATCATCAAGAATGGTGACCATAGCCTTTCATCAAAAAGGAACCTAAATAATATTACAACAGAATTGGATAATATTGCTTCTAATTCTATTTAGATGGCAACATTAACCTTATCTTTTATCGTTATTGGATTATCAAGTTTATCCAACATTTCTTTTGGACATACTTGATAAAAATTATTTAACTCATTTTTAAAGTCAATAATGATCTTTTCAGCTATCTTTGATTTTGTTTCTTTAAAATGTTTCTGAACTAAATTTTTTAACAAATTTTTCCAATATTCAGTTTCTAGTCTTTGCCATATAACTGTTTCTGAATTTACTTTTTTTTCAAATTCATTTTTTT
>CACFVG010000037.1 GCA_902569725.1 uncultured Pelagibacteraceae bacterium | reverse complement strand
CTATGAATGTATAATGTGTGCATGTTGTTCGACAGCTTGCCCAAGTTATTGGTGGAATGGAGATAAATATTTAGGTCCAGCAGTTTTGTTGCAAGCATATAGATGGATTATAGATAGCAGAGATGAAGATAGAAAAGAGAGATTAAAGAAAGTTGCTGATGAGCTAAAGCTTTATAGGTGCCATACTATTATGAATTGTACTAATGCATGCCCAAAAGGCTTAAATCCTGCAAAAGCAATAGCGTCTATAAAGAAAATGCTTGCAACAGCTTAATTACATTTTGTAAATGGAAAAATAATTCCAGGAAAATCAGAGAGAAGAGGAAAAGTATTTAATCCAGCAATTGGAGAACAACAGTCAGAAGTAATATTAGGTTTAAAATCAGATTTAGATAAATCTGTAGAAATAGCAAAAAAAGCTTTTGAGACATGGTCTTTGAAACCACCAATTCAAAGAGCAAGAATTATGTTTAAATTCAAAGAGTTAATAGAAAAAAATTCTGATGAATTAACAAAAATGATAGTTTCCGAACATGGTAAGGTATATGAGGATGCAAAAGGTTCATTAATAAGAGGTCTCGAAGTAGTAGAATTTACTTGTGGAATTCCTCAAGTTTTAAAAGGAGAATTTACAGAAAATGTTGGAACAGATATTGATAGTTGGTCAATTAGGCAACCACTTGGAGTTTGTGCGGGTATAACTCCATTTAATTTTCCCGCAATGGTTCCAATGTGGATGTTTCCAATGGCTATTGCTTGTGGAAATACTTTTATATTGAAACCATCAGAAAAAGACCCTTCTATTTCAATTAAATTAGCTGAGTTATTTCAAGAAGCTGGGCTACCAGATGGAGTATTTAATGTTGTAAATGGTGATAAAGAAGTAGTTGATGCAATTTTGACTAACAAAGACATTAAAGCTGTAAGTTTTGTAGGATCAACCCCAATAGCAAAATATATTTATGAAAACGCAGCAAAAAATGAAAAAAGAGTCCAAGCTTTGGGAGGAGCAAAAAATCATTGTGTTGTAATGCCAGATTGTGATTTAGATCAAGCTGTTAATGGTTTGATGGGTGCTGCTTATGGGTCTGCTGGTGAAAGATGTATGGCTCAGTCAGTCGCAGTCGCAGTTGGAAATATTGGAGATAATTTAGTTAATGAATTGTCAAAAAAAGTTGAGACACTAAAAGTTGGTCCAGGTATGGATAAAAATTCTGAAATGGGACCATTGGTTACAAAAGAGCATTTAGAAAAAGTAAAAGGTTATGTTGATTTAGGGGTTAAAGAAGGAGCAAAATTAGTAGTTGATGGAAGAAACTTAAAACTGCAAGGCTATGAAAATGGTTACTATATAGGCGGATGTTTGTTTGATCATGTTAAAAAAAACATGAGAATTTACAAAGAAGAAATTTTTGGTCCTGTGCTTTCAGTAGTTAGGGTAAAAGACTTTGAAGAGGCTACTAAGTTAATTAACGATCATGAGTTTGGTAATGGAACGAGTATTTATACTAGAGATGGAGATGTTGGTAGAACATTTGCGAGTAATATTAAAATTGGAATGGTTGGTATAAATATACCTATACCTGTGCCAGTAGCATTTCATAGTTTTGGAGGTTGGAAAAGATCTTTATTTGGAGATCAACATATGCATGGAATAGAAGGTGTGAGATTTTATACAAAACTTAAAACAATAACTTCAAGATGGCCATCTGGAATAAGATCAGATCCTGAATTTGTTATGCCAACAATGAAGTAAAAAAAATGTCAAAAAAAATATCATTAATTGGTGCTGGACAAATTGGTGGGACACTCGCGCACTTAATTGGCATAAAGGAACTTGTAGATGAAATTGTTATGTTTGATGTTGCAAGTGGTATTGCTAAAGGAAAAGCATTAGATATAGCCCAATCATCATCAGTTGATGGTTTTAATGTCAAATTATCTGGAACAGATAATTATGAAGATATTAAAGATTCTGATGTAATTATTATAACTGCAGGAGTTCCAAGAAAACCAGGTATGAGTAGAGATGATTTATTAGGAATAAATTTAAAAATTATCAAACAAGTAGCTGAAGGTATAAAAAAAAATGCGCCCAATGCATTTGTAATATGCATTACCAATCCTTTGGACGTTATGGTGATGGCATTTCAAAAATATTCAGGTCTTCCAGCTAACAAAGTTGTTGGAATGGCAGGAATATTAGACAGTTCAAGATTTAAATTATTTTTATCACTTGAACTTAAAGTTCCAGTAAAAAAAATAGAAGCGATGGTTATGGGTGGTCATGGAGATACTATGGTTCCATTACCAAGATTTACAAAGGTTTCAGGCAAGCCATTATTAGATTTAGTTAAAGAGGGAAAATTATCATCAGAAAGATTAGAGAAAATTAACCAAAGAACTAGGGATGGAGGCGCTGAAATAGTTAAATATCTAGAAAAAGGTTCTGCATTTTATGCTCCAGCAGCATCAGGAGTTCAAATGGCTGAAGCTTACTTAAAAGATGAAAAAAAATTACTTCCTTGTGCTGTTCAACTTAATGGAGAATATGGTGTAAAAAATATTTTTGCAGGAGTTCCAGTCATAATTGGAAGGAATGGTGTAGAAAAGGTTGAAGAAATAAATTTAGATGAAAAGGAAAAAAGTCAATTTATGCATTCAATAGATGCGGTTAAAAAATTGTGGGAAGCAGCTTCAGCAATAGATAAAGATCTCTCTAAATAATAATGAATATTCACGAGCATCAAGCTAAACAAATTTTAAAAAAATATGGTGCAATCGTACCTGAAGGTGTTTTTTCACACTCAGTTGAAGAATTAATACAAAAAGCAAGTTCATTAAAAACAGAAAAATTTGTTTTAAAAGCACAGATTCATGCTGGTGGAAGAGGAAAAGCAGGAGGAATAAAAATTGTTAACACATTAGAAGAGCTAAATTCAGCAGCAAATGAAATGTTAGGAAAAAAATTGATAACTCATCAAACAGGACCCCAAGGAAGAGAAGTTAAAAGACTCTATGTTGAGGAATCTTCAGAAATTAGTAAAGAATTTTATCTTTCATGTTTAGTTGATAGAGCAA
>CACFVG010000036.1 GCA_902569725.1 uncultured Pelagibacteraceae bacterium | reverse complement strand
ATACATACAATTTCTTTGTTCTTATAAACTTTTCTAACGCCATCTAATACTTCAATGATCTCTGTTGGGTGATGGGCATAATCATCAAAAAAAGAAACATTACGATATGAAAAAACTTTGGTAAACCTTCTTTGAACACCAGAAAATTTTTCTAATCCTTTTTTAATAATTTTTATCGGTATCCCCACTGAAAAAGCAACTGCCGCCGCCGCTGTAGAATTTCTTATATTATGAAGACCAATAAGAGGAATTTTAATATTTTTAATAAAATTTTCTTTTGTTCCAGGTAAACTTATTTTTAAATCAAATTTCGAGTAATTTTCTTTTTGTAAAATATTTAATATTTTAAAATTTGATAATTTGTTAGTGCCATATGTATTATAATTTAAATTACTAATTTTTTTAATTACATTTCTATTGTTTTTGTCGTCTAAACATATAAATGCTTTTCCAAATGTTGGGGTTTTTTCTATGAAGTTAATAAAATTTTTTTTTAGAACTTCTAAAGACTTATAATAATCTAAATGTTCTTTATCAATATTTGTGACAATAGAATATGTGGAAGGTATTTTGATAAAACTTCCGTCTGATTCATCTGACTCTAAAATGCACCAGTCACTTTTTCCTAGTTTTGCTGAACCACTAAATGAATTTAAAACGCCTCCATTAATTACTGTTGGATCTATTTTTGCACAGGCAAAAATATTAGATACTAATGAAGTAGTAGTTGTTTTTCCATGTGAACCAGCAACTACAACATTTTTCATTAGCGAAACAACATTGGCTAACATTTCACCTCTTTTATAAATTGGTATTTTTCTTTTTTTTGCAAATTTTAATTCAGGATTATTTGATTTAATTGCAGATGAAATAACTAATATGGTGGATTTATTAATATTTCTTTTTTTATGTCCTATAAATATTTTAATTTTTTTTTTTTTAAGTCTTTCAATATTTTTATTATTTGAAATATCACTTCCTTGTACTTTAAATCCCAAATCTTTCATTATAAGAGCTAAACCGCTCATTCCAATGCCACCAATTCCAACAAAGTGAATTAATTCTGATTTTGCTAATTTAATTTTCATTTATTAAAGCTAATAACTTTTGATTTATATTATTCCAAGTGTTTTGATAAGAAAATTTGGACATATTATTTTTTTTTTCTAAATAATCGTCAGGATTTTGTATTAAATTTAAAATAAACTCTTTTAAAGTTTCTCTTTTATAATCAGATTGATTGGTTAGCCAACATAGTTTTTTATCAAAATAATCTTTAGCATTATAAAACTGATGATTGTCTTTTGATTTGGGCAAAGGTATTGCAAGAAAAGGAATATTAAAAAAAATTAACTCTGAAATTGTTGAAGCTCCTGATCTTGTGATTGCAAAATCTACCTGATTATATTTTTGATATATTTCATCATTAAAACCAAATAGTTCATTTTGTAAACCAATCTCCTTATACTTTTCTCCTATTATCTTTTTTTTATTTTCATCTGTTATTTGTTGAATTAATGAAATTTTATAATGCCTAAATAAATCAATCATCAGTTCACTAATTTCGTTATCAAAAAATTCTGCTCCCTGGCTTCCTCCAATAATTAATATAGTGAAAGTTTTTTTATTCATATTTTCAGAATTTTCTTTTTTTTGGTAGATTTTTTTTCTCAACAATGGATTTATAAAGAAAATTTTACTACTATATTTTTTTGGAAAATTTTTTAAATTCTGAAAGTAAGTAATAATTTTTTCTGAAAATTTGAGAAAAAATTTGTTTGATCTACCAATTACAATATTTGGCTCAAATAAATAAATTTTAATTTTTAATATTTTTGCAGATAGACATAATGGTAAAGACATATATCCACCTGTACTGATCAATATTTCAATATTATTTTTTTTCATAAAGAAAAAAGATTTAAAAAAAGAAATAATAAGAAATACTAGCACATAGGGTAATTTAAAAAAATTTTTTGATATTCTTGGAATTTCAATTAATTTATAATTATAATTTTTTTTATTAATATATTTGGCCCCTCTCTTGTCTGATGTTAAAAAGATTTCAAAGTCATTTTTTAAATGTTCGTACAAAGTAATTGCAGGTATTGTATGACCACCAGATCCTCCTGTGCTAATTAATATTTTTTTTTTCACTGGCTTATTTTTCTTTTTGTTAAATTTAATATAATTCCTGATAATATAGACGCACTTATGGTTGAAGAACCACCATAACTTAAAAATGGCAAAGTCATTCCTGTAGTTGGTAATAATCTTATATTAACACCTATATGAATAAAAGTTTGAAATAAAATTATAGATGTTATTCCAACTAAAATTAATTTAACTTTATCATCATTCTCGTTATTAATTTTTTTAATTATATTGTAAGATAATATTAGAAAAATTATCATTATTGCCAGAACAATAATAACTCCGAACTCTTCTGAAATTACTGAAATAATATAATCTGTATGTGCCTCTGGTACTTTTGAATTTAAAGTTCCTTCACCAATTCCTTGGCCAAAAAACCCTCCGTTTGATATTGCTTCAGAGGCTCTTTCAGATTGATAATTATTACCTGAATTTGGATCTATAAATGCAAATAATCTATTTTTTATGTACTCAAATTTTGAAACATATAAAACTAAGTAAAATAATGTAGAAAAAGTTAATATAAAAAAACCCAAAAAATATAATAAATTAATTCCCGAAACAAATATTAGTGAAAACCATGTAAGAACAATTAATATTGTTTGACCTAAATCTGGTTGAGAAACTAAAAATAAAATGACGGGTAATATTATTAAAAAACTAAATAAATATTTAAAGTAAAGATGCTTCAGATTATTTAATGTAAAAATGGTAGATATCATTATTATTAAAAAAGGTTTTAAAATTTCAATAGGTTGGAATCTGGGTATTAAAGGTAAATCTATCCATCTCATAGAACCTTTTACTTCAATTCCAATAAATGGAATTAGGGCTAAAAATATAAAAAAAATTATAAATAAATATTTAGAAATTTGAAACAATCTTACTTTATCAATTGCTGAAAAAGTAACTAAAATAAATACTCCAAGAATAAAAAAAAGTAGGTGCTTAATAAAAAAATAGTAAGTATTGGTATTTAACTTATCAGAAGCAATTATAGATGTTGAAACTAATGAAAAGAACAAACCAAGAGAAAAAAGAAATAAA
>CACFVG010000035.1 GCA_902569725.1 uncultured Pelagibacteraceae bacterium | reverse complement strand
AAAGATAAAAAAGAATTTCTTAAAACTTATGACTTCTTATCTAACCAAGATGATGAGTTTGATATTATCGCATACAGAAACGATAGTTCTAGAACTAATACAGAAATGAAAGCAATTGATACTTTTATTAATGACCAAAAGTTTGATGGTGGAAATAGTGATAGTTCTTTTGTAATGGTTGAAATAGGTAAACTCTTAGAAGAAGGTAAATTTGATGAAGCTGAGGAGTTTGCTAGACAAAATTATTATAAAGGAAATATTAGAAAGTCTACATTTACAACAATAATTACTTCTGACATTCCTAACTATAGAAACTTTAAAGACAAACCTGTATTTGGAAATATTGAATTTACAGAAACTATAAAAGGTTTAGACGCACTTGTAGCAAGTAGTTCTAACTACGGAGATAAACTTCAAGCAGGACAAGCAAAGACTTATATCAATACAAGAATGTTAAGATGGTATAAAGAAAATGTTGCAAAGTATACGGTTGATGGTCAATTTCAACAAGAGGAATTTGAAACGGCTTTTATAAATCATTTTAGAAATATAATTGAAGTAATGAAGTCTGCTAAGACTGCAGACGGTGAATTTATATTTAAAGCATTACAATTTAATGAAACCCAATCTAGTGGTGCAGTATTTAACAATTTAGATGAAACCTTAAAGAAGATGAGTGATAAGTAATGGCAATAATTAGAAAAGCACCTAATGGTGAACTTGTTTCATTTCCTGACGGAACTACAGAAGCACAAATTCAAGAAACATTTAATTCAGAACAATACCAATCAGCTAAGGTTATAGATAAACCTACAGAAGCAGGAGTATTATCTGATTTACCACCTGCATTAAAAAACAATTGGGCGTTTGATACTTTTGCAGTTGCACCTTATGAAGCGTCAAGAAAAGCAATAAATAGTGCAGTAGGTCTAGTAGAAGATTTAGGTGACACTTTAGGAGACAAGACTACTCTTGGTGGCTTTAGATATGGTAAAGACGCTGAAAATGGAATAGTTCAATACGTTCCATATAAACAAGCAGTTCAAGAAGCAGATAAAGTTGCTACATATGGAATACTCGCACCGATTACAGGTGCTATAGGTGTTAATGACGCTTTTAACATAAGAGGTTTCTTTTACGACCCAACTAATCCTGACAACGATGACCATACAACAAGTATGTCTGGTAATTTTGTTGAGGGTATTGGTCAGTTTGTTATTGGATTTAAAGGTGCAGATAAATTATTTAAAATAGCAAAAGTACCAAAAGCTAAATCAACTCTAAGTGCATTTGGTCAAGCGTCTGCAAAAGGTGCTTTAGCTGACTTTACAGTATTTGATGAAAATTCAGGAAGAATGACAGATTTACTTGCTGAATATGCACCAGAAACAGTTGATAGTTATTTTGGATATTTAAAGTCTGATGTAAATGACGAATGGTGGGAAGCAAGATTTAAGAACACAATAGAAGGTCTAGGTTTAGGTTCAATAGCAGAAGCACTATTTAGAGGTGTTAGATTTGGTAAAGCTATTAGAGATAGAAAAATAGATACTAAAACTGCAAAAGAAGACCAAGCATATTTAGAAAAGACTAATAATGTTTTTGATGAAGTAGGCGAAAGATTAAATGAAGCGCAGACTATTAGTCAAAAGATGGATATTCTTAATACGGCTTTAGATGAAGCGTTTCCAAAGAAATTCAAAACAAAACAATTAAATCAGTCTCAAAGAATTAAAATTATAAATGATACTGTTAAATCAGGATTAAAAAATAATTTTGAAAGATGGAATAAAGGTGAACTTACTTCAGAAGAAGCATTTAATATTCCTGAAGGATTTATTAATCTAGATACTTTCAAACTTAAAAATCCTAAGACAGGTAAGAATGAAGGTTTAACAATAGAAGGTGTCAGAACATTTAAATCTTTCTATGACGCAATAACTGCTACTAATACAAAATTAACAAAAAGAATGACTGATGAAGCAGTCAAAAGAAAAGCCATTAATGATTATGGTGGTGATGTAAACCAAGTATTTCAAGATTTTGCTAAGTTTGCAGACAATGTTGATAATACAAACTCATTAATATTTGCACACGAAGTTGCTTACACTTCATTACTAAACGCATTTCCAAAATTCATAAGACAGTACAAAAAAGGAAACCGTACTAAAGGTGATATGGAACTTATGATGTTTATGATTGAGAATATGACAATCAATGCAAAAAGAGTTCGTACTGCAACTGGTAGAAATTTAAGAATATTTAATTTAACTAAAGAAGAATTTTTACAAGCTAAATACGTAGAAGAAGAATTTATAAACGCAAGAAACGCATACAAAAATTTCGGTGGTGGACAAAAAGGTTTTGATATGTTTCTTGAAAGATTAGGTAGAGCCGATAATCCAACAGTAGGAAGACAAGTTCTTAACTTTGCTCTTAAAAACAGAATATGGAATGTGGCTAATGAAATATGGATTAACGCATTGCTATCATCACCAAAAACACAATTAGTAAACGCAGTATCTAATGGTGTAATAGGAATGATGAGACCAATAGAAGAAGCTATTGGAAGTAAAATATCAGAATTAATATCATTTAATGACCTTGATAAAGCAAAAGCATTTAAATTAAATACAGAAGAAGCAATAGCAAGATATGCAGGAATGGCAGAAAGTTTATCTGCTTCTTTAAAATATGCAGGTGTTGCTTTTAGAAACGGTGAATTAGTTTTACAATCAAAAGATGCAGGTGCTTCTAAATTTGATACTTCTGTCACAAAAGAAGTTCCTGATTATTTAGGTGGTGCTATTGTTAGAACACCATCAAGATTTTTAAATGCTACTGATGAATTTTTCAAACAGATTAATTATAGAGGTAAACTTAAAGCACAAGCAGTAAGAGAAGCTAAAAGATTAGGTTTAACTAAAAAGACAGATATTAAAAAATACGTAGATGAATATATCAAACAAGGATATGACGAAACTGGATTAAGAGGAGTAAATGAAGAAGCATTAAGATATGCTGAAGAAAATACATTTACTAATGAATTAGTTGGATTTACAGATAAGTTTGCAGATTTAGTAAACTCTCAACCTTATTTAAAACAATTCTTTCCTTTTGTTAAAACACCTACAAACATTGCAAAAGCAATAGCAGACAGGTCTCCTTTGGCTCTAGCTTATAGAATGGGAGATATACTTGGTAGAAGTGGTGACCCAGTAGCCATTGCAAAAGCAAGAGGTCAATTAGCAGTCGGAAGTATTATTCTAAGTGTAGCTTACATACTTGCACAACAAGGTAAACTACAAGGTAGAACTGGTAAGGTAGGAGAAAAGAATTTAGATATTTATAAAGACGCTGAAATTATCAGAATGAAAAAATCTGATTTAGGTTTCAAACCTTATTCATATGTCTTTGATGATGGAAGACAATTACCATTCGGACAACTAGACCCATACGGTGCATTACTTGGAATAATGGTAGACTTCGTAAGCGTGTATGACCAAATGACTGAAGAAGAAATAGAAAGATTTGGTGCAGATATGCAATTATTGATGTTGCAAAATGGGGGTAAAAATCCATTAGACTTCGGACAGAAAGCACAAATATTTGCAGGTTCAGGTTATGAAGCAATCAAAAGAAATATCTTTAGTAAAACTTATTTAAGAGGTCTAGCAGATTTAGTTGAAGCATTTAATAC
>CACFVG010000034.1 GCA_902569725.1 uncultured Pelagibacteraceae bacterium | reverse complement strand
TAGCAGCAGGGTTGACTATGAAAGGAAAAAAAATATTAGTAATCGATCTTGACCCACAAGGAAATGCTACAACTGGACTTGGGCTATCCAATACAGAAAATTCTGAACTAACAATTTATAGTGTACTTAATGGAAATAAAAAAATTTCAGAAGTTATACAGTCAACTAAGTTTGATAATCTTAGTCTGGTGACTTCAAACGTGGATCTCTCAGGTTTAGAGGTTGAGACAGCTGGGGACAGCAGAAGGGCCTTTAAATTGAAAGACGAATTAGCCTCTATTTTGAATGATTCTGGGGCATCATATGATTATATTCTCATTGACTGCCCTCCATCGCTTAGCCTCCTAACAATTATGGCATTAGTTGCATCAGATGAGCTAGTAGTACCCCTGCAGACAGAATTTTTTGCTTTAGAAGGTCTTACCCAGTTGATGAAGACAATTGAGAGGATCAAGTCAAACCTGAATCCATCAATAAATATAAGAGGCATCCTTCTAACTATGTATGATAAGAGAAATAAGTTATCTGGTGAGGTAGAACAAGAAGCTAGAAATTATTTTAAGGAAAAAGTTTATCAAACAGTAGTACCTAGAAATGTAAGACTCTCAGAGGCACCGTCTCATGGAATCCCAGTTTTATTATACGACAAAGCTTGCCCAGGTAGTAAGTCATATTTTACTTTTACAGATGAATTTTTAAACCAAGATAAACCAGTTGAGAGTGCAGCATAATGAATCCATTTAAAAATAAAAAAGGATTAGGTAGAGGACTATCTTCATTAATTGGTGATGTTGATTCAAAACCATCAAAAAATAAAATATCTATTAGTTCAATTATCAGAAATAAATTTCAGCCAAGAAAAAATTTTGATAAAGAAAAAATGGAAGAGCTTACAAGCTCCATCAAGGAGAGGGGAATTATACAGCCAATTATAGTTAAAAAATCTTCAGAAGAAATGGGTAAATTTGAGATAATTGCGGGAGAAAGAAGATGGCAAGCAGCTCAAAATGCAGGACTTCATGAGGTCCCAGCTGTTGAAATTGAAGCAGATAATTTAAAGTCATTGGAATTTGCAATTGTTGAAAATGTTCAAAGAAGTGATTTAAATCCAATAGAAGAAGCCAAAGGTTATAAAAAATTAATTGAAGAGTTCAATTATGACCAAGAAAAAGTATCAAAATTTATAGGGAAAAGTAGAGCTCATGTAACAAACTGTTTAAGATTATTATCACTACCCAATGATGTTATATTACTTATCGAAGAAAATAAAATTTCCCAAGGTCATGCAAAAGTTCTTGTCGGTCTTGATAATGCACATTTTTTAGCAAAGAAAATTATAGAAAAAAAATTATCAGTAAGGCAAGCTGAAAATTTAATTAGAACTTTAAAAAGTTACAAAGGTAGAAGCAAGACATTTAAAAATCCAAATCTTGTAAGCCTTGAATCTAGCATTGAAGAAAAAACTGGAATTAAAGTTTTCATTAGAAATAAAAAAAATAATACTGGGCAGGTTACTTTTGAATATAAGGATTTAGATCAATTAAATAGATTGATTATGGCTATAAAAGCTAATTATTAATTATTTTGCAGTATTAAGAATAAAATCTGAAATAATATTTAGAGAATTATAGTAATTTTTTTTAATCATTAATTCAATATTATGTATTTTATAAATTAATTTTTCGGTTTCTTTTAAACTCCATTTAGAAACTTGATTTTTCACAATTTCTTTGTCCTTCCAAAAAATGGGAGGTTTATAATTTGAAATTATTTGTTCTATATTATCATTTGAATTATTAATTTTTTTAATCTCTAAAAGTCTTTTAGATTTTAAAAGTAAAGTCCTAACAATTAAAATACAGTCATCAATAGAAAAAATATTTTCGTTAAAAATTTTGTTTACTTTATTTGTATTTTTGGACAAACAATTATCCGCAAGTTCTGAAATGCTATAATTTTCTGCTAAATTAGTTATTTTTATAACATCATCAATATTAATTTTTTTTTTATTTAATAAAAAAAGAGATATTTTACTTAACTCATTATTTAAGTTTATTCTGTCTCCACTACTACGCTCTACAATTAAATTTATTACTTCTTGCGATATGGATATTTTATTATTCCTAAAAAAATTATTTGCAAGTTGTACAAGAGTTCTATTATCGTCCTTGTAAAAAGGTACACAAATTAAATTTTTATCTTTTTCAAATATTAATCTTAGTTTTGATTTTTTTTCTAGAATGCTTGAATTTAAAACAATAGTTACATCTTTTATTTTTCTATCCAATAATTCATTAATTAATTTAATTATTTTTTCACTAACTCTTGATATTATAATTAATTTTAATTCATCAAAAAAAGATTTATTGATTAGACTTGATATAAAGCTTTCAAAATTACTTAATATTTCATTTTCATCAAAACGTTCTATATTCCCCTTATAATTATCAATAAAAATGTCTTTAATTACTTGATTTTTATAACCCTCATTCTCACCATATAATAAAAAAAAATTGTTCTGTATTTTTTTAATTTTTTGATGTTCGTAAGCTTTAATTATCATTTGTAAATTTTAAATTGATTGTAAATAAATTATTATTTCAGCAGATATTTTTTCCGCAAGATTTTTTGAAGTTTCATTTTCATATTTTTTTAAGTCTGATTTATTACTTTTATTATTATAATCAATTGACTTAGAAAATAATTTGTTTTTTACCTTACCTTCCGAATCTTTAACTGAAAGATTTGATTTTAAATTTATTCGATAAGTTTTAGGATTACCTTTTGAGTTTCGTGATATAATTTCTTTGTTTAAGTTAGTCTCTATTGCTAAAGAAAATTTTTTTGTGCCATCTGAACTTTTATAATTATTTAATCTACTATTTATAATTTTATTTAATTTAGTATTTCCAGTTGTAGTTAATTCATAAACTACAAAACTAGAGTTTTTATTTGAAAAAATTGGATTATAACCACATCCAGATATAAAAAATAACAATATTATAAGTTTTATTAAATTTTTTTTAAACATTAAATCAAGATATTTATTAGCCTGTTTTTGACAAAAAAACATTTATTTATTTTTTTATTTTCAAGAATTTTTTTTGTGCTTTCTTTATTCATTATTTTTTTAATTAGTTCTTTTTCAGAAATATCCTTAATACATTTAATTGTAGCTCGTTTTTTTCCATTTATTTGAATTACATATTCAACGGTATCTTTTTTAATTAAATTTTTATCAACTTCTGGCCATTTTTGAAAAGGATTTAATTCAAGGTCGACTAGGCATTCTGATGAAAAGTGAGGAATAACCGGCGAAATTATTGATAAAAACTTAATATAATTTTCTAAAAGAGTTTTTCTATTAATACTGGCATTTAACTTATTATTAAAAAAATTATATGATTCATACAAATTGGCAATAATTACATTGTAATGAAATTTTTCTAAATTATATTTTATCTTTTCAATCATTTGGTTGGTAAAAATTGAAATTTCTTCATCTTTTTTGTCTGAATTTTCTTCAATTCTACTCTTAAATTTTTTATGCAAGGTCCAAAGTTTTTGAGTAAATTTGTAAGAAGATAACATACCTGTTTCAGACCATTGCACATCTTTTTCTGGTGGACTATCAGATAATATGAATAATCTAACAGCATCAGCACCATAATTTTCAATTATTTTTTCAGGATCAATTGTATTTTTTTTTGATTTAGACATAGATTCTGGAGACCCAATTTTTATTTTTTCCCCTTTTGATTTAGCATATTCATACTCTTCTGGACTTAACCAATTTCCTTGTTGGTTTTTATAAGTTTCATGACAAACCATTCCTTGTGTAAATAAACCACTAAAAGGTTCAGTAATATTAAACTCTTTTTGATTAAAGTTTATTGCTTGCATAAAAAATCTTGAATAAAGCAAATGTAAAATTGCGTGTTCAACACCTCCAATATATTGATCAACAGGCATCCAATATTTAATTTCTTCTAAATTAAAACCTTCATCTTCATTTTTTGGTGAGCAAAATCTTAAAAAATACCAAGAAGAATCAACGAATGTATCCAAAGTATCAGTCTCTCTTTTGTATTTT
>CACFVG010000033.1 GCA_902569725.1 uncultured Pelagibacteraceae bacterium | reverse complement strand
TCTTATAAATACCTAAAGCAATTTTTTGCTGTTGTACTTTTTTCCAGAACCATTAGGGCCTATAAGTGTTACAATTTTACCTTTTTCAACCTCTAGTGATACACCTTTAACAAGCCACTTATCATTCTGCTGATAACCTGCATTTTTTAACTTCACTAACGTGTTACTATTTGTTCCCATTTTACCGCTTGACTTTCTAATGTTATATTATTACATAATGTTATATTATAACAACCAATTAATACTTAACCTATGAAAAAATCTAAAAAAAATACCATTTATCTTATCTATACTATCATTCTTAACTATTTTTTACACCGGCAAATGCTGATCTAAAAGTGGTTGCATCTATTAAACCAATACATTCGTTAGCTAGTTATCTTATGGATGGCATCGGTAAACCTGACTTGATAGTCGATGGATATTCTTCACCACACGGCTTTGCATTAAAGCCATCACATGCAAAAATGTTACAAGAAGCAGATATCATATTTTATGTAGGTGAAGACTTAGAAAATTTTTTAGAAAAACCATTGAAATCAATTGCCAAAAAAGCTGAAAAAATTGAGCTAATGGAAATAAAAGGGTTAAATAAATTAAAATTTAGAGAAAGAAATATTTTTGATGGTCATGATGATCATGGTCACGATGAAGATGGTCACAAAGAAGATGATCATGATGATGAACATAAACATGAAGAAGATGGTCACAAAGAAGATGACCACGATGACCATAAACATGAAGAAGATGGTCATAAAGAAGATGATCATGATGATCACGGACATGACGAAGATGGCCATGAAGGTCACGCACATGGTGAATACGACCCTCATATTTGGTTAGATCCAGAAAATGCAAAAGTAATATTAAATGAAATGGTTGAACATTTAATAGAAAACGATGAAAAAAATGCATCTACTTATAAAAAGAATTTAAAAAACGCTGAAAAAGATTTAGATAAACTTGTGAAAAAAGTAAAATCTGATCTTAATAAAGATTTTAAATCTATCGTTTTTCATGATGCCTATCAATATTTTGAAGAGAGATTTAATGTAAATGTAATGGGTGCATTTACAGTTAATACAGACGTTATGCCTGGTGCAGAACAATTAGCAGAAATTAGAGAAATAATTGAGCATGATAAAGTATCTTGTATATTTTCAGAACCTCAATTTAACCCTGATATCATAAATGCAGTTGCAAAAGATATGAATATAAAAACTGGTGTTTTAGATCCATTAGGAGCAACTCTAGAACCTGGTAAAGATTTATATTTTGATTTGATCAAGAACATGTCTAAATCTTTTAAAGGCTGTTAATTTAAAATTGATCTTTTGTTGTAAATAATATCTAATAAGGGGATGAGTACAATTTCCCTTAGTTTAGATGAAATCTTTGAACTAGCTAAAAAAACACTATTAGCTAATGGATGTGATGATGAAACAGCATCTATTCTCTCAGATTTAATAATGAAAGCTGAAAGAGATGGCTCATTATCTCATGGTTTATTTAGATTACCTGCTTATGTTACTGGTCTAAAAAGTGGTAAAATAAACGGTAAAGGCAAACCAGAAATTAAAAAAATATCACCTAGTGTAATAAAAGTTTTGGGAAATAATTGTTTAGCTCCTGTAGTTTTAAACAAAGGTATTCCAGAATTAGTAAAAGCTGCTAAAGAAAATGGAGTAGCAGTTTTAGCTATTAATAATTCACATCACATGGCTGCTATGTGGCCTGAAACAGAAATGATAGCAGAGCAAGGTTTGGTTGCTTTTGCATGTACATCTTACAAGCCTGCTGTTGCACCAGCAGGAGCTACAAAACCATTATTTGGAACTAATCCAATTTCATTTGCATGGCCACGACCAGGAAAAACTCCAGTTGTTTATGATATGGCTACAGCTTCAATGGCGATGGGTGAAGTGCAAGTTGCTAAAAGAGAAGGGCATAAAGTTCCATTAGGCACTGGTTTAACTAAAGATGGAAAAGATACTACTGATCCTGGAGAAATAGCTGATGGAGGCGTATTACTGCCCTTTGGAGGCTATAAGGGCTCAGGTATAGCTATGATGGTCGAATTATTAGCAGGAGCTCTTGTTGGTGATAATTTTAGTTATGAGACAGCTGCTAAAGATAATAATGATGGTGGACCTCCAAGCGGTGGCGAATTTATATTAGCAATATCTCCTGACAAGTTATCAGGAAATGAGTGGGTCAAGCATTCAAATGAATTTTTTGATAAAATGAAATCAATGGAAGGTGTAAGACTTCCTGGTGAAAGAAGACATAAAAATAGACTTGATAAAGGTCCAAGAAATATAAACGAAGAACTTGTTAATAAAATTAAATCTTTAAGCTAATTCAATTTCAATAGGTGTATGATCTGATGGTTTTTGTCTACCACGTGGAAATTTATTTATTTTAACATCTTTAACAGCATCAATTAAAGAACTTGAAACTAAAAAATGATCTATTCTCATGCCATTATTTTTTTGCCAAGCACCACTTGTGTAATCCCAAAAAGTATAGCCCTCTTTATCAGGATGAATAAATCTGTATGCATCATGAAAACCTAAATTGATTAACTCTCTTAGTTTTTTTCTTATCTCCAATCTAAACAAAGCATCGTTTTCATAACTCTTTGGATTATGCACATCTTCAGCTGAAGGAATTATATTAAAATCTCCACCAATAATTATATTTTCATTTTGTTTAGATATTGATTTTAATTTTTTAATTAAACTGTCTAACCAGTAAAGTTTATATGTATATTTTTCTGTATCTACAGGATTACCGTTAGGAGTATAAATATTTATTAATGTTATAGTTTTTTTCTTATGTTTAACTTCCGCAGATATTATTCTTGATTGCTTATTTTTATCTTTAAAAATATCATTTTTGACACCATCTAATTTTTTCTTTGAAATTATTGCTACTCCATTATAGCTTTTTTGTCCAAATACATAATTTTCATATTTAAGAGTTTTAATATCATCGTAAGGGTAAGTTTCATCAGGAGTTTTTATTTCCTGCATCATCAATATGTCTGGTGAAAATTTATTTAAATATTCTTTTATATTTTCAATTCGAGCTCTTACAGAATTAACATTCCAGGAACTGATGATCATTAAAGAGAGAAGGAGACACCACAACCACAAGAAGATTTGCTTTGTGGATTACTGATTTTGAAATTATCTCCGATTAATTCTTTAACATAATCAACCTCAGATCCTTTTAATAGTTCAGCTGATTTTTTATCTATTAATATATTTTCATGTTTAAGATCATCTTCATCTTGTTTATTATCGAATGAAAAATCATACTGAAAACCAGAACAACCACCACCTTTAATAGCGATTCTAAAAAAAGATCCTTTATCTTTTTTTGAAAGCATTGCATTAATCTGTTTTAACGCATTATCGGTAAATTTAATTTCTTTAATCATCATATAAGACTGATATTACTAATATAATGTTAAATTGTCATTTTTAAAGAATGAAAAACTACAAAAAAATAGGGATTATTAAAAGCAAAGGTAGACTTATAAATGAGCCTAATTCACCTTATAGATCCCCATTTCAAAGAGATAGAGATAGAATTATTCATAGTACTGCATTTCGAAGGTTAAAACATAAAACTCAAGTTTTTGTTAATACAGAAGGGGACCACTACAGAACAAGAATTACTCACTCAATTGAAGTTGCCCAAATTGCAAGAACAATATCTCGATATTTAAATTTAAATGATGATTTAACAGAAACATTAAGTCTTGCCCACGATCTTGGTCATACACCTTTTGGACATGCAGGTGAAGATGCATTAAATGAATGTATGTCTAATTATGGTGGATTTGACCATAACCTACAAACATTAAGAATAGTAATGTTTATAGAAAACAAATATGTAAAATTTAAAGGTCTAAATTTAACTTTAGAAACATTGGATGGACTTTTAAAGCATAACGGACCTTATTATGATGATACTGATGTTAAAAATTTGATTGGATTAAAAAATTTAAAAAATAAAATTGATTTAAAAACTTATCCTTCCATAGAAGCACAAATTGCATCTATTTCAGATGATATTGCTTACAACAA
>CACFVG010000032.1 GCA_902569725.1 uncultured Pelagibacteraceae bacterium | reverse complement strand
GCGTCGCTAGCAGGTATGGCAGCTACAGCTTCAGTTATTCCTATAAGTATAGTAAACGCAAATCATACTGAAGGAGCAAAAGGTTTACCAGAATTTATAAGCTGGAAAGATAGAGATGCTTTAATTGTTCATTCTGATAAAGGAATTGAAACGCACAGGAGTGCTATAGGTGAAAGTCTTATAACTCCAAATAGAAATGTTTATATAAGAAATAACATGCCAACAATGACCGATTCACAGATTGGCAATAGAAATTATTGGAAGGTTTCTATTGAAGGAGTAAAGAATCCAAAAACTTTTACATTGGGCCAACTAAAAAAATTAGGACATACTACAATGGCTACAATTTTGCAGTGCTCAGGAAATGGAAGAGGTTTTTTTGAACACAAAGTAAGAGGATCTCAATGGAAAACAGGAGCAGCAGCATGTGTACTTTGGACTGGTGTACCGCTAATGAAAGTAGTTGAGGCGTGCGGAGGAATAAATGGTGATGCAGTATTTATGACATCTGCAGGAGTTGATCATGAACCTACTGGCCTAGATCCAAAAAAAGCAATGGTTGAAAGATCAGTTCCAAAGAAAGTTTATCAAGATGCAATGTTAGCATGGGAGATGAACGGTGTTCCACTGCCTAATGCTCATGGTGGACCTTTAAGAATGGTTACTCCAGGATACTTCGGAATTAATAATGTAAAACATCTTGGAAAAGTCGCATTTACTACAAAAGAGTCATCTGTAAAATATATGAAAACTAGTTATAGAATTTCTCCTATTGGAAAAAAAGGACCTCAGTATCCTTCTTGTTGGGAAATGCCTGTTAAATCATGGATAACAAGACCTACTGACGAAACAGGAAAAGTTAGATCCGGAAAAGTTCAAATTGTTGGAGTAGCAATGGGCGGTACAAGAAAAGTAAGAAGTGTGAAAGTCTCAGTAGATGGTGGCAAAAGTTGGAAGAGAGCAAAATTTGTTGGTCCTGATCTTGGAAAGTATGCTTGGAGACAGTTTGTTTTAGAAACAACTTTAGCCAAAGGATCATATAATATTGCTAGCTTAGCATCTAACGGTCCAGAAAAACAACCAGAGTTAAGAATGGAAAACAGAAGAGGTTATGCTCACAATGGTTGGAAGGATCATAGCGTTAATATTACTGTAGTATAATTTTATAAAAAGTCATAAAATTAATTAATGAAAATTGCAAAATTTTTATTAATTTTAATTTATTTATCTACTTTAAGCCTTCAAAGTTTAATAGCAGATGATGCTAAAATGAAAAAAGGGCTTGAAATTTTTAATGAGACAGCAGGTTGTGCGGGGTGTCATATTCTTAATGCAGCAGGAGCAGAAGGAAACGTTGGGCCAAATCTAGATACAGTAGATCTTACAGTAGAATCAGTTGTTGAAATGGTTACATACGGACTTGGAGTTATGCCTGCCTATGGTGAAGAAGAAATTTTAACAAAAGAAGAAATAGAAACCGTATCTTATTTTGTAGCAACCTCTGCAGGAAAATGAATAAAATTTTAAGTGACGCTGAAATAAATAATTTTAAAAATGATGGAGCGGTATTTTTAAAAGGTAAATTTGATATTAAATGGATAAAAAAACTTCAGACAGGAATAGAAAAAGATATCAAAAATCCAAGCCCAAGATTTAAATCTCATACATTAGAAAAAGGTGTTCCTGCTTATTTAGAAGACTACTGGACTTGGCATTTGGTACCTGAATTTAAAGATTTTGTATTTAATTCACCTTATGCAAAAATAGCATCTGAATTAATGTCCGCAAAAAAAATAAATCTTGTTATGGATAACTGGTTTTTAAGAGAGGGTGGGTCAAAATCAAAAACTCCTTTCCATCACGATGTTAGTTATTTTGATATGGAAGGTACAATGTGTGTACTTTGGCTACCCCTTCAACCAAGTAAAAAAGACGAAGGTGTTGCTTGGGTAAAAGGATCACATTTATGGAACAAACTATTTTTAAGAGTTCTTTTTAAAGATGGTCACAAAATAGAAGGTGATGAATGTGTAATTAATGGAAAAAAATATGAAACACCTCCAGATATTTTAGGAAACAAAGAGAAATACGAATTTTTAAATTGGGATTGTGATTTAGGAGATTGTGTAATTTTTGACATGAGAACACTTCATGGTGCTCTTAGCACATCCATACCGAATAAAACTTTAAGTCGCTATACTTTAAGAGTAGCAAAAGAGGATGCAAAGATAAGTTATATTGGAGATTGGACTAGTTATAATTATAGAAAAGCCATGAAAGACGCTGGGTATAAAAATGGAGATCCACTTGGAGGTAAAATGTTTCCAACTTTATATGAAAATAGTTAACTTCCAGCTCAATCAAACTGGAAGTTAAATATTTATTTTTTTATTTACCAGGTTCTTTATACCCAGAAGCCATTTTCTTAGCAGTTTCAGCAATTTTATTCAGATCTACATCTTCTAAAATTGTAAAGTCAGAAACAGCTCCACTTCCCACCGCAGTCATTGCAGCAGCAGCACATTGTTCAAAAGTACCTTCTATCTCTGCCATAAAATCATACTTACCTCTTAGTCCGGCATAACGAGTCACTTTTGCTCCAACTGAAGCAGCTAGTGCAGATGTAGCAGCTTTTCGATCCGTGCCTGGATTACTTACAAATCCAGCTAGACCTTTTGCAGTGTAACATCCTAATGTTATAAATTTAGCCATTGATTTCTCCTTTTATTATTTGAAACATTAAAACATATTTGTTAAAATTTTGATAATTTTTTATAATCAACTTCAAGTTAAATTTTAAAATTATGTACGAAAAATTTGGACAATTTATAAATGGAAAATGGCAACAATCTTCAGACAAATCTACTTATGAAGTTATAAATCCAGCCAATGAAGAAATTTTAGGTAAAGCATCAAAAGCAACACCAGAAGATGTAGACCTCGCACTAAAGTCTGCTGAAAAAGGCTTGGAAGTTTGGAAGCAAACACCACCTTGGCAAAGATCATATATCATAAGAAAAATAGCAGACAAAATGAGAGAAAAACAAGATGTTTTAGCAAAATGGATGACACTTGAAGTAGGTAAACCATTTGCAGAAGCCAAAGGTGAAGTCGGTGGAGCAGCTGATATTTTTGAGTGGAACGCTGAAGAAACAAAAAGAATTTATGGACAAACAGTTGAGAGTAGATTTGCAGATACAAGGGTACATGTTTATTACCAACCAATAGGAGTTGTTGCAGCATTAACACCTTGGAATTTTCCTTTAGTTTTGTCTGCAAGAAAAATTTCAACAGCTTTAGCAGCAGGATGTTCAGTAATAGTTAAGCCAGATGTTATAACCCCAGGTACAGTAATGGAACTTGTTGATATATGTAGAGAATGTGGAGTTCCTCCAGGAGTAGTAAATTTATTATCTGGAGATCCTCCAAGTATTGCGCAACAGTTAATTTCATCAGATATAATTAAAAATTTCAGTAACCGGATCAACAAGGGTTGGAAAATTAATTCTTAAACAAGCAGCTGATAAAGTACAAAGAGTTACAATGGAACTTAGTGGTCATTCTCCATTTATTGTTTTTGATGATGCAGATATTCAAAAAGCTACTGATATGGCAATTTCTGCAAAATATAGAAATAATGGACAAGTTTGTATTTCACCAAATAGATTTTATATTCAAGAAAAGAAAAAAGATGAATTTGTTAAACTATTTGTTGAAAAAACAAAAAAATTAAAAATAGGTGATGGTATGGATCCAAGTGTACAACTTGGTCCTTTAACAACAAAAAAAAGATTAAACGAAGTAGAAGAATTAGTTGAAACAACAAAAAAAGAAGGTGCAAAAGTATTATTAGGTGGAAAAAGACCCGCTGGCTTTAATAAAGGATTTTATTACGAACCAACAGTCTTTGATAATGTAAAGGATGATTTTACAATTATGAGAGTAGAACCATTTGGGCCACTGGTTCCAATGTTATCTTTTAAATCATTTGATGAAATAATTGAGAGAGCAAATAATAATGATTTAGGCTTAAGTAGTTACATATGTACAAATTCAATGGAAAAAGCGCACAGAGCTTCAGAGCTTATGGAAACAGGAACAGTTGCAGTTAATACACCCTTGGTAGCAATAGCAGAAGCACCTTTTGGTGGAATTAAACAAACTGGATATGGAAGAGAAGGTGGATCTATGGCAATTAAAGATTATTTAAATGTTAAATATACTCATCTAGGTATCAAAGGTTAGTTAAATTGAAAAAAAAATAAGCTTAAAAATTAATGCAGATAGGAATAGATTTAGGAGCTAGTAAAATAGAGAGTGTTGTCTTGTCTGAAGATGGAAAGGAACATTTAAGGGAAAGGGAGCCTACGCCACAAAGTTACAATGAGACAATAAGCCTTATAAAAAAAAATAGTAATAGAGATTGAAAGAAAATTTAACAAAGAATTAAATGTTGGCTTGTGTCATCCTGGCGCAATAATTCCTTCAACTGGTAAGCATAAAAATGCAAACAATACTTTATGGTTAAATAATAGAACATTACAAAAAGATATATCTAATGAACTTAACAAAAATGTTTTTTGTGAAAACGATGCAAATTGCCTTGCTTTATCTGAAGCTACTGATGGATCTGCGAAAAATTATAAAACAGTTTTTGGTGTAATACTTGGCTCAGGATGTGGAGGTGGGTTAGTTATTAATAAAAAAATTATTTCAGGATCAAATAATAATGCAGGTGAATGGGGCCATAACCCTTTACCATATTTTGGATTAATTGAAGATGAAGTTTCTCCATTATCGAAAGATAGTGTCTTTGTGCCAAATATTTCTATTGAAAAATATGTTTCAGGCAAAGGATTAGAAGATTTATATTTCGAAAAATTTAAAAAAAAAACTTCATCTGAGGAAATATTTAAAAACCAAAAGGAAAATCAAAAATTTATAGATAATTTCTATAATAGACTCTCAAGAAGTTTATCTACATTAATAAACACTATTGACCCAGATGTTATAGTGTTTGGTGGAGGGC
>CACFVG010000031.1 GCA_902569725.1 uncultured Pelagibacteraceae bacterium | reverse complement strand
TTTCATCAAAAACTATTTCATAAAAATCAGGCATTGATATTTGTTTCCACATTTTAAAATCAAACTCTAGATTAAAAAAATACTTAAGAATAATTCCAATTAGATTTCCGTGGGTAACAAATATAATGTTTTTTTTTTCTTTTTTAAAAATTTCGAAGGTATCTTTTAAAAAAATTTCCATTCTGTCATAGCATTCCTTTTGGGACTCGCCTGTTTTTACCTTAAAGTTTTGATCTTCCCACATTTTTTCAATTATCTGATGTTTTGTAAATTGGTCACTTTTACCAATATTTATCTCTCTTAAATTATCATTGGGTAATATTTCAATGTTTTTATATATTTTTGATAAGGGCTCTAGAGATTGTAATGCTCTTTTAAAAGGACTTGATAAAATTATTGTATTATCATCAACCTTTTCAGAAATTTTTTTTGAAAGTGATGTGGACTGTTTAATACCGTCTTCATCAAGTTCACGTAATTTCTCATCACCACCCATTACAGATTTACAATGTCTACATATAAAGAATTTATTATCCATAATCTTTTTTTTAAAATTTTTTTCAGTGCATAAATCAAGCCAATTGAGCTATTAGTACTGGTCAGCTACATGCGTTGCCGCACTTCCACACCCAGCCTATCAACGTGGTGGTCTACCACGGCTCTATAGGAAGAACTAGTTTTGAGGTGAGTTTCCCGCTTAGATGCTTTCAGCAGTTATCTCGTCCGTACTTAGCTACCCGGCACTGCAGCTGGCGCTACAACCGGTCCACCAGTGGTACGTCCATCCCGGTCCTCTCGTACTAGGGACAGCTCCTCTCAATTCTTCTACACGCATAGCAGATAGGGACCGAACTGTCTCACGACGTTCTGAACCCAGCTCACGTACCACTTTAATTGGCGAACAGCCAAACCCTTGGGACCTGCTCCAGCCCCAGGATGTGATGAGCCGACATCGAGGTGCCAAACACTGCCGTCGATATGAGCTCTTGGGCAGTATCAGCCTGTTATCCCCGGCGTACCTTTTATCCGTTGAGCGATGGCCCTTCCACTCAGAACCACCGGATCACTATGACCGTCTTTCGACTCTGCTCGACTTGTCAGTCTCACAGTCAGGCAAGCTTATGCCATTGCACTCTACGAACGATTTCTGACCGTTCTGAGCTTACCTTCGCACGCCTCCGTTACTATTTGGGAGGCGACCGCCCCAGTCAAACTACCCACCATACAATGTCTTGATACCGGATAACGGTGATCAGTTAGATGCCAAGAAAAACAAAAGAGGTATTTCACTGGTGACTCCACATAAGCTGACGCCTATGCTTCAATGTCTCCCTCCTATGCTAAATATGTTTTTCCTAACACCAATGTAAAGTTGCAGTAAAGGTGCACGGGGTCTTTCCGTCTAACTACGCGAACTCCGCATCTTCACGGAGAATTCAATTTCACTGAGTTGATGTTGGAGACAGCGGAGAAATCGTTACGCCATTCATGCAGGTCGGAACTTACCCGACAAGGAATTTCGCTACCTTAGGACCGTTATAGTTACGGCCGCCGTTTACTGGGGCTTCAGAAATGAGCTTGCACCCATCGCATTAACCTTCCAGCACCGGGCAGGCGTCAGACCCTATACATCCACTTACGTGTTAGCAGAGCCCTGTGTTTTTGATAAACAGTCGCTTCTCCCTGGCTTGTGCCACCTTTTAATGGTTGCCCAAAAAAAGGTCTTCTTTATTCCGAAGTTACAGAAGCATTTTGCCGAGTTCCTTCAACATCATTCTCTCAAGCGCCTAAATATACTCTATTAATCCACCTGTGTCGGTTTAGGGTACGGTCTTATGATGGAGCTATTTCCTGGGACTTTTTCGCGGCAAGTTCAATCCATTAAGAACTTACAACTTACAAAATCCGTCACTTCCATCTGGTTAAGGAATATTAACCTTATTTCCATCGACTACGGCTTTCGCCCTCGCCTTAGGTGCCGACTAACTCTGCGCGGATTAGCCTTGCGCAGAAACCCTTGGATTTTCGGCGACGAAGTTTTTCACTTCGTTTATCGTTACTCATGTCAGCATTCGCACTTCTGATACCTCCAGGATCCCTCACGGGTATCCCTTCACAGGCTTACAGAACGTTCCGCTACCGCTTATAAAACTCGAAAGTTTTATAAACCCACAGATTCGGTATGTGATTTTAGCCCCGTTACATCTTCGGCGCAGAAACTCTATTAGACCGGTGAGCTGTTACGCTATCTTTAAAGGATGGCTGCTTCTAAGCCAACCTCCCGGCTGTTAAGGAATTTCCACATCCTTTCACACTTAATCACAATTTTGGGACCTTATCTGGTGGTCTGGGCTCTTTCCCTCTCGACCATGGACCTTAGCACCCACAGTCTGTCTGATGAAGAACTATGTTTAGCATTCGGAGTTTTATTAGGTTTGGTAAGAATCTCTTCCCCCTAGCCCATTTAGTGCTCTACCTCTAAACACATATTTATTCATCGCACTACCTAAATAGTTTTCGCGGAAAACCAGCTATCTACGAATTTGGTTGGCCTTTCACCCCTTACCACAAGTCATCCAAAGACTTTTCAACGTCAACTGGTTCGGTCCTCCGGCAAGTGTTACCTTGCGTTCAACCTGCTCATGGTAAGCTCATTCGTTTTCGGGTCTAATTCATTAAACTAATCGCCCTATTAAGACTTGCTTTCGCTTCGCCTACACCTAGATGGCTTAAGCTTGCTTAATAAATTAAGTCACTGACCCATTATACAAAAGGTACGCCGTCACTCTAAAAAGAGCTTCGACTGATTGTAGGCATGCAGTTTCAGGTTCTATTTCACTCCCCTAATAGGGGTTCTTTTCACCTTTCCCTCACGGTACTAGTTCACTATCGGTCACTGAAGAGTATTTAGGCTTAGAGGGTGGTCCCCCTATATTCGAGCAGGATTTCACGTGTCCCGCTTTACTCAAGAAATTTGTTAAACATTACTTTTACGGGACTATCACCCTCTTTGGTTAGCTTTTCCAAACTATTCAAATTTTTTTAACAAATCTACAGGCCTAATCCGCTTTCGCTCGCCACTACTAACGGAATCTCAATTGATTTCTTTTCCTCTGGTTACTTAGATGTTTCAGTTCTCCAGGTTGTCTCTTTAAACCTATGAATTCAGTTTAAAGTACCACATAAAGTGGTGGGTTTCCCCATTCGGAAATTTACGGATCAAAACTTGCATACAGCTCCCCGTAACTTATCGCAGTATACCACGTCCTTCATCGGCTTTCAGTGCCAAGGCATCCGCCACACGCCCTTAAACGCTTGATTTATGCACAGAAAAAAATTCTGCGTTGAATCAAATTTTGTTGGAATATTCATCTATTCGAATATTCTTTGATTGTTCATCTATTCGAACAATCGGATATAGATATTGATAATAATTATAAAAATATTCACAAATAAAATAACTAAGTGTTTCTTGGTGGAGGATAGCGGGATCGAACCGCTGACCTCCTGAATGCAAATCAGGCGCTCTCCCAGCTGAGCTAATCCCCCATAAATTGGTGGGCCGAGAAAGACTCGAACTTTCGACCCCACCCTTATCAAGGGTGTGCTCTAACCAACTGAGCTACCGGCCCGTATTCAGAAAAGAGAAACACTAACTTTAAGAAGAGAAATGAGGACGGTCAACATTAACCTGTTAAATATTTAGATTAAGAAATAATCCTTAATCATCCTTAGAAAGGAGGTAATCCAGCCGCAGGTTCCCCTACGGCTACCTTGTTACGACTTCACCCCAGTCGCTGACTATACCGTGGTCAAAGGTTTTAAGCTTTGCCTTAAGGTAGAACCAACTCCCATGGTGTGACGGGCGGTGTGTACAAGACCCGGGAACGCATTCACCGCGGCGCGCTGATCCGCGATTACTAGTAATTCCAGCTTCATGTACTCGAGTTGCAGAGTACAATCCGAACTGAGGCATTTTTTTAGGATTTGCTTGATGTCGCCATCTTGCTTCCTATTGTAAATGCCATTGTAGCACGTGTGTAGCCCAACACGTAAGGGCCATGAGGACTTGACGTCATCCCCACCTTCCTCCAGCTTATCACTGGCAGTTCTTTCAGAGTGCCCAACTAAATGATGGCAACTAAAAGTAAGGGTTGCGCTCGTTGCGGGACTTAACCCAACATCTCACGACACGAGCTGACGACAGCCATGCAGCACCTGTGTTTCGTCCGGCCGAACCGAAAACTCTAATCTCTTAGAGTCGCGACGAACATGTCAAGTGTTGGTAAGGTTCTGCGCGTATCTTCGAATTAAACCACATGCTCCACTACTTGTGCGGGTCCCCGTCAATTCATTTGAGTTTTAACCTTGCGGTCGTACTCCCCAGGCGGTGTGTTTATTGCTTTCGCTGAGATACTGAAAATAAATTTCCAACATCTAACACACATCGTTTACGGCATGGACTACGAGGGTATCTAATCCTCTTCGCTACCCATGCTTTCGTTCCTCAGTGTCAGTAATGATCCAGAAAGCTGCCTTCGCAATTGGTATTCTTTCTAATATCTACGAATTTCACCTCTACACTAGAAATTCTGCTTTCCTCTATCAAACTCTAGCTAAAAAGTTTTGATGGCAGTTCCAGAGTTAAGCTCTGGGCTTTCACCACCAACTTTTTTAACCACCTACGAACTCTTTAAGCCCAGTAATTCCGAACTACGCTAGGTCCCTTCGTATTACCGCGGCTGCTGGCACGAAGTTAGCCGGACCTTCTTATTCGGGTACAGTCATTTTCTTCCCCGACGAAAGAGCTTTACAACCCAAGGGCCTTCTTCACTCACGCGGCATCGCTGCATCAGAGTTTCCTCCATTGTGCAAGATTCCCTACTGCTGCCTCCCGTAGGAGTTTGGGCCGTGTCTCAGTCCCAATGTGGCTGATCATCCTCTCAAATCAGCTATTGATCACAGTCTTGGTAGGCCATTACCCCACCAACAAACTAATCAAGTGCGGGCTCATCCATCGGCGCATAAAGCTTTCTCCGTAAAGACTTATGAGGTATTAGCACAAGTTTCCTCGTGTTATTCCTCACCAAAGGGAAGATACCCACATGTTACTCACCCGTCTGCCACTGAGTATTGCTACTCCGTTCGACTTGCATGTATTAGGCGTGCCGCCAGCGTACGTTCTGAGCCATGATCAAACTCTCAAGTTTAAAAACGGCGCACACTAGCTTCTATATAAATTCTAAGAATAAAATTTATATAATGTTGAAGTGTGTACGACAAATTTTGGTAACCTTAACCGTCCACACTTCTCTTCTTAAATTTTTACTAATAAAATAGCTAATTAGGCCTTTAAAGCCTAATAATAAACAACTTTTCTATGTTGAGTGTGACGCTTATAGTATAAATTAAAGGGAAATCAA
>CACFVG010000030.1 GCA_902569725.1 uncultured Pelagibacteraceae bacterium | reverse complement strand
TTCGAAATTTTGATTAAGTCTTTTGTAAAATAACCAGTAATTTTAGTAGTTAGTCGCCCAGGTTCAGTATAAAAAGTTATAATTTTACTCAATTTTGATCTTGATTTATATCCTGTTTCTTCTTTTAATTCTTTATGAGCTGATTGCAGAGTTGTTTCTTTTTTTTCTACTATCCCAGAAGGAAACTCATAATTAATTTTGTTAATCGGAACTCTTTTTTGAGATACTACTATATATTTGTCTTTAATCTTAGGTATTACTAATGAAAGATTAGAAGTTTTAAGATAATGATAAAACTCTTTTTTCTTAAATTTTTTGTTAATTAAACTTATTCGATTGGTAAGTTTTATATTTTTCAATTTTTCTCTAAAAATAACTTTTTAACAATAAATACAGCAATTAACATTCCTACAAGCTCAGCTAAAATATAATAAGGAGTATTTAAATAACTAATACCAGTAAAAGATTCAGTAAAAGTTCTTGCTAATGCTACAGCTGGATTTGCAAAAGAAGTTGAAGAAGTAAACCAATAACCAGCAGTAATATAAAGACCAACGCTAGCAGCAACAGCAATTTTACCTGACTTCATTGAACCAAAAATTATTATTATAAGCCCTAATGTTGCTATTACCTCAGATGTGAATATGTAGATCCCATCTCTTGACTTAGAAGATAATTCATAAATTTCATGTTCAAAAAAGAAATTAGCTAAACCAACACCAATCAAGCAACCAACCAATTGAGCAATGATATAGTAGGGCAATAGTTTCTTTTTTAATTTACCTGTTATTGTCATTGCGATACTTACAAATGGATTAAAGTGAGCTCCTGATACATCAGCAAATACTGTAATAAGCACAAATAAACCTGCTCCTGTTGCTATTGTGTTTGCAATTAACATCACAGCAACGTCATTAGTTAAGTTTTCTGCCATTAAACCTGAGCCAACAATAATCATTACTAAAAAACAACTGCCTAATAGTTCAGCAAGAAAATAACGACTTTTATTTTTCATTAAGTAGTTCCTTTATTTTTTTATTAATATGATTAAAAACTTTTTCAATTATTTCATCTTTTTTATTTAAGTCATTTGTTTCATTAAGTAATTTAACAGGATCTTCTATATCCCAATGAATTATCTGATCTTTATTTGGCCAAATAGGGCAGACTTCGTTATTGGCATTATTACAAACTGTAATAACATAATCCATTTTAATTTGACTATTAATAAACTCATTAAAATTTTTAGATCTATAATTTGAAAGATCATAATGTTTTGATAATAAATAATTCTTCACATCCTCATTTATCTTTCCTGTTGGATTACTCCCAGCACTAAAACCTTTATACAAATCGTCATACTCATTATTTATTATACTTTCAGCAATAATACTTCTTGCTGAATTACCTGTGCATACGAATAATATATTCTTCATTTAAAAAATAACTTTATAAATACCAATTACAAACAATGGAATTTGTAATCCAAAGTTAGTTAAGATTGCTTTATCTTTGCTCATAAATCCTGCAATAGTCCATCCAACAACTCCTAATCCATGAAAATATATATTTAATGGATATATATTTAAATTTGTAAGAAGTATTCCTACTAAAACTAAAAACGTACTGATCCACTTTAGATATTTTTTTATAAACATAAAATTTCCTTTCGTTATTATTATTTCAGTTATGTTAAGAATTTATTAAAATAAAGGATTATCTACACTTTTTGCATAATCCAAAAAACTCAAGATTGTATTTACTATATTTCATACCATCTTTGTCTTTGAAATTAGCTAAGTATTTAGAAAGACCTGCGCTACTTATTTCTGTTACTTTTTCACAAATCTCACAGATAGAAAACGCTGTAGCTTTTGCTACCTGACAACTTGAATTGTGACACGCAATAAAAGCATTTCTACTCTCAATTTTATGAATTTTTCCTATTTCAACTAACTTATCTAATGTTCGATAAACCTGTAACGGAGCTTTAATACCTTTCTTTTGAACATTAAAAAGGATTGAATAAGCTTTCATTGGTTCAGGAGATTTATCAATTAAATCAAAAATAATTTGCTGATTTTTTGTTAGTAAAGTTTGTTTTTGCATTTTTTATATTTTACCAGTTGTCCATTAGTTTTTCAATTGAATGGATTGTTTTATTTTTAATAATGAAAGTATAAATAGAACTAAAGATGCTGTTATTATTGAAGGTCCTGATGCAGTATTAAACTCCAGTGAAGAAAACAGTCCTATTATTACAGATAACAAGCCTCCAATTATTGAAAACAGTACCATTTTTTGTGGATTGTCTGAGATGTTTCTAGCCATAGCAGCTGGAATAATTAACATTCCAGTAATTAATAACAGTCCAACCATTTTTATAGAAATTGCAATAATTGCAGCCATTAAAATTGTAAATATAGCTTTTGCTCTATCAGGATTTAATCCTTCAGCTTCTGCTAATTCATAATTTACTGTTGATGCGAATAAAGGTTTCCAAATTAATTTTAATACTAATAAAATTAATGCACCACCAGCCCATATAATAATTAAATCATTAACTGTTACTGCTAATATATCTCCAAATAATAATCCCATAATATCAAATCTAATAAACGTTAAAAATCCAATCACCACCAATCCTACTGCTAAAGAGGAGTGAGCTAATAGACCGAGTAGAGCATCGCCTGGAAGATTTGTTTTTCTTTGGAGCTGAATTAAAATTAAAGCAATTACAGATGAAATTATAAAAACTGAAATAGCAATATTAAATTCAAAAGAATAAGCCATTGTTACACCAAGTAATGCTGAATGGGCTAGTGTATCTCCAAAATAAGATAATCTTCTCCAAACAACAAAACATCCAAGAGGCCCTGTTACAAAAGCAACACCAATTCCTGCTACTAAAGCTCTTATAAAAAAATCATCAAACATTTAATTTTTTTTTATTTCTCCTTCATGAGAATGAACATGATCATGTTTGTGTTCATAAATTGAAAGTGTTTGAGCAGCTTGTTCACCAAACAAAGCTTTATACTCATTATTTTTTGCTACATCACTAGGTGAACCTGAGCAACACACATGACCATTTAAACAAACCACATGGTCGGTAGCACTCATTACAGTATGTAAATCATGAGATATTAATAAAATTCCACAATTAAGTTCCTCAGATATTTTTTTTATCAATTCATACAAGGCAATTTCACCAGTGAAATCTACTCCTTGGACAGGTTCATCAAGTACTAATAATTCTGGTTTTTTTGAAATAGCTCTAGCGAGCAAAACTCTCTGAAACTCACCTCCAGATAAATTACCTAAGTTTTTATGTTTTAAGTGTACTACACCCGTCAAAGATAACGCCTCATCTATAGCTTCTTCTTTAAGATTTTCAGTTAGGACCATAAAATCTCTAACTCTTAATGGTAATGTCCAATCTATAGAAACTTTTTGAGGAAGCAAATATTCAACTATCAAGAAGTTTAGAAAAAGTAGGTGTCCAAATTGTTTATGGTTTTGCCAAATATAAAACCCATGCAAAATCTTCATTAGTTTTAAGAAGAGAACAAGGTAAAATACAAACTTATTTTCATTTAGGAACTGGCAATTATCATCCTGTAAATGCTAAAATTTATACTGATTTGTCTTTATTCAGTTGTAATAAAAAAATGTCATCAGATGTTGAGAAATTTTTTAATTATGTAACAGGATACGCAAAACCAAAAAATTTAAATAAAATTTCTATTTCGCCAGTAAATATGAGGCAAACCTTAAATGAAAATATTGATGCTGAAATTAAAAATTCTAAAAATGGAAAATTTGCAGCTATTTGGGGAAAAATGAACTCATTAGTAGATCCAGAAATTATCGATAAATTTTATGAGGCTTCGAATGCTGGTGTAAAAATTCATTTATTTGTTAGGGGTGTTTGTTGTTTAAGACCAGGAGTTAAAGATAGATCAGAAAACATAGTTGTAAAAAGTATCATAGGAAGATTTTTAGAGCATTCTAGAATTTATTGTTTTAGCAATGGTTCAAAAAAAATGCCTAATAGAAATGCAAAAGTATATATTTCTTCAGCTGATTTAATGCCAAGAAATTTAAATAGAAGAGTAGAACTTCTAGTGCCAATTGAAAATGAAACTGTTCATGAACAGATTTTAGATCAAATAATGTTAGCAAATTATCTTGATACTAATCAGAGCTGGGAGCTCAATGCTGATGGTAATTATAAAAAAATTAAATATAGTAAGATCGATTCCTTTTCAGCTCATGAATATTTTATGAATAATCCGAGCTTATCTGGAAGAGGTAAAGCTAAACTAAAAATGCAGCCTAAACAACTGCACTTAAGATTGATTAACAGTGGAAGTAATTAAAAGTAAAAATAGTTTAAAATTTAAACAGGCAAAATTAGCTATAATAGACATTGGATCAAACTCTATAAGAATGCTAATTTATGAAGATTTCAGTTCTTCTCGTGTGCCTTTTTTTAATGAAAAAGCAGTTTGTGAACTTGGAAAAAATTTAGATAAATCCAAAAAACTTCACAGAACTGGTACCGAATATGCTTTAAAAGTTTTAAAAAGATTCTCTGAAATTTTAAATGTTTCAAAAATCACAAATCTTAAAATCATTGCAACAGCAGTTTTAAGAGAAGCAACTGATACAAAACCATTTATTGATGAAGTTGAAAAACTTTTTAAAACTAAGATTAATATATTGTCAGGAGATGAAGAAGCTGAATGCTCAGCTGAGGGAGTAAAAATAGGTTTTGAAAATGTTGATGGATTAGTCGCTGATCTTGGAGGTGGTAGTTTGGAATTAGCCCGAGTTGAAAACAATATAGTAACTAATAAAACCTCATTACCTTTTGGTGTTTTAAGATTATTAAATAATCCTATAGTTAAAAAAAGAAATTTAGCAAAATATATCAAAAAATTATTGAGAGATGAAAAATGGCTTTCAAAAAAGAAGTTTAATAATTTATATTTAGTTGGGGGTACTTGGCGAGCATTATTTAAATTACATCTTTTTCAAAACAATCATCCAGTACATATAATTCATCAATATAGTATTGATAATAATGTTTTATCTAAGTTTGTTGAAAAAATTTCATCTTTTAATAAATCTAAACTTAAAACAGTTGAGTATATTTCAAAATCTAGAACACCCTATTTACCTTATAGTTGCATTATACTTGATGAAATTATGAGAGTTACAAATCCAAAAAATATAATTTGTTCTATAAGTGGTTTGCGTGAAGGTTCTTTATCAATTGACTATTTTAAAGATGTAAAAGACTCAGAAATTTTTCATAAAGCACTTGAAAATGTTGCAAAAAAAAGAGGTGATTTAGGATCGAATTATAAAAAATATTATGATTTTATTCAGCCAGTTTTTGAAGGCAATGAGCATTTTAATAAGAAATTATTATATTTGGCATGTGTATTAAGTCATATGGATTGGGGTTTAGGAGCATTTCAAAAAGCTGAATTAGTATTTCAAGAAACGATAAACACTCCGTTACTTAGACTGACACATAAAGAAAGAATACAATTAGCTTTGTCATGCTATTGGCGCTACTGCAGTATCAAATATAATCCAAAAATGGAATACCTAACTTTTTTGAATAATAATGAAATTTTTTCAAGCAAACAAGTGGGAGCAGCATTGAGATTTTCCCAATCATTGACCTCGATATCCACGATATTCCTTGAAGAGTTTAAATTATATAAAAGAGGTAATGCTTTATTTTTAAAAATTCCATCCCAACATCAAGAAATAATTTCAAAACAGGT
>CACFVG010000029.1 GCA_902569725.1 uncultured Pelagibacteraceae bacterium | reverse complement strand
ATACTTTTAATGTCTTTTCTAAACCTCCGTCAAAAATAAAAGGACAAAAAAAAATTAAATTTTTCATAATTAATTTAATTTTTCCAATATTTTTTTTGCTCTTAAAGTATATGAATATTTTTTTGATAACATATATGCATTTTTTGAAAGCATATTATATTTTTTAGGTGAATTTTTTAAATTTTTTATTGCTATTTTCCAATCAAAAATGTTTGTAAAATTTTTAATAAATATACAATTTTTATTATGAATCAAAATTTCTTTTAGAACTTTTAGTTCAGATGCAATTATAACTTTTCCTGCTGCCAAATAGTCAAATAATTTCATTGGAGACGTAAAACTTGATATATCACCAACATCTCCTTTAGCAGTAATGCCTTTTTGATAGGGCATTATAAATATATCTATCTTTTTCATTTTATTTATAATTTTTTTTCTATCTAAAAAATCATTTATAAATAAATTTTTCAAAAAATGAATTTTCTTTTTTTTTAATTTTGTATAGACGTAATAGTTATTTTCATCATCTATCTTAGCTAAATTATAAATAAATTTTGAACCTCTTGATTCATAAAAGCTTCCAAAATAACCTATTTTTAATTTTTTATTAAAATTTATTTTTTTTTTTAGATCAAATTTCAATTCTGTTGCACTTGGTAGAATAATTGTTTTTTTATTATTGATCAGTTTATTTTTAATATAATAATTTTTAACTCCATTTGTAATACAAACTAACTTTACTAGGTTTTTATATTTTAAAAATTTAAAATATTTAACTAAAAATCTTACAAATCTTCCTTCAATATTTAAATCTGTATGTAGCTCAAAAATAACTTTTTTTTTAATTAACAACAAAAGAAAAGCGGTAAAGAAATTTCTAGTAATATAATATTTAAAATTCGTTTTTGTTGATAAATAAATTGAATATATAGAATATAAATAATAATTTAGCCCAACTGGGAATTTAGTAAATTTTTTACATTTAATAACATTAAAATTTTTTTTCAAATTGTAAAAATTATAATATGAAGTTTTAAATCCAGTATTTGGCAAAATTAAAGTAACTTCATTGCCTAAAATTTGTAAATGTTCACACATTTTTACAATCTGTAATGAGCTTGCATTGTCTGAGGGCATTGCAGAATTAGATATATAGCAGATCTTCATAATTTTATTATCGCAATGATAAGTTTTTATTTAAAAATTTTCTAAGAATAAAATTTATATCAAAATTATACAAAAATAATTAATTTAAATTTTTTATTATTTCTTCAGTCATTTTCTTTGCATCTGCAAATAACATTAACGTATTGTCTCTATAAAATAAATCATTATCAATTCCTGCATATCCTGGGGAAAGACTTCTTTTAACAAACAAAACTGACTTACTTTTTTCCACGTCTAAAATGGGCATACCATAAATTGGGCTTTGAGGGTCAGTTTTTGCTATGGGATTTGTTACATCATTAGCACCAATTACATAAGCAACATCACAATTAGCAAAGTCATTATTAATCTCTTCTAATTCAAATACTTCATCATAAGGCACATTTGCTTCGGCCAATAATACATTCATATGTCCAGGCATTCTTCCTGCAACAGGGTGAATCGCATAAGTAACTTTGACACCATTTTTTTTTAAAGCATCAACCATTTCTCTAAGTGCATGTTGGGCCTGAGCAACTGCCATACCATAGCCAGGAACAATTATTACTGAAGATGCATTTTTCATTAAAAAAGCTGCATCTTCTGCATTTCCACTCTTTACAGGTTTTTGCTCTTTAGATTTGGTTGAAGATGACTGGTCTGTTGCTCCCCAACCTCCAAGTATTACATTAAAGAATGAACGATTCATTCCTTTGCACATAATATATGATAGTATTGCACCTGATGAGCCAACCAGGGCACCTGTAATTATCAATGCAGTATTTTCTAAAGTAAAACCTATTCCAGCTGCTGCCCAACCTGAGTAAGAATTTAACATTGAAATTACAACTGGCATATCTGCTCCTCCAATTGGAATAATTAATAAAATTCCAACTAGCAATGATATTGTGACTACCATCCAAAACAAGTTATTAGATTGTGTTTTGCACAAGAAAAATATTAAACTAACTAAAATAATTCCTAAAATTAAATTTAAAAAATGTTGACCTATGAAAGTAATGGGAGAGCCTGACATTATTCCTCTTAATTTTAAAAAGGCAATAATTGAACCTGTAAAAGTTATTGCTCCAATCGATGCACCTAAAGACATTTCAATTAAACTTGCTATTTTGATATTTCCTGGTGAACCTAAATTAAATACTTCAGGATTTAGAAAAGCTGATATAGCAACAAAAACAGCAGCTAACCCAACTAAACTGTGGAACCCAGCAACAAGCTCTGGCATTGCAGTCATTGGTATTTTAAAAGCAATAAACGCCCCTATTGATCCACCAATCAATAATAATATAATTAGATATAAAAATCCTGTTGAGAAGTTGCCAGCTGAAATAATAGTAACACCAATGGCTATAGTCATTCCAATTATTCCAAATAAATTTCCCTGTCTTGATGTTTCTGGTGATGAAAGACCTCTTAGAGCTAAAATAAACAAAACTCCTGAAATTAGATAAAATATTGCTAGTAAATTTGCTGAGATCATTTTTTATCTTTTTTTTTTTTCTTATACATAGCCAACATTCTTTGAGTTACCAGAAAGCCGCCAAAAATATTAACTGCTGCCAAAATTATTGCTAAAAATCCAAAAATATTTGCTGTATCAAGTATATTTTGATTTTCTCCAGCTAAAGCTGCGATGATAGCTCCAACTATAATTACTGATGAAATTGCATTTGTTACTGACATTAAAGGTGTGTGCAAGGATGGAGTAACACTCCAAACAACATAATATCCTATAAAAATAGAAAGTATAAAAATGCTAAATCTAAATATAAATGGGTCTATTTCCATAAATTTATTTTATTATTGTTTTTGAAATTATTTCATCTTCCAAATTAATGCTAATTTTTTTATTTTCTTTATCATATAAATTGGAAACAAAATTGAATACATTTTTTGCATAAAGACTAGAAGATGTAGTTGGCAATTTATTTAAAATATTTCTTTCACCTATTATTTTAACACCATTTTTTTCAATAATTTTATCTACCTCTGATAACTCTACATTTCCTCCTTGAACTGCAGCTAAATCATAAATTACAGATCCGGGCTGCATATTTTCCAACATTTTTGCTTTAATAATTAATGGAGCTTTTTTTCCTGGAATCAAGGCTGTACAAATTATAATATCGATTTTTTTAAGTGTATCACTTAGTAATTTTTCTTGTTTTTTTTTAAATTCTTCAGATGTTTCTTTAGCATATCCACCTTCAGTTTCTAAATTTTCAGTTTCTTCTACTGTTAAAAATTTTCCACCTAAACTTTCCACTTGTTCTTTGGAAGCCATTCTTACATCTGTTGCAAATACAATTGCTCCCATTCTTTTAGCTGTAGCTATTGCTTGTAGTCCAGCAACGCCAGCACCCACAACTAAAACTTTTGCTGCTGGGACTGTTCCTGCGGCAGTCATCATCATTGGTATAGCTTTTTCATAAATTGAAAATGATTCTACTACTGCCTTATATCCAGCTAAATTTGCTTGGGAGGAAAGTATATCCATAGATTGTGCTCTTGTTATTCTAGGTAACAATTCCAAAGAAAAAAGATTAACCTTTTTTTTCGCTAATTCATCAAGTTTATTTTGATTTTCGTTAGGATTTAAAACACCAATAAAAGTTTGGCCAGATTTTAATAAAGAAATTTTATCTTCATCTAATAAGCCCATTTGAATAATAATATCTGCATTTTCAATTAATTTTTTATCATCACTAACAAATGTAACACCAAGTTCATTGTATTCTTTATCTTCAAAGCTCAAATGCCTACCATAGTTTTCACTTAGTTGAATTTCAAATCCTAAATTAATGTATTTTTTTGCTATTTCAGGAGTAATAGAAATTCTTTTTTCGATTTCTTTATTTTCAGATACTGACCCAATTATCATAAAAATAAAAAACTATTTTTGTCTTGCTTTAAATTTTGGATTTTTTTTATTTATTATATAAACCCTTCCTCTTCTTCTAACCAACTTAGAATTAAGGTCTCTTTTTTTTAAAGATTTTAAAGAACTTGCAATTTTCATATAATTTTTCTTAGCCTGGCAACGTCCTACTCTTCCGTGTCTTAAGACAAAGTACCATCGGCGCTGAAGGGCTTGACTTCCGAGTTCGGAATGGGATCGGGTATTACACCTTCGCAAAAATCACCAGGCAGTAGGTTTATATATAAAAAAAAATTATTGTAAACAGTGATTTACTTCACTTTTTTCTTATAAATAAAGTCGTTTATGTAGTCTTTAAGCATTGTTCTACCATAAATTTTATAAACTTTATTTGATAAATTCATTGTAGTTAGAGCTGACGCATACCTTTCACCTTTTCTTGAAGTTAAATATTTAATTTTGTATTTAAACATTTTTGCTACATTTATTATTTTATAACTTCTTTTATTTGTTATTGAATAATGTCTGCATTTATTTTTTTTCCAAGCAAAATAACATGCTTTTATTGTGTCATCTATATGGGTGAATCTTCTTGACTGAGTGCCAGGACTAACAACTGGCAAAGGGATCTTTCTATTATAATGATCTTCGAAAATGCCTATTACTGTAGCCATATCACCTCTACAGATTTGTTTTGGCCCATAAACATTATAAAAATAAATTATTTCATATTTCATATTAAACCATTTATTTAAATTTTCTAATAATTCTAAATTTTTTGCTTTGGAAAAAGCATAGGGAGATAGGTTTTTGTCTTTACCTTTATTTCCAAGACTTGCCGATGTCGCTGAATAAACCAACTTAATTTTATTTTTTAAACAAAAATTAAAAACCTCATGTGTCCCTATAGAATTTGACTCTATACATTGATTAAATTTTAAAAAACTTTGATATATTCTTGAAAATTCTCCAAAATGAAAAACTGAAATTATATTGCTTTTATAATTTTTAAGTAAATTAGAGATATTTTTAGTGTGAGATCTAATATATTTAATTTTTTTATTTTTAATTTCATTTTTTTTATTTCCAGACGAATAGTTATCAATACTTATAATTTTGTATTTCGTTTTTTTAATAAGATAAGAGATAAGATTTGATCCAACAAATCCTGCTCCTCCAGTTACAATGATTAAATTTTTTTTCATTTTGATTTAATTGATTTTTTTTTAAATGAATTATAAGTTTCTATTATCGAATTTTTAAAATTTGATTTTGCTTTCCAGCCATATTTTTTTGCAAGTGAAATATCTAAGACTTTTCTTGGAGTTCCATTTGGTTTTGATTTATCATATTTTATAATTATTTTTCTATCTGGAATTAAAACTTTTAATATTTGTTTTGCAAAAAAATTGATTGTATTATCTTTTCCGGTTCCTATATTTATTAAATATTCTTTTGTTTTTTTATTCATAAAATACAAGCAAGCATCTGCTAAATCATCAACATAAATTAATTCTCTTTTAGCCTTTCCATTTCCCCAAATATAAAGTTTTTCAGATTTTTTTCTTTTAATTAAATCTACTTTTCTAATTAATGATGGTAAAAAATGAGAATTTAGCGGATGATAATTATCATTTGGACCATAAGTATTTGTTGGCATCAAACACTTATAATTTGTTTTATATTGCTTATTGTAACTTTCACACATTTTTATTCCTGCTATTTTTGCAATCGCATATGCATCATTTGTGGGCTCAAGAGGTCCTGACAAAAGATACTTTTCTTTTATTGGTTGTCTACAATCTCTAGGATAAACACAGCTAGAGCCCAGAAAAATAAGATTTTTTACACCAGATAAATATGCTGAATGAATTAGGTTATTTTGTATTGATAAATTTTCTTGGATGAATTCTGCTTTATATTTTTTATTTGAGTATATTCCACCAACTTTTGCCGCAGCTATAAATATAAATTTTGGTTTGTGTTTTTTTAAGAAAGAAAAAACTTTTGATTGATTTGTCAAATTTAATTTTTTTCTATCTGCAGTTATAATTTTTTTATAACCTTTACTTTTTAACTTTCTAATTATTGCACTCCCAACCAAACCTTTGTGGCCCGCCACATATATTTTTGAATTAATTGATATCATCAAAGTCAATTTTTAAGCTCAAAATCGACCATTTCTTTTACAAGCATTTTGATAGAAGTTCTTGGTTTCCATTTTAGCTCTCTTTTTGCTTTATTGGAATTGCCCAAAAGTGTATCCACTTCTAATGGTCTGTAGTACGCCTTGTCACACTCAATAATACAATTTTTATCCTTGTCATAACACTTTGCATTAATTCCATTGCCTTTCCAAAAAAATTTTATTTTTAATTCATTTAAAACCAGGTTCACAAATTGTTTAACTGAATATTGTTTTCCAGTTGAAATCACATAATCTTCAGCTTTGTTTTTTTGAAGCATTTTCCACATAGCATCTACATAATCTCTTGCATGCCCCCAGTCTCTTTTTGCATTTAGATTTCCTAAAAATAATTTTTTTTGTTTTTTAAGTTTAATTTTACATAAAGCTGATACTATTTTTTTTGTTACAAATGTTTCACCTCTAACAGGACTTTCATGATTAAAAAGAATTCCATTACAAGCAAATATATTGTACGCTTCTCTATAATTAACTGTTATCCAGTGTGCATAAACTTTTGCAACACCATATGGACTTCTTGGGTAGAACGGAGTTTTTTCATTTTGTGGCGTTTGCTGAACCTTTCCAAACATTTCTGAAGTCCCAGCTTGATAAAATTTGGTTTTTCTGTGCAGTTTATGAAATCTAATAGCCTCTAATATTCTAAGTGCTCCTATTGCATCAGCATTTGCTGTGTATTCCGGAACTTCAAATGAAACAGCAACATGTGATTGGGCTGCCAAATTATAGATTTCGTCAGGTTTAATTTTTTTTATCAAAGATGATACTGATATTGCATCTGTTACATCTCCATAATGTAAAATAAATTTTCTAATTTTCTCATGCGGATCTTGATATATATGATCTACCCTTCCAGTATTTAAAGAGGATGATCTTCTTTTTACACCGTGTACTATATATTTTTTTTTTAATAATAATTCCGCTAAATACGAACCATCTTGTCCAGTAATGCCAAATATAAGAGCAACTTTTTTTTTCATTAATTTTTGAACAATTTTCTACTAATTGTTATACAGTCTTTTTTTAGTTCAGCTAAGGAATTTTTGATTTTCAATTTTTTCATTAATTTTTGATTATTTAAGGTAAAACTATCATCATTAAAACCTTTTTTTAAGTTCAATTTAGTTGTTTTTTTATTGTTATAAGTATTAAGCCATCCAACTAGTTTATTTAAATAAACCTTTCTGCCTAATGATAGATTGTAAGTGCCAACAATATTTTTTTCAA
>CACFVG010000028.1 GCA_902569725.1 uncultured Pelagibacteraceae bacterium | reverse complement strand
TCAATTTCATCTATTTTAGAAAAAAAATCTTCAGTAAACTCAGTATCTCCTGATATATTTTTTGGAGATATTTTGATGTACGATATATCTATTTTTTCAAGTAAAAATTTATCTTTATTTTTGTTAATGTGTTTTTTTAAATCTTCTAATGTAAACTCGTCTTTTTTTATATATATTGAATTAAGATCAATGTAATCAACTTCAATATTTTTTAATTGTTCCTTGTAAGTTTTATTTATTAAAAAAAAAGGAGACTTAATTCCACCACCCAAATATACAAATAATTTTTTTTTTAATTCGTTATCTTTTATTCCTTTTTCAAATTGTACAGAAGACGTATTATTTTCAAGCAGAAATTTTTCATATTTAGTTCTTGAAAAAATTTTTTTTTCATCTTGAAAATTTTTTTCTTTCCTTATTTTCTTTGCTAAGATTTCATCAGATATAGAAAATTGCAATTCGTCTATTTCTATATTAATAAGAGAAGTTGAAATTAGTTGTGTCAGAAGTTCTTCAAGAACATTGTTATTAATATTTTCTTTTATTATTTTACTACTAATTTTTGAATTATTAATGAAATCAGAAAAATCTTTTGTTGATAAATTGTGATTATTTATTTTTGCAATACTATTTGTATTGCCACCACTAAAAACACTACCCATACCCCAAAATACAAATGGAATAATTATTATACCAACTAGAACGCCAGCAAGCTTTCCTTTTGAAAAATTTCTAAGTTTATTTAACATTTGGTTTTAATTTTATTGATCTATAAAAAACAAACCTATAAATTAAATTTTAGCTAATGACAAATAATATGTTTTTTATTGCAAATTGGAAAATGTTTGGTGATTTTAGGTCAGTAAATTCTGTCAAAAAAGTGATTAAATTTTCTAAAAATAAAAAATATAGTAAAGTTCAAATTGTATATTGCCCTCCATATACTTTGATAGATAAATTATTAAGAGTTACCAAAAATAGTAAAATTAAAATTGGAGCACAAAATTGTCATTTTTCTCAAAATCCTGGTCCATTTACCGGTTCTATAAATACAGATTTAATAAAATCTATTGGTGCTAAATATGTTATAATTGGACACTCTGAAAATAGATTATTAGGTGACAGTAATCATATTATAAATCTTAAAATTAAATCTGCCTTAAAAAAAAAATTAAAAATTATTTTTTGTATTGGTGAAACTTTAAAAGAAAAAAGAAATAATAAAACTAATACAATTTTAAGTTCACAAATAAGGCGTGGACTCAAAAATATAAACAAAAATAATGATATTATTTTTGCTTATGAGCCAGTTTGGTCTATTGGAACCGGAATAGTTCCAAAAACTAAAAATCTTGAAAAACAAGTTTTAACAATAAAAAAAATGATAATCAAAATTTGGAAGCTTAAAAATCCTAAAATAATTTATGGTGGTTCTGTAAATCAAAAAAATATTAACGAATTGAAAAAAATTAGTTTAATCAAAGGTTTTTTGATTGGTGGTGCATCACAAAACTATAAGAATTTTATTGATATCATAAAAAAAACTATTAATTAGTCATCATGGAGAATATATTATTAGTAATAAATATCATATTGGCAGTTCTGCTTGTAATATTTGTTCTTTTTCAAAAATCTGAAGGTGGAGCTTTAGGGATAGGTGTATCTCAGGATAATTTTATGTTTTCAAGGTCTGCTGGTAATTTTTTCACAAAAGCAACAGCAATTATTGCTACATTATTCATTATTTGTAGCCTTGCATTAACAATAGTTTCAAGAGGTGATCTCGCCCCAACATCGTCAGTTTTAGATAAAATTGAAGAAAACTCTGACGAAGCGCCCAAAATTCCTGAAAATAACAATTAATACTTTCATTTTTTATTAACTAGCAATATAAAGTAATTCCATGGCGCGATATATATTTGTCACTGGCGGCGTGGTTTCATCTTTAGGAAAAGGATTATCTTCAGCTTCGCTAGCATATTTATTAAAGTCTCAAGGCTATAAAGTAAGAATTAGAAAAATGGATCCATACTTAAATGTAGATCCAGGTACAATGAGCCCATTTCAACATGGTGAAGTTTTTGTAACTAATGATGGAGCTGAGACTGATTTAGATCTTGGACACTATGAAAGATTTACAAATATATCAGCAAAAAAATCTGACAATATAACGACTGGAAAAATTTATAGTGATATAATTAAAAAAGAACGTAAAGGTAAATATTTAGGAAAAACAGTTCAAGTCATACCCCACGTCACAGACAGAATAAGAGAGTTTATAAAGGAAGATATAACCAATGAAGATTTTGTTATTTGCGAAATAGGAGGCACTGTTGGAGATATAGAAAGTTTACCTTATGTCGAGGCCATAAGACAATTTTCAAATGAAGTGGGTAGAAGTAAAAGTTTATTCATTCATTTAACTTTTGTTCCATTTTTAAAATCTTCTGATGAAATTAAAACTAAACCTACACAACATTCCGTGAAGGAATTAAGAAGCCTTGGTATTCAACCAGATATAATTATTTGCAGATCTCAAAAAAATATACCATTAGATCAAAGAAAAAAAATATCTCTATTTTGTAATGTTTCTATAGAAAATGTTATAGAAACAGTTGATGTAAGAACAATTTATGAAGCTCCAATAAGTTTTTATAATGAAAAATTAGACAAGCAGGTTTTAAAGTATTTTAAATTAAAGCCAAAAAAGAAAGTCAATCTACAACCTTGGAAAAAAATAACTAAAACTGTTTTAAATACAAAAAAAGTAGTGAATATTGCAATTATAGGAAAGTATGTAAATTTGAAAGATGCATATAAATCGCTTGATGAAGCATTAATTCATGGTGGAATTAACAATAATGTAAAAGTAAATTTAACTAGAATTGAATCAGATAAATTAAAACCTAATCAAATTAATAAAATTTTAAGAAATGTGTCTGGTATTTTAATACCTGGTGGATTCGGAAAAAGAGGAACAGAAGGAAAAATATCAGCTATTAAATATGCTAGAAAAAATAAAATTCCATTTTTAGGCATTTGTTTTGGTATGCAAATGGCTGTAATAGAATTTGCTAGAAATGCTCTCAAAATTAATAATGCTGGATCAAGTGAACTAGATAAAAATTGTTATCCTGTAGTAGGTTTGTTGCATGAATGGAATCAAGATGGCAAATTAATTAAAGGAACCAATAAAAACTTAGGTGGAACTATGAGATTAGGATCTTACGAAGCTAAATTAAGACATAATTCATTGGTAGAAAAAATATATAAATCCAAGACAATATTTGAAAGACATAGACACAGGTATGAAGTGAATAATAATTTAAAGAATAAATTTGAAAATAAAGGAATGATTTTTTCTGGAATGTCACCAGATAATAAGTTGCCTGAGATCATTGAACTTAAAAATCATCCCTGGTTTATAGGTGTTCAATATCATCCTGAATTTAAATCTAGACCTTTGTCTCCACATCCTTTATTCTCATCTTTTATCAAGGCTGCAAAATTCTATTAATGGTAAATAAAATAGTTAAATGTAATAATTTTGAGATATCTAATAATAAAAAAATATCTCTTATTTCTGGTCCATGCCAACTTGAAACAGAGCAACATGCGATGGATATGGCTGGTAAAATTAAAGAAATAGCATCGAAATTTGAAATCGGATTTATTTATAAAACCTCATTTGATAAAGCAAACAGAACTAGTCTAAAAGGAAAAAGAGGAGCCGGACTAGATTCATCTCTACCAGTTTTTGATAAGATTAAAAAAGAGTTAAAAATTCCTGTATTAACTGATGTACATAATGTTGACCAATGTTCAATTGTATCTGAGCATGTAGATGTATTGCAAATCCCAGCCTTTTTATGTAGGCAAACAGATTTATTAATTGCTGCAGCCAAAACTAATAAAATTATAAATGTAAAAAAAGGACAATTTTTAGCTCCATGGGATATGGCGAATGTTACAAAAAAAATCTCTGAATCTGGAAATGAAAATATACTTGTTACCGAGAGAGGTGCTAGTTTTGGATACAACACATTAGTTTCAGATATGAGATCGATACCCATAATGGCAAAAAACGGATATCCAATTATTTTTGATGCAACTCATTCAGTTCAACAACCAGGAGGACTTGGTGAAAAAAGTGGTGGACAAAGAGAGTTTGTAGAACATCTATCAAGAGCAGCAACAGCAGTAGGTATAGCGGCAATTTTTTTAGAAACACATCAGGACCCAGATAATGCTCCTTCTGATGGGCCAAATATGGTTCCATTAAACAAGTTAGAAAATTTAATTTCCCAAATAGTTGAAATTGATAATCTTGTAAAAAAATAATTAATGTCAAAAATAACAAAAGTCATAGCAAGACAAGTTTATGATAGTAGAGGAAATCCTACAATTGAAGCTGAAGTTTTTGCTAATAATATGAAAGCAAGAGCTATATGTCCATCTGGTGCTTCTACTGGTTCATATGAGGCATATGAAAAAAGAGATTTTTTGGACAAAAAATATTTAGGAAGAGGTGTTTTAAAACCAGTTAAATTAGTTAATAAAATAATTTCAAAAAAATTGAAAAATCAAAATATACACAATCAAGAAAAAATTGATTGGATTTTAATTAAACTAGATGGAACTAAACAAAAAACAAGATTTGGGGCAAACGCATTATTAGCTGTTTCAATGGCAGTTAAAAAACTTTCAGCAAGAATAAGAAAGATTCCACTTTATAAAACTTTTTTAGTTAAAAATAATTTTAAATTACCTTATCCATTAATGAATGTAATTAATGGTGGTGTACATGCAAATAATGGATTGAAAATACAAGAATTTATGATCAGACCTGATAAAGCCAAATCTATTACTGAAGCAATGCGTATGTGTTTTTTAGTAATTAATAATTTGAAAATAATTATTAAAAAAAGAGGAGATTCCACTTCTGTTGGTGATGAAGGAGGTTTTGCCCCAATGATTAATGATAACGAAGATGCATTGAAATTAATAGTAAAAGCAATTAAAAAATCAGGTTTTAAAAATGGTAAAGATATATCTATATGTTTAGATGTTGCAGCAAATGAATTGTTTAAAAGCAAAAAATATTCAATTCATTCAAAAAAATTTTTAAGTTCAGATAAAACAATAGAACAATATTTAAAAATAATTAAAAAATATAAAATTAAATCTATCGAAGATCCTTTTGCTGAAAATGATTGGATTTCTTGGAATAAATTTATGAAAAGAGTTGGTAGAAATATCCAAATTGTTGGTGATGATTTGTATGCAACAAATTTAGAGAGGTTAAAGATTGGCTTTTTAAACAAATCTTCTAATTCAATATTAATAAAGTTAAATCAAATTGGTACTGTTTCTGAAACTTTAGAAGTAATTAAATTTGCTCAATTAATTGGATTTAGTACTATTATTTCTCACAGATCTGGTGAAAGTGAAGATACTTTTATTTCAGATTTAGCTGTTGGCACAAATTCAAACCAGATAAAAACTGGTTCATTAGCTCGTTCAGAGAGAGTTGCAAAATATAATCAGCTTATAAGAATTGAAGAGAAACTTGGAAAATCTTTAAAAATGAATAGTATCAATTAATGTTAACCAAAATTAAAAAAAATTATTTTATACTAATATCTACTATTTTATTTCTTTACTTTTTTTTTAACTTTCTTGATGGAGAAAGAGGTTTAATATCGTATTTTGCTAAGAAAACTTCCTTAGAAGAATTAAAAAATAAAAAAATTTTAATAGTTAAGAAAATAGAAAATTTAGAAATAAAAAATTCGCTTTTAACTAATAATCTAGATTTAGATTATATAGAGATTTTAATTAGACAAAAATTTTTATTTGGTAAAGAAGGTGAAAAAATTTATTTAATTAAAAATTATGAAAATTAGACACCCAGAAAAAATTAACAAACCAATTAATCCTATTAAAAAAAAGCCAAAATGGATTAAATCAAAACTATTAAACAGCAAAGAATTTTTTTTAACAAAAAGTATTGTTAATCAGCATAAATTAAAAACTGTTTGTCAGGAAGCTAATTGTCCAAATATTACTGAATGTTGGAGTAAAAGACATGCTACATTTTTAATTATGGGCGAAATATGTACCAGGGCTTGTGCTTTTTGTGATGTTACAACAGGAAAACCAAAACCACTAAATCCAATGGAACCATTAAAAATTGCATCTGCTATTAAAAAATTAAATTTAAAACATGCAGTAATTACTTCTGTTGATAGAGATGATCTCATTGATGGAGGAGCAAATCATTTCTTTAAAGTTATAATTGCAACCAAAAAACAAAATCCTGAAACAACAATAGAAGTTTTAACTCCAGATTTTTTGAGAAAAGGTGAATCTTATAAAAAGGTTATTGAAGCCCAACCAGATGTTTTTAATCATAATATAGAAACTGTGCCAGGTCTTTACAGAAAGGTTAGACCTGGATCAAGGTATTTTTCTTCAGTAGAACTTTTAAAAAATGCAAAAAAAATTGATAAAAATATTTTTACTAAATCAGGTTTAATGGTTGGTTTGGGAGAAAATAAAGATGAAATTATACAAGTTCTTGATGATTTAAGATCTGCTGAAGTTGATTTTTTAACTATAGGGCAATACTTACAACCCTCATCTAAACATCATCCTCTTCATAGGTATTATAATCCGGAAGAATTTGAAGAATTAAAATCTATTGCTGAGTCCAAGGGTTTTTTATTAGTTTCATCTTCTCCGCTTACAAGATCTTCTTATCATGCTGATGAAGATTTTTTTAAACTAAAAAAAAATAGAACCAATCAAACTAATGCCCAGAGCATCAGTTAAGAGATCAATTAAGTGTAAGAAAGAACAATTAATAAATTTAGTTCTTGATATAGAAAAATACCCAAAATTTGTTCCTTTTTGTTTGGGTGCAAAAATCTACGACAAAAAAACACAAGATAATTTATTACTAATAGTGGCTGATTTAACAATTGGAAAAGGCCCTTTCAAAGATACGTACAAAAGTGATGTTAAATTTAATAAAAAAGAAGACTCCATTTATGTAACAAATATTGATGGTCCATTAAAGTATTTAGAAAACAAATGGTTTTTTAAAGAAAACAATAATATTACAGAAGTTTCTTTTGATGTTGATTTTGAATTAAAAAATCATTTTTTAAATATAATTATGACCAAATCTTTTCAATTTGGTTTAGAAAAAATTGCTGATGCTTTTGAGAAAAGGGCAGATGGTTTATTTAATAAGATTTAAAACTAAATTTAAAGTTTTATTAACCACAGCTCTTTGAATTAATATTCTTTTTTTATTTTTAAATAAGTATTTTTTTATTAAGGTTTTACTCCCTTTTTTAATGCCAATATAAACTAAACCTACAGGCTTTTCCTTTGTACCTCCTTTAGGGCCAGCAATTCCAGTAATTGATATAGAAATATTAGTTTTACTAATTTTGCTTAAATTTTTAACCATAGACAAACAAGTCTCATAACTGACTGCACCATATTTCATTATTATTTTTTTTGGTACTTTAAGAATCATAATTTTAGCTTGGTTTGAATAAGTGATTAATCCAAGGGTAAAAACTTTAGACGAACCACTAATTGAAGTAATAGAACTTGAAAGCAAACCACCAGTACAAGATTCAGCAAAGGAAAATTTAAGATTTTTTTTCCTTAATAATTTAACTATTTTTTGCGAAATTTTTCTCATGAAGTAAATACCATATACATAACAAGAACTGCTACAACATATAATCCAGCGCATACATCATCCATAATAACGCCAAAACTATTTTTAAAGTTTTTATCATAATAGCTAACAGGGTAGGGTTTAGTTATGTCAAATATTCTAAAAAGAATAAACATTATGAAATAAAAGGTTAATACTTGATTAATTTCTTTTTCTCCTTCATGAGCAATTTCATAAAGACATATAGGAATTGATTGACCAATAAACTCATCAATAACTATTTCTTTTGGATCTTTATTATCTAAATCACTTATAAAAACATTGATAGCATATATAGAGATTAAAAATATAATTATAACTCCAATCAAAACTACATTTGGTGAAAAATTTAATATATGAAATAAAAAGAATAAAAATATAGTCGTAACCAATGAGGCATAACTGCCTGGTATTTTTTTTAATTTTCCTATTCCAAAAAGTGTAACAAATAAGAAATTTA
>CACFVG010000027.1 GCA_902569725.1 uncultured Pelagibacteraceae bacterium | reverse complement strand
TTATCAGCAAATTCATTTAGACTTAATTCTTTATATTTTTCTATATAGTAAGGATTAGCAGTTTTATCTATTGTTCCATTTTTAACTGCGTCTCTAAATTTATTTTTATTTTCTATAAAGTCTCGTTCTGCTTGTGCAGAATTAATTTCTTTTTGTTTTAGTTCTTTACTTAAAACAATTTTAGTTCCTGCGTCAGATATAAAATTATCTAATGAAGCAGTAAATTCTTTAAGTCCTGCAATTTCAGGTTCTGCGTCTGGTTTATAAAATAAATTAAAGTCTTCAGATAATACTTGTGGTAATTCTGGTTGCAGATTTAATTCTGGTTTAATTCTTCTTTTAGCCATTATGTCCAAACTCCTGATACAGAATTAGTTTGTTGGTTCTTCTGTTTGTTGGTCATTAGACCTGCGTTCTCTTTTTGAAATTCTAAACTGTAATAAGTATTTGCAACATTCAATGCAGACGAAGCAAATAACAGTGCAGGATTAGGTGGTTGTAAATAAGTTGATTGTGCTTCTTGTCCAAACTGTATCGCTTCTAAGTTTCTTTCAAACTGAGAAATATTAATTCCTAAGTTTCTTTGAAGTGAAGCATTATAATTACCTTGAACTCTATAATAATCACCCATCAATCTTTCTTGTGAACCTGATAAAGCTAAACCTTCAGAACCTGCTATAAATTTTGCCCTAGCTACTTTAGAACGAATGTTTGCTTGAAAACCTTTTTCAGAACTTTTTGCAATTGTTTGTCTTATCTTTAATTGTTCTGTTGCATATCTTCTTATTGCATTTGCTTTAGCAATATCATTCTGTCTTTTCTGCGCAATGAATTGTGCTTTTTGCTGAGCTTTCGCCTGTTGAAATTGTAAAAAAGACGACCCTGCACTAGCAATTAAGAGTGCCGTTGTTGGTTCACACATATTTTAATAAACTCATAAAATGGTAGTTGTAAAACTCCGTAGTTAATTTTTCGTAAAAATTTAAATCCACACCATTTGAGCCAACGTATATGTAGTTCATTTCTACAATCTACGTAGTTCCATAATGTTGGATACTTTTGATTTAAAAAATCTATCACTTTTCTACTTTCTCGTAAGAAACTAAATCTTATGCGATAAATTTCGTCTGAAGCTAATAACCAGATAGCACCTTCTTTAGATACTCCAAACATACCGACAGGTATATTTTCAGTGTCTACAATTGTGAAACATACTTCAGAAGCAACATACCCCTTTAGTAAAACATTGTATGGTGTTGAACCTGAATTAGCTAATATTTCTTGAATATCTGCATATCGAAGTTTGTCTTTTAAGTAATGACAATCTTCGTGAGTAGATAAACGAAAACCATTAAATTCTTTGACTTGCAGTGACATAAAAACCTTGCCAACTTGCATTAATGAAGTTGCTAGGTAAGTGACTATTGTTTTTTATTTTAACTGTTAATTTGTCATTTTCAGATTGGACTGCAAAAGTAAAATCTCCATCTTCTAGATTTACAGTTCCTGTTAGTCCTGAACCGACTACCGTTCCTGTAAATGTAGAATTTGAGGTACTACGTCCTACTGGTGTGACTTCTGTTGTAAAAAATCCTGTATCATTAAAACTTACAGACCAGTTTCTAATCTGTAATCTTCCTTCTTTAACTGAAACTCTACTTCCTACGCTATCTGCTACCTGTAAGAATTGTTGTGAGAATTGAAATTCAAATTCATATTGCTCACCTATAAAAAAGTTTTGTGCAGTTATATCTCCACTTACCACAATACTTGTTCCTGATTGTGATACTGTAGCTATTTCTTGTCCTGCTTTGTTTGAAGCACCAGAACGACCAACTACCTTCATTGTATTATTTATTGCGTATGGCAACGTGATAGTTGTTTGGTTTGTTCCTGCGTTATAGCTTTCTGTAATCTGAGTGTTGTTAATTTTTCTATCTAAATGAGTAAGATAACTTTCACCTGTATCTGTAAGTGCAGGAGAAACATCTATAGTTTCTAAATAAACTCCATCACTTCTTTCGTTTACAATAAATAAAGTATTTTCAATAAAATCAACATTTAAAATTTTATCTGAAGTAGAAGTACCATAAGTCCATTTATGCCACGCAGATTGAAGTCTTTTGTTTTGTGCTACATAATATTGAAATACATATAAAGCATTATCTTCATCACCTGATAAAGCTATTAAGATATTTTCAGTAGTAGAAGTAGCAAGTTTAAAAACATTAGCAGGAATAAACTTAGGCACATTAGCCGTAATATCGTCAGCTTTTTTCGTATCTGTATCAGACGCAACGAAAAACTCTCTAACCCCTGTAAAGTTTCCTTTATTAAACGTGAAGAAGACATTAGAACCTGAGCCAACTGGTTTAACTTTTCTGTCTGCTTCGAACTCAGTCGTGACATTGATTGATATATTTCCTGCAGTTAATGTTGCACCACCAGTCACCATAAATTGAGACTGGTCACTAAATATTAATAATTCTTCATCAAAAGATACTGCGTGTCTTAATATACTTACTTTGGTATGAGTACTTGCAACATCAATTGGGTCTGTATCTAAAGTAGAAGTCACTGTTTCAGGAAAGAACTCAAAGAACTCTCCACTTCTACTCATAATAACATTTTCATCAGCTAACAAACCTAGTCTGTTTCTATGAAAGAAAATGTCATTTAGTTTTTTACCTATAAAACTTGGGTCAGGTGCAGAACTTAAATCACCACAAACTCTTGTTCCTAAAGAAGGAACATCAAAAGAGGTTGCTGAAATAGTATAGGAACTTCCATCTATTTGAGTAAACCTAAAATTACCATCTGCAGTTCTAATTAATAAATGAGGAAACTTAGTATTTTTAATTGTTGTAGCAGTTGCAGGTGCAACAGTTTCTTCCCATAAATCTCCGTCATATTTTACATAATAATTATCAAAGTTATTAGAAGCGTCTCCTGTCACTTCAACAACCATATTGTTGATTGCAGGTTGAGGTAAATCAGAAAAGTTTTGAACTTTATCTTTTACCACTTGTGAAGCGTCATCACCAAAACCATCAGAAGCTGATATATTTAAAGTTCCTGAGGATTTAGTTATTGAAAAACTACTGTCTCCAATGTTTGCTAAAGTAATTCCTGAAGGACTTCCGATTGCACTCTTTAATCCGTCTCGGATTGCTTTGGTATCTGTATTTGATGAGGTAAACGTAGTCGTAGTTCCATCAATTGTAATTGAGTATGGTGTGTTATCCACACCTTGTAATACTGAATAAACTGCTTGTTCTATTTTTGCAGGACTTGTTGTTGTGTCCATTTCGCATTGAATATTTTTATTTAATACAAAAGTAAAATCTGCAACAGTCACACAAACAAAATCATTCTTTGGGTCTGAAGAAGTTAAATATGCAGTTGCGCCTGTTTGATTTACTACAGTCTTTTGAGTTCCATCTGTTTCGTATGCTTCTATAGAACCATTTTTTATTACAACAATATATCTTTCAGCTACGTCTCTATTGATGGTATGCAAGAAAGCATTACCAAAAGTTGATGATGATAGTTTTGCGATATAATTAGTTGGTGGTCTTTTTTTGAGACCTTCAACAACACTAGAAAAACCATTAAGTTGAGTTGTAGCTTGTGAACTTAATCTTAATACTTCTGGTTGTTGACTTACTCCTTGAACCAAGTTTGGTATGGTTCTAGAAACTAAAGGCATTAGTAAATCCTATTACTTCTTGAAATTGTGTAAGTTTGTTCTGGTGTATCAAATATCGAATAGTCACCAGTATTTGCTTCTGCGCTTCTCAAAATAGATAACGCTTGTCTTTCATCTTCTTGTGAAAATTTGTGTAAAGTATTTGCGCCTAAAGTTCTATCGTGAAAAACTCTAGCACTTCTTATTGTAATATATCTTTTAGCTTGTTCAGGTATTTCATTAAAAGGTAATAAATAAACTTGAACTACATCTTCAAAATCTCTATCGAATATATCTGTATTCTTTGCAAGATTATAAAGAAAGCCATCACGTTGAACTAAATCATAGTCACGTCTAGAAATTAAATTTGGGTCTAAGTCTACTCTAACTACATTAGTTGCAACTGGAATTTTGTTATTAGTATCTCTTGTTAGAGTACTTTTATAATGAGTGTTGAAGTGCCAACCTGCAGATTGAACTTCTCTTGAAATTTCTGATAAAACATTTTTAGCGACTGTTCCGTCTACTGGTAAAGACCCACTTAAACTGTTTAATGGACTTTCCCCAATTGTACTAAGAATTACATTGACACTTTCAAGTTCAGTGCCACGAGTTGTTGTTGTCATTATGGTAAAAAACTATCAAAAAAATCGTCAATTTTTCTACCTATCCATCTTCTGAATTTACAAAACCAACACATAGTTATTTTCTCCTGTAAACAACAGGCGTAGATTGTCTGTGTTAATCTCTACGCCTGAAGTTATCTTTTATTAAGATTTGTTAATTGAAACTGCACATTCTGGTCTTAGAATGTTATGTCCAACCATCATTCTTGCAGTCATTAATGTTCCCATTCTTCTTGGGTCATAAGTACTTTCAAGAGTTAAGTCTTTTCTCTTTACAGTTCCTATTGCACCTCTTTGGAAGATAGTCGCAACAACGTCTGAAGCGTTCACTAAGTAATCGTTGTTTTGTCCAGTAGCACTGTCAGTAGCTGAGTTGACATAAGCGTCAACTGCAGTATTTGACTTAATTACTGGTACTCCACCGATAGCTACTACAGAACCTTTACCAAAGTCACCATTGTTCGCTGAGAAATCTCTTGAAACAAGTTTATCGACATTTGCAAGTTTGTAATAAATATCTGGTGTCACAACCATATATCTTTCAGTTGAAGGAACATCGTTTTCATCTAACTTCTGAATACCTTCAAATACGCTTTCAATTAATGAAGTCATATTTGTATCAGCGTCAGCGTCAACAATTTCAGTTCCTGCACCAGTATCGCCACTGATATTTGCAGTTGCTCTACTAGCTTTTACAATTAACTGAAGTAAGTGTTTGTCTACTTTTTTTGCTAAAGCACGACCCATTTCGTTTGAGAATATACTTCTCACGTCAAAATGATTTTTAAGTTCGTCTACTTCTGCAACGAAAGTTGAAGAAATCAACATATCATCTATGTTAATTAACTTCTCGGTTTGTTTAACAGTAGACCCTGTTATCTCGTTTCCTGCAGTATGGTAATCAGCAGTGATTTTTCCCGTGACTGGGAAACTCGCACTTTTACCTTGCTGTATGTTTCTTACAGTAGTCATATTCATCATTTGGTTTTCTCTACCAAAAGCAGATAATACTTCACCACTGAAGATTTTTAGGAAAAGAGCATTAGCGTCACCTGTTGCTAGGTTTTGACCTAGTCTTGTTGGTGTAGCGTTTGCCATAGTTTATTTTCTCCTTTTTAACTATTTATTATCTACTCATTTACTTTCATTGCTAAGTTGTCACTCGTAAGTGGCTAAGTTAGATTTTAATAAGTACACCCCTCTTATGAGAAGTGGTGTTCACTTGTTAAATCTTTTGGACATTACTTTCCAAAATTCTTCTTCAGTTAATCTTTTCTTTCTTTTCTTTGTTTTGCATTTACACTCTTTGCATTTACATTTCTTTTTAGATTTTTGTTCCAAGTTTCCAAGACCTCAAAGCCCAATATACTGGTGATAGATTTTTTTGACCTTTTACTTTTTTTAATAATGCACCGTGTCGTGCCATAAAAGATTTTCTATTACTGTCTGAACTTCGTTTTATTTTCATATTTGGGTCACCAAATCTGACTGTCTTGATATTACCTGTTGATTGGTCTTTGACGTAAACTTTAAACTTTTTACTTCCTGTATTATCTCTAATAATTTTATTTAAAGGTTTATCTACCACCTCTATTTGCCTTTTTAAAAGTTCTCTTTTTACTTTTATTCATAGAAGAAAATTTAGGTCTTCTTGTACTTTGACTTGTTTTTTTAAATTTACTTCTAGTTTCGTGTTCTATCTTATTAAGAAGACTATTCTTCTTCTTTGCCACCTACTTTCCTGCAATTTTAAGTGCCTGTCGGTGTGCAAATTTAAAAGACTTTCCTTTGTTCATTAATGAGTTCATCAAAGCCATATGCTTTTTTGAGTGATGAACACTATGTTTTTTCAAGGTAGCTTTTTGTTTATCTGTAAGTGCCATATTAATACATCTTCAGTTTTTTCTTTTTATTCATAGCAATAGCATTTTTCTTTTTGCTCTTGCCTTTTTTGTTTTTCTTTTTTCCGTACATTATTTTTTCCCCTTTATGTTTTTTAAGGTAGACATTCCAAAACTTCCTGAGAATACAATTAGAACTGCCCACCAAAATTCAGTTGGTGCTGATTTAAGTATTTCAAAACCTTTTGTCATATAAGGTTGAGAAAACGGTAGAAAAGTAAAAATAAAAATAGCACTAATTAAAATGGTTAATATTTCATCTTTAATTGAGTGTTCTTGTTGTCTTACTTGTTCAACTGAAACTGTTTTTACTGCTTCAATTTCTTTTGCTCTAATAATTTTATCTTTCTCCATTTTATGATTTATTCCATCTATGACTTTAGAACCAATCATTCTAGTCAATGGATTTTTCAAAATTTGTAAAATAAAATTAAGCATTTCTTGCTCTATTCCTTTTTATTGATGATACTCTTAAATTAGAAGGTGAGTTATTTCTTGGGTTGCTATCTTTGTGGTCTACATCTTTACCTGCAAGTTTAGCTTTGCCAAGTCTCTTAGCCATTAAACGTCTTGCAATATTTCTACTAGACCTATTTTTACGTTGTTCTGGTTTTGAGTGATAGTTTTTGTACTCACGCTTATAATTTCTTTCCATTAGATTACAGAACTTCTTGCTAGTTTATCTTCTACTTCTTTTCTAAACGCAGGGTCTTTACTGTATCTTGGGTCATTCATTGCTTCAGTGACTTGTGCTACAGATTTAAATACATCTGTTGCAACATTTTCTGTATCACCTTCAAACAAAGATTGTTGTGGATTATCTGCAGACATACCTGCACGAGCCATAAGTCCAGTCACGGCTTGTTTAACTTGTTCAGTACTTCCATTGTCTATTGTGTCATTGAAAGCGTCTTTTTCTGTTTGAGATAAATTCTTTGCAGACCAATCTAAAAGGTTTGCATAGTTATCTTGTCCACCTACAACATTATGAATTGTTGCAACGTCATTATCTGCTAATGCTTTTTGACCTGCAATATATCCATCAACTAAATCTCTAGATAAACCCATACTTTCTAATTCAGTATAACTTTTATCTGAGAGTTCATTGTTTTCAGTATACTCCTCGTAATACTTATCTAGTTGTTGAACTTCCTCAGGTGCTTCTTCAACACTTTCAGGAACTTCTTCTTTTGGTGCTGACATTTTCTTTTCAAGTTCACCATATGCTTTTGCTAGTTCTTCTGCAGAAGCAAACTTCTCAGGCAACCAATTAGGTCTAGCTTCATCTTCTGAAGATTGAACTTTATTATCTGGTTCAGAAATATTTATGCTTTCACCGTTTGCATTAACTTGACTTTCATTAACATTAATACCTTGTTTAGCTAAATCTTCCTGAGATTGTTCTAATGGTTTATTTGTATTGTCTGGGTTTATTTCAACTCTATCAGTCATTTATTATTCTCCTTGTAATGATACTTGCCCTTCACCATCAATTTGAGGTCTGACATTAGAATTAGCGAGTTGCTTTCCTGCTTCTATTGCTACTCTTGGGTCAGCTAGTGCCTGTTGTGCAAATTGTTGTTGTTGGGCTTGTTGTTGTTCTTGTTGGATTTGTTCGTTTGATTTAATTAATCCCTGAGTATCAATACCGTTTGCTACTGCAAATTTCTTAATAGCGTCATCAAGATTAATATGTCTTGCAAGTGTTTCAGCACCTAAAGTACCTGCTAGGTCTGACATAAATTGAAGTAATCTCAACCTGTCACTTGCTCTACCAAGTGCTTCCATTCCAACAATGATTTTTGTTTTCACAATATCTTTTGGAAGTTCTGGTAAAAGTTTCTGTTGTCTTAACATCGCTAATTTAGTGTTGATGTAAGGCAACTGAAATTCTGTTGTTAATATTCCGTAAACGCCACCTAAAGCGTCTTGTAATTCGTTAGCTACTAATTGTACTTCTGTAGCCGTCACTCTTTCTGCTTGTCGTTGAACACTTGCATTTAAAAGAAAAGCAAACTGTAGTCTTTGTTCAAT
>CACFVG010000026.1 GCA_902569725.1 uncultured Pelagibacteraceae bacterium | reverse complement strand
TTAGAAAGTGTTTTTTCAATTAAATTTTTTTCTTTGATATCTTCTGATAATATTATTAAAGACGGAACACTTTTATTTTCATAAAATTGAGAAACGAAAGAATTTAAAATATTGCTCAATCTTTCATCTGGATCATGTTTAGGAAAAAAAGCTTGGTTACCCCAATTCTGTTTAGATCTATAAAAAAACACTTGAATACAAGTTTTACCCGACTCTTTGTATCCACCAATTACATCTGCTTCTACTAAGTTTGCCTCATTAATTCTTTGAGATGACTGAATAATATTTAAAGCTTTAATTCTATCTCTCAATATTACTGCTTTTTCAAAGTCTAAATCTTCACTTGCTTTTTCCATTTGCTTTGAAAGATTTTTTTGTATTCTTCTTGATTTACCTGAAACAAACTCTATAGCATCTTCAACTGAACTTTTATATTCTTCTTTTTTAATATAACCAACGCACGGCCCAGAACATCTTTTTATTTGATATAAAATACATGGTCGTTCTCTATTTTTAAAAACAGTATCATCACAAACTCTTAAATGAAAAATTTTTTGGATCATTTTAATAGTCCAATTTGCTGAGCCCGCAGATGCAAATGGACCAAAATAAAATCCCTCTTTAGTTTTTTTACCTCTATGTCTTTTTATTTGTGGCCATTTATCTTTGTTTCCAATAAAAATAAATGGAAACGATTTATCATCTCTTAAAAGAATATTAAATTTTGGTTTAAATTTTTTTATTAAATTTGCCTCTAAAAGCAAGGCCTCACTTTCATTAGAGGTAGTTGTGATCTCAATTTTTTTAGTTTGAGACAACATTCTTTCTGTTCTTATTATATGGTTTTTTTCTGCAATATAGCTTTTTAACCTGTTTGGAAGATTTTTGGCCTTTCCAACATACAATATTTCGTTTTTTGAGTTGAGCATCCTATAAACACCAGGCAGTTTAGGTATTAATGGAAGTTCTTTTTTAATTGCTTCTTTTCCTAATTCAGAACTAATCATAACTTCTTTTTTTAGAAATTTGAATTCCTACTGATGAACAATCTTTCATTATTTCTAATTTTTCAATCTGGAGAGTGATTTTATCAATTCTTTTATCTTTAAATAGCTCATCAAAAACGTCTTCAGCCAGTGTTTCAAGAAAGTTATAATGTTTATTTTTAACTAATTTTTTAATTAACCTTACAATTTTAGCGTAATTTACAATTGATTTAATGTCTTTGTCATTTGATGGTTTTTTATCTTCGTAGTTTACATCAAGAGTGAACTTTACTTTTTGAGATTTTTCTTTTTCGAAATCAAAGTACCCAAGTTTTAAATCTAATATTAAATCTTTAATTAATACTTTTTTTTCATAGTTAAATAAGTTTTTTTTTTTATCTATTTTAACTATCTTAAGATTATTCTTTTTCACTCTTTACCCTTCATTATATCCGGTGTTTGCCAATTTAAATTTTGTCCACTATCAATAGCCAATACTTGTCCAGTAATAGATCTATTTTTTATAAAAAAGTCAACTGCATTGCAAATTTCTTCCACATCAACTTGTCTTTTAAGTGGAGTGGCCATGTACTGTTTTTTAAAGTGCTTTTCTGTTTGTCTTTTGTTTTTCATTGTTGGTCCTGGTGCAATCCCATTTACTCTTATATTAGGAGATAAGCTCATAGCACTTGTTTTTGTAAGAGTATAAAGTCCTGTTTTACTTATTGTGTAGGAAAAAAAGAATGGAGTTAATTTAAAAACTCTTTGATCGATAATATTAATTATATTGTTATTTTTAACTTTAATATTTTTTGCAAATCCTTTGGATAATAAAGCAGGAGTTCTAAGGTTTGTTCTTAAATGACGCCCCCAATTAGATGTACTAAAATTTTCAAGTTTATCATTTTCAAACAAAGAGGCATTATTAATTAAGCAATCAAAATATTTTAATTTAGATTTGGCAAACTTCAAAATTTTATTTACATCTGGCTCTTTGCTTAAGTCTCCTTTAACAAGATAAACTTTAGTTTGTTTTTTTGATAATTCTTTTTTTAATTTTTCGGCATTAGATTTAGATTTATTAAAGTGTATGACAATTTCTACTCCTCGCCCTGCAAGCCTTTTAGCTATAGCTGCTCCTATACGGGTTGCACCTCCAGTAATGATTATTTTATTTGCTTCCACTTTTTCTTTCCTTTTTGCGCTCTAGTTCCGGGCATTCCCATGGTTGATCTTCCCTTAGGATAGAGTTTATTTTTTACATCGTACTGTCTTATTTTTGGATTTAAAGTAATTTCTAGCTCCGTACTTTCTAGTTTTCTGATTTCATCTCTAATTTTTGCAGCTTCTTCAAATTCTAAATTGGATGCAGAATCTTTCATTTTTTTGTTTAATGCTTTTAAGTGTTTTTTCAGGTTTCCACCTATATTTGAGCCCTCACTAACTTTTACATAATCTTTTTCATAAACACTTTCTAAAATATCACTAATTTCTTTTTTTACTGTTTTTGCATCAATATTATTTTTTTTATTATAATTAAGCTGAATTTGTCTTCTCCTATCGGTTTCTTTTATTGCTTTTTTTATACTCTTGGTTTCTTTGTCAGCATATAGAATAACTTTTCCTTCAACATTTCTTGCTGCTCTGCCGATAGTTTGGATAAGTGAAGTTTCAGACCTTAAGAAACCTTCTTTGTCTGCATCTAAAATTCCAACCAATGCACATTCTGGTATATCTAGTCCTTCTCTTAGTAGGTTTATTCCAACCAAAACATCAAATACTCCCATTCTTAAATCTCTCATAATTTCAATTCTTTCAAGAGTATCAATGTCTGAGTGTAAATATCTGACCTTTATTCCATTTTCATGAAGATATTCAGTCAAATCTTCAGCCATTTTTTTTGTTAATGTTGTTACCAATACTCTGAAATTCTTCCCAACAACTTTTTTGCATTCATACATTAAATCATCAACCTGGTTTTTTGCAGGTCTAATTTCTACATTAGGATCTATTAATCCTGTTGGCCTTATTACTTGATCAATAAATTTACCTTTTGTTTGTTCTAGCTCCCAAGGTCCGGGTGTAGCAGAAACAAAAACAGTTTGGGTTCTCATCATATCCCATTCTTCAAATTTTAGAGGTCTATTATCCATGCATGATGGAAGTCTAAATCCATATTCTGCAAGAGTACTCTTTCTTGATCTATCTCCTTTAAACATTCCATTTAACTGCGGAACTGTTACATGACACTCATCTACAAATACCAAAGTATTATCTGGAAAATATTCAAAAAGAGTAGGTGGTGGTTCACCTGGGTTTCTCCCAGATAAAAATCTTGAATAGTTTTCAATTCCAGCACATGAACCAGTTGCTTCAATCATTTCTAAATCAAATTTTGTTCTTTCTTCTAGCCTTTGCGCTTCAAGCAATTTATTTTCGGCCTTATGTTTTTTTAAAGTTACTTCTAACTCTTTTTTTATATTTATGATTGCTTGTTCTACTGTTGGTTTTGGAGTTATATAATGACTATTTGCATAAATTTTAATTAAGCTTAATTCTCTAACTTGATCTCCAGTTAATGGGTCAAATTCTTCTATTTTTTCTAATTTTTCACCAAACAAACTTAATCGCCAAGCTCTATCTTCAAGATGTGAAGGAAAAACCTCAAGATATTCTCCTCTGGCCCTAAAAGTTCCTCTATAAAAATTTTGATCATTTCTTTTGTATTGAAGAGCAACTAAAGATTTAATTATTTGTTCTCTGTTATAATCATAGTTTTTTTGAAGTGTTAAAGTCATCTTGCTGTATGCTTCAACTGATCCAAGACCATAAATGCAAGATACGCTGGCAACGATTAAAACATCATCTCTCTCTAAAAGAGATCTTGTAGCCGAATGTCTCATTCTATCTATTTGTTCATTAATTGAGGCTTCTTTTTCGATATAAGTGTCTGATCTGGGAACATAAGCTTCGGGCGTATAATAATCGTAATAAGAGACAAAATATTCAACAGCATTGTCTGGAAAAAAACCTTTCATCTCACCATAGAGCTGAGCAGCAAGTGTTTTATTTGGAGCTAAAATTAATGCCGGTCTGTTTGTAGCCTCAATAACCTTTGCCATAGTAAAGGTTTTTCCTGATCCTGTTACTCCAAGAAGAACCTGATTGAATTCACCTTTATTGGCGCTTTGGACCAATTTTTTTATAGCTTCTGGTTGGTCTCCAGCAGGTTTAAAATCAGATTTAATTTTGAATTTTTTACCACCTTCAAGTTTTCCACTAATTTTTGGATTTTTACTCTGAATATCTGTAATTAAATCTTGATAAGTATTTTCCATATATTAAACAACGTATTAGAATAATTTTATATTTCAATGAACATAATATCAGATAGTTTAAAAAGGATTAAACCATCACCTACTATTGCTGTTACTCAAAAAGCTAGAGAACTAAGAGCAGGAGGCAAGGATGTAATAGGGCTAGGTGCAGGTGAGCCAGATTTTGATACACCAAATAATATTAAGAATGCTGCCATAAAAGCTATTAGGAGAGGTGATACCAAATATACAGCGGTTGACGGAACTCCAGCTTTAAAAAAAGCAATAATTAAAAAATTTAAAAAAGAAAATAATTTGAGGTACTCAAACGAGGAAATAACTGTAGGAACAGGTGGTAAACAAGTTCTTTATAATGCATTTATGGCAACCCTAAATAGAGGAGACGAAGTAATTATTCCAGCACCTTTTTGGGTTTCCTATCCCGATATGGTTTTATTAGCAGGCGGTAAACCAAAAATTGTTAAATGCAATGAATCAGATAATTTTAAATTAACACCACAAAAATTAAGGAAAGCAATTTCTAAAAAAACAAAGTGGCTAATATTAAATTCACCATCAAATCCTACAGGTGCAAGTTATACAAAAGCAGAGATAAAAAAATTATCTCAAGTATTAATTAAATATAAGAAAATTCAAATTTTAAGTGATGATATCTATGAGCACATTACATATGATAAAGCTAAGTTTTTTACCATCGCTCAAATATCTAGTTTGAAAAATAGAACTCTTACCATGAACGGTGTAAGCAAATCTTATGCTATGACAGGATGGAGAATAGGTTATGCGGGAGGACCAAAAGATATAATTAAAGCTATTCGTAAAGTCCAATCCCAATCAACATCGAACCCTTCTTCTGTAAGCCAAGCAGCCGCAGTTGAAGCTTTAAACGGAACTCAGAAATTTATAAAAATAAGATCTAAGGAATTTAAAAAAAGAAGAGACTTTGTTGTTAAGAGCTTAAATGAAATTAAAGGAATTAATTGCTTAACACCTAATGGAGCATTTTATGTATTTCCAAGTTGCAAAGGTCTTTTGAATAAAAAAACTAAATTAAAAAAAGATACTGACTTTGTTCAAAAGTTACTCGAGAAAGCAAATGTAGCAGTTGTGCAAGGCTCAGCTTTTGGATTAGAAGGTTACTTTAGAATTTCATATGCAACTTCAATGAAAAATTTAAAAAGGGCCATGGAAAGAATAAAATTTTTTTGTGAAAGTTTAGAAAACTAAACTAATCCTAATCTAACTACTGATTTAGCATTTTCAGATATGCAACCTTTTGCAGGTTTAAATTTAAAACCTAATAATTCTTCTGCATATGTTGTGTCAGTTTGCATTACAATTCCAAGGTCAGGTATCATTGTTTTAGCACTTGAGTCTAAATAGCTTATTAATTTAACCATAAAATTTGGTAGTTCTTTTTTGGGAAGTTTTTTTGCATACTCAGGCATCGCTTCAGCCATAAATTGAGATAATTCAACTAGTTTTTTTACTTCTTTACCAACAATTAACCTTCTACCTCCAACTTTTTTATTTCCAATGCAGGCAACATGTGCTTTTGCTATATCTTTTACATCAGAAATTAAAACTGCAAATTTAGGTGCTCCTGGAAATTTACCCTTCATAAATTGTCTTACATATTCGATTGATGTGCCACCTTTTTTATCCAATGCATCACCGAATACCCCACCAGGATTAATTGATGTTAATTTATTTTTTAATCCTTTGCTTTCCATAAAATCCCAAGCAGCTCTTTCAGCTTTTGTTTTCGATAAAAAGTAATCACTTACACCCTCAACCCAATTAACATCTGTCCAATCATTTTCTCCAAATGAATAAGGATTAGTTCTATTAGGTTTTCTAAACATTGCTACGATAGAGGAGGTTATAATTATTTGTTCTACATCAGCATTCAAACCAGCATTTAAAACCCTTAAAGTTCCATCTACAGCAACTGGCAATAAACTATCTCTATTATTTGAAACTTTCATAGGAAAAGGAGAAGCAACGTGCATTATATATTTACACCCTTTTGCTGCTTCATTCCATCCATCGTCTTTTAAAAGATCTAACTCAACAAATGATAATTTATCTATTGAAGTATATTTGCTTAAAGTTTCTTTTGTTAGTTCAATTAAATTGTTGTTTCTTACCGTTCCCAAAACTTCATAACCTGAATTTAATAATTCTATCGCAGTATGTTTTGCAATCCATCCACTAATTCCTGTTAAAAATACTTTTTCACCCATAAATTACTTATATTATATATTTAAAATTTAATGTTCGTGCTTTTCAATACCATGTTTCTCTAAAAGATCATGCATTCTTTGATGTTCTTTATAAGTTAGGCCATAAAAAATAATTGCGGTAACAATTGAACCTACAACTACACCTTGAATAAATCTAAATATTGTTTTTTTATTTCTGTCTTTTGTTTCTTGATTCATTTTATTTCCTCTTTTCTTAGCTTCATAAAATTTATAACAAGCGTAAGAAATTAAAATTATACTTAAAATCCAAGATATTGGGTGATTCACAACAGCTATAAAAGATCCTCCAAGCAAGGCAGCTATAAATCCACTAATCCAGCATATAGGGCACATAACTTAATGAGACAAAAATTTTTCAGCTTCTAGAGCAGCCATACAGCCCATTCCCGCAGCAGTAACTGCTTGTCTAAATATTTTATCTTTAACATCTCCTGCAGCAAAAATACCTGGTATATTTGTCTCTGTTGAGTCTGGTTTTGTTGTTAAATAACCTTCTTTATCCATATCCAATTGATCTTTAAATAGTTGAGTAGCTGGATCGTGCCCAATTGCAATGAATAAGCCATCAATTTTTAATTCATCAATTTTATTCGTTTTTACGTTTTTAATTTTTAATCCCTTAACATTTTTAGGATCATTGTCTCCAATAACTTCTTCAACAACACTATCCCAAATAATTTCAATTTTTTTGTTAGCCATTAATTTGCTTTGGAGCATTTTTTCAGCTCTTAAAGAATCTCTTCTGTGAATTAATTGAACTTTTGATGCAAATTTTGTAAGAAACATTGCTTCTTCAACTGCAGCATTTCCACCACCTACAACCGCAACTGTTTTATCTTTAAAGAAAAACCCATCACATGTTGCGCAAGCTGATACACCAAATCCTCTAAATTTTTGTTCTGACTCAATATTTAACCATCTTGCTTGAGCTCCAGTTGAAATTATAATTGAATCTGCAGTATATTTTTGACCACCATCTCCTATTGCCTCAAAAGGTTTTGATTTTAAATTTACTGAAGAGATATGATCTTCGATCATTTCTGTACCTACAGCTTTAGCTTGGTCTCGCATTTGTTCCATCAACCATGGTCCTTGAATTACTTCTGCAAAACCAGGATAGTTTTCAACATCAGTTGTTGTAGTTAATTGTCCACCTGGCTCCATACCAGAAACCATAATAGGTTTTAGCATTGCTCTTGCAGCATAAACAGCAGCTGTATATCCGGCTGGACCAGATCCAATTATTAACACTTTTGTGTGTTTAGTTGGATTTTGATTCATATCAAAGCTATATAGTAATTAATGGACAAATTAAAAGGGTTATTATTGACAGAAGGAATGCACGGTATGATAAGCCAAGTTGAAGGTTTGGCCAAAGCTTTAGATATCGAGTTTACTCACCAGAAAGTTGAACTAAATAGTTTTTGGAAAATGATTCCTCCAAATTTAACTCCAATCTCAAACATAGTTTTTAATAAATTTGATGTTCCAGATTTTGATATAATCATTTCATGTGGAAGAAAAAGTGTAATTCCTTCAATTTATTTGAAAAAAAATTCAAAAAAAAAAGTTTTTAACATTCATATTCAAGATCCTAAAGTTTCACTAGATAATTTTGATTTCGTAATTGCACCAGAACATGACAGTTTAAATGGAAAAAATGTTATTACATCAAAAGGGGCTATTCACTATTTAACTTTAGATGAAATTAAAAACAGTCATAGTTATCTTGAAGAAAAACTCAAAAAAAATAGCGATTATTTGTTATTAGTTTTAGGAGGTCCTAACAAATACTACGACTATAATGATCAGAATTTAATAAATATTTTTGATAAAATTAAAAAAGTTTTGAGTACTAATAATTTGCAAGCTATAGTAATTCCATCAATGAGAACTCCTAAGAGAACGATAAATTTAGCAGATGAATTATTGGGAAAAGAAAATCTTATAATTACTAACATTGATAAAAAAGCTTATCTCTCTGGACTATCATTGGCAAAGTATATTGTTGTAACTTGTGACTCTACTTCAATGATATCGGAGGCAGCTATTACAGGAAAACC
>CACFVG010000025.1 GCA_902569725.1 uncultured Pelagibacteraceae bacterium | reverse complement strand
AATCAATAATGTTTCATTTAAAGTCGAAAAAAATATTCCAAGATGTGTAGCTATAAATTTAAAACCAAAAACTGATGATAATTCTTTAAATTTACTCAAATCTCTTAAAAAAACTTATAATCATTTTGATATGGGAATTTATTTAAGCGCCTTAGAAGATGGAAAAATAAATGTTGGTGATAAAATTCAAGTATCCCAATAATTTTTTTTAGTTTCCTTTAGTCAACCTCTGATTGAAAAAATAATTTTGTGTATACAAATATCCATTTTTCTAGTTAAATTATTTAAAATAAATTTAATAAGAGGGAAATAAACTATGAGTAGATTATTTAAAACGTTTACTGTTCTTTTTGTTATTCTTTTTAGCGTTTCTTCAGCGAGTGCTGCAACACTAACTCAAAGATTAGCAGACGGACATAAATTAAGACTAGGATTTGGTACAGCTGTGCCGTGGGCGTATGCTGGAGATAATGGTGAAGCACTAGGGTTTGTTAATATGATCGCTTTAACAGTGCTAGAAGAAATGGGAATTACAGAGCATGAAACTAAGGTTTTTGAATGGTCTGGATTAATTCCTGGTATTAATGCCAACAGGTCAGATATGATCACTGGCGGTATGTATATTTTAAAAAGTAGATGTGCAAACATCAATTTTTCTGATCCTATAGGAGTTTTTGGTGACGCAATGCTAGTACCTAAAGGTAACCCTAAAAATATTAATAACTACCAAGATGTTATTGATACGGGTGCTACACTAGTAACAGGTGCTGGTTTCAATACTGTCGAAGCAGCTAAAAAATTTGGTGTTCCAGATAGCCAAATGTTACTAGTTGAAGGTGAAGTTGGAATATTAGCTGCAATGAAAGCGGGAAGAGCTGATGCTGCTGTACAAACTTTCTTTGGTGCAAAAGAGCATGAAGAAAAAACAGGTGGTGCATTTGAAGTTACAGATCCTAAATTAATGCCTAAAGAAACTGTAAACGTAGTAGGTATTGGTTTTAGAAAAAGTGACGAAGAGTTTAGACAAGCTTTCAATGCTGCTTTAGCTAAAGTTATGGCTAATCCAGGTAAAATGTTAGAGAGAGCTGGTAAATATGGGTATGATAAAGCTCAATTACCTCCTCCTGATATGACTACTGAGTGGGCTTGCTCAACTAAATAGTATAAAAATACATTTATTTAATCAGGCGGCCAAAAAAAGGTCGCCTGATTTTTTTTAATTAATTAAAGGTTTTTAGTGAGTTATTTTGCATTTTTAACCGAACATGGACCTACACTCTTGTTAGGTACGGTTACTACAATTAAAGTTTTAGTTTGTTCAGCTATTCTTTATGTAATTATATCGATGATATTTGGTTTAATGCGTTTATCCAAAAATCCTGCAATACAAGGAATAGCAACTGTATATATTGAATTTTTTAGAGGAACATCTTTGTTGGTTCAATTATTTTGGGTTTATTATGTATTACCTTTTTTTGGTCTTTCCTTAGAAGCCTTTGTTGCAGGCGTAGTTGCTTTAGGAATGAATTTTGGAGCTTATGGTGCAGAAATAGTAAGAGCAGGAATACTTGCAGTACCAAAGGGTCAATGGGAAGCAGCTCACGCACTTAATTTTAGTCCAGCAAAAAGAATTAAAAGAATTATTATTCCACAAATATTTCCGATTATTTTGCCACCTGCTGCTAATTTAACAGTTGAGCTTTTAAAAGCTACTGCCCTCGTAGCTCTTGTTACAGTTGTTGATTTAACTTTTGAAGCAAAACAAATTAATTCTATTACTTGGCTTTCTGCACAATGTTTTGGTACCGCCTTATTAATTTATTACATTATGGCAAGGTTTGCACTTGTTCCTTTTTTAAGATGGTTAGAAGTAGTAGCAGCAAGAAAGGTTGGAAGGTAAAAGGTATAATATATGGAAATGGGATTTAGATGGGACTTTGCTTATGAAATTTTACCACAAATGTTATGGGCAACTTTAAATACTATAATCGCTGCAGGTGTGGGTTATGCAATAGCTTTAGTTGTTGGATTATTTTTTTTATTAGGCCAAAGAACTCCTTATAAGATTGTAAATGTAATCAACAGAGAATTAGTAGAATTTATTCGTTCAACACCACTTTTAATACAATTATTTTTTGTTTACTTTGTACTTCCTCAATTTGGTATAAAATTATCAGCGTGGTTGTGTGGAATGATTACAATTGGTTTACATTTTGGAACTTATCTATCAGAAGTTTATCGTGGTGCATTAGAAGGAGTTTCCAAAACACAATGGGAGGCATGTAGAGCATTAAATTTTTCAACTGTTTATACTTATAGAAGAATTGTTTTGCCTCAGGCATTTCCAATTGCAATACCAGGAATGGGTAATTATTTAGTTGGAATTTTTAAAGATACGCCTCTTTTATCAACAATTGGTGTTGCAGAGTTATTTCATGCAGCAACAGCTGTTGGTGGATATAATTATAGATATTTGGAACCTTATACAATGGTTGGTATAATATTTTTAACACTTTCTATCCCAGCAGCTATGTGGGTTAGAAACTTAGAAAAAAAAGTTAATGTAGCTCAAGGAAAAGTAAAACAATAATGGATAAAAATTCTCAAGAAATAATAGTAAAGTTTGATGAAGTTACTAAACAATATGGAGATCTTGTAGTTTTAGATAAGCTAAATTTAAATATTAAAAAGAATGAAATGGTCTCAATCATTGGTCCATCAGGCTCAGGAAAAACAACTGTACTAAGAGTATTAATGACTTTAGAAAAAATTAATGGCGGAGTTATTCATTTGGATGGTGAACCACTTACCCATATTAACACAAACGGCAAGCTGATCGAAGCAAATGAAAAATATTTGAGAGATAGGCGTTCAAAAATTGGTATGGTATTTCAACAATTCAATTTATTTCCTCACATGACAGCACTTCAAAATTGTATTGAAGCGCCAGTTGAAGTTTTAGGTATGAAGAAAGAAGAAGCAGAAAAAAGAGCCCTTGAACTTTTAGAATTAGTTGGATTAACAGATAAAAAAGACCAACATCCTTCAAGACTTTCAGGAGGCCAACAACAACGAGTTGCAATAGCAAGAGCTTTAGCAATGAGACCAAAAGTAATGTTGTTAGATGAAATAACTTCAGCCTTAGACCCAGAAGTGGTTGGAGAAGTTTTAAATGTAATTAGATCTTTAAATAAAGAACATAGTTTAACTATGATTATGGTTACTCACCAAATGGGATTTGCTAGAGAAATTTCAGATAGAGTATGTTTTTTTAACGAAGGTAAAATTTTTGAACAGGGCCCACCAGAACAATTGTTTGGAGATCCTAAAAATGAAAGAACAAAACAATTTCTTCATGCAGTACTTGATGCGAATTAAAAACTATGTATAAAATTTAAATAATAATACTTTGAAAAATAATAAAAAAACAATTCAGCCAGTCAGTGGAACAAAAGTTCCTAGATTTGCAGGACCTTCAACTTTTGCAAGGCTGCCAGAACTAAGAGATGTAGATAAATGTGATATAGCAATAGTTGGAATACCTTTTGATGCAGGAACAAGTTATAGACCTGGTGCAAGATTTGGACCACAAAGTATAAGACAAGCGTCAAGGCATTTAAGAACCAATTACCATCCAAACTATGATAGTGAACCTTTTGTTGAACAGCAAGTTGCTGATGCTGGAGATATAACATGCAATCCATTTAATATTAATGAAGCAATTAAACAAATAGAAGTTGGAGCAACAGACTTGTTAAATAAAGTAGGTGGAATAATTAGTATGGGAGGAGACCACACAATTGCATTTCCACTTTTAAAAGCTGTAAATAAAATTAACAAAGGTCCAGTAGCATTAGTCCATTTTGATGCACATTTAGATACTTGGGACACTTATTTTGGAGCGCCGTTTACCCATGGAACTCCATTTAGAAGAGCAAGAGAAGAAAATTTATTTTTAGATGATTCTTCAATGCATGTAGGTATAAGAGGTCCATTATATAGTAGAGAAGATCTTAAAAATGATGAAAGTTTTGGCTTTAAAATAATTCACTGCGACGAATTTCAGAGCCAAGGGACAGACAAAATTGCTGGAAGAATAAGGAATAGAGTGGGAAATAACCCATTATATTTATCAATTGATATAGATGTTTTAGATCCTGCTTTTGCTCCAGGAACCGGAACACCTGAGATTGCAGGAATGACTACAAGAGAAATGGTAAATGTTTTAAGAGGACTTTCAGGTCTAAATTTAATTTCAGCTGATGTAGTTGAAGTTTCTCCTGCATATGATCATGCTGAAGTAACATCTTTAGCTGCTGCGACTATTGTTTATGAATTAACAAATCTATTTGCAAAAAAAAAACTATAGGCTAGATTTCTTAAATGTTAGATAGAAAAAACTTTTATATTGATGGAAAATGGGTCTCACCAATAGAACCGAGAAATTACCAAGTAATAGATCCATCAAATGAAGAAATTTGTGCTGAAATATCTCTTGGTGGAAAAAAAGATGTAGATAAAGCAGTTACTGCTGCAAAAAAGGCTTTTGAAACATGGGCTTTCTCAAAAAAAGAAGAGAGATTAGATTTATTAGAAAAATTATATGTAATTTATAAAAAACGTTGGGCAGAAATGGCAAAACTCATATCGCTTGAAATGGGAGCACCCATGAAATTTTCAACTGAAATGCAAGCTGCAACAGGAGCTAGCCATATAAAATCTTTTAAAAATATTTTAAAAGACTTTAAATTTGAAAAAGATTTAGGAGAAGAAAAAAATAATCAAAAATTATTATATGAGCCAAAAGGAGTGTGTGCTTTAATTACACCTTGGAATTGGCCAATAAATCAAGTTAATTTAAAAGTAATTCCGGCACTTGCATCGGCTTGTACTGTAGTATTAAAACCTTCCGAGATAGCACCACTATCATCTATGTTACTTGCAGAAATGATCGATGAAGTAAAATTTCCTTCCGGAGTTTTTAATTTAGTTAATGGAGATGGAGAAACAACTGGAGATGCATTAACAAGTCATCCTGATGTAAATATGATATCATTTACTGGCTCTACTAGAGCAGGAGCGTTAATTTCTCAAAATGCTGCTAAAGATTTTAAAAGAATTAGTTTAGAACTTGGTGGCAAAGGAGCAAATATAATTTTTAAAGATGCTGACTCTGAAGCTGTAGCAAGAGGAGTTCTAAGATGTTTTAGAAATTCAGGACAATCATGTAATGCACCGACAAGAATGCTTGTTGAAAAATCAATTTACAATGAAACTGTAGAAAAAGTAAAAGAATTAGCAAATAATACTAAAGTAGATGCACCTCAAAAGGAAGGTGATCATATAGGACCAGTAGTTTCAGAATTACAATTTAATAAAATTCAAAATTTAATTCAAAAAGGAATAGATGAAGGAGCAAAGTTAATTGCTGGAGGAACGGGTAAACCAGAAGGTTTTGAAAAAGGATATTATGTAAAACCAACAGTTTTTGCTGATGTTAATAATCAAATGGAAATTGCAAGAACTGAAATTTTTGGTCCTGTATTATCTATAATTCCTTTTGAAAACGAAGAAGAGGCTATTTCAATAGCTAACGATACTCCTTATGGTTTAACAAATTATATTCAAACTCAAGATAAAGAAAAAGTTAAAAGAGTTGCAAGAAAACTTAGATCAGGAATGGTAGATGTAAATGGAGTTGGTATAGCTGTTGCTTCACCTTTTGGTGGATATAAGCATTCTGGAATTGGAAGAGAAGCTGGTACAGAAGGACTGATAGAGTTTTTGGAAGTAAAAACAGTTGGTGGTTGGAACTAAATTCCAAATTTAATTTAATTGATCAAATTGGGTTTTATAAATCATAAAATACGGGGTTTTTAAATTATCAATAATAAATGCTTGTATTTATCATCATAAAACTTACCGTTCTATAAATAACAAAAAAAGGAGGAAGATTATGAGTAGATCTTCTAAATTATATAATAAGGATTTAGCTCCAACTCCTAGTTCGGAGAAAAAATGGGGATGGTTCGAAATCTTTAACGTGTGGGCTAACGATGTTCAAAGTTTATTTGGATATACTTTGGCGGCATCATTATTTATAGCTTCAGGTTTAAATGGCTGGGCTGTATTTCTTGCATTAATACTAGCAGGATTTTTTATAATGTGGCTTGTTAACCTATCAGGAAAACCAAGCGTTAAGCATGGTATTCCATATCCAGTATTTGCGCGTGTAAGTATGGGTGTATTTGGTGCAAACTTTCCAGCAATGGCAAGAGGACTTGTTGCAATGTTCTGGTATGGTGCACAAACTTATGCAGCTTCAACCGCAGTAGCACTTTTAATCACAGGATTAACAGGAATACAGGGAGAACCTGTATTACTTGGAATGTCAGGAGTAATGTGGGTTTCATTTATTTTTGTTTCACTTTTCCAAGTTTATCTGTTTTGGCAGGGAATCGATCTTGTTAGAAGATTTTTAAACTTTGCTGGACCAGCAGTTTATATTGTGATGATTGTTTTAATGATAGCTATTTGGGCAAAAGCTGGTGGCGGATTACTATCAGAAGTTGGAGAAATATTTTCAGGTGGTGAACGTTCAGGTGGATTTGAAGGTTTAGGTTCATTTGGAGCTTTCCTAGCTGTATTTTCAATTATGGTAGGATATTTTGCTGCAGTAGTTATTAACTTTGGTGACTTTGCTAGATTTGTTAAAAATGAAGATGAAATGAAAAAAGGAAACCTATGGGGATTAGTAGGAAACGTAGTTTTCTTTTCATTTATAACTTTAATGATTACTGGTGGTACAATTGCAATATTCGGAGAATACATTGCTCAACCAACAGAAATGGTTGCTAAAGTAGATAATTTACTTTTAACTTTAATTGCAGCATTTGCATTCTTTGCAGCTACAGTTGGTATAAATATGGTAGCTAATTTTATACCTCCAGCGTATGACCTTGCAAACTTAATGCCAGACAAAATAAATTTCAGAACCGGTGGTTTAATCACTGCTATTTTTGGATTTGTTATTGGTGGTATGTGGGTTGCTGTTATAACTCAAATGGGAATGTTTCCATTTGTGAATACGTTAGGGGCGATTTTAGCGCCAGTATTTGGAATAATGATTGTTGATTATTATGTAATCAAAAAACAAAAACTTGATGTAGATGATTTATTTTCTGACAAAGCAAGTGGAAAATATCATTACAACGGAGGATTTAACGGAAAAGCAATGTTAGCTTGGGTGATATCAGGTTATGTTGCGGTTGGATCTGTTTGGCCAAATATATTATTTGCTGGTTTAGATGATTTCTTCGCTAATTTAGGTGGAGGAGGAGGATATGCTTGGATGATTGGAGCAGCTTTAGGTGCTATCATTCATATGGCAATATCTGGAAGAGGCAAATAAACATTTTAAATTTATAAGTTCGCCGCGCTGTGTTGTGCGGCGTGGCGGGCTTTAGTATTTCAAAGTAATATTTTCTTTATCTAAGTTTTCGATAACTAAATTATCACCAGATCCTTTTCTATCAACTACTAGAAAATTCATATCTTCGGTAGATATTAATGGGAAATGCCAAGTTCCAGGATTGTAATTTACTCCCATTCCTGGAGGGATAATAAAAGCTTCAATTTTATTTAAATCTAGCTTTTCTTCTTTAGGTGCCACAAATACTAAAAAAGTAGTTTCTTTCATTGGTATAAATGCTTGACTTCCTAAGGGATGTTTTTCCATCATATCAATTTTCAGTGGAAAATTTCTTTTTAAAGCAGAAAAGATGCTAATTGTAGTTTCACCATTATCACTAGAAGTATTTAAATTAGCTATACCATCATATCTTTTTGCATATCCATTATTTATTTCTAAAGGCTTTATATCTTTAGTTGAAATCATGTCTCCATATTTAGAGAAATTTTCTTTTGTAATTGGAATAGGTGTTATTATTTTTTCAGTCATTCAGCTTTTCCAAAGGCTCTTATTCTAGAAATCCCACCATCAGGGAAAATATTAATTCTAATATAATTTATTTTTTTATTTTTCATTATTTTGTTATTAAAATTATGTTTTTTATGTGCATAGAGTTTAATTTTGTTAAGAAGATAGGCCCATCTTTTTGATTGATTAACAATATTTTTTTCTGAAATTTTATTAGGAATATAAGCTGCTTGTACTGAACATTTGTCTGGATAATTTCCTTTAAAATGATGAGTATCTAATTGAATTTTATTAATCCTACCTGGGGATGAACATTTTATTATTATCCAGTCAAAATTCTTTCCTCTACTTCTTCTAGTTTCCCATCCATCCCCCATATTTTTTCCAATGCCTGGAGCAAGTATATTTTCTGCTCTTCCAAAATGTTCATTATTACAAGCAATTGGCACTGCTCCATTTACAACAGAGGTTAGGTTTTGAATTTTATTATTAATTTTACTATTAGTTTTCATAGAACCATAAACTCTTAATCTTGCTACCCCACCATCAGGAAAAATATTTAATTTTATATGAGTGAAAAAATTTTTATTTTTTACTTTAAAAAAATGATGACTATTTGCTTTAGTTCTGCTTTTTTTAATAATAGTTATCCATTTAGTTTTTTTATCAGGTATTTTTTTTTTACTAATACATGCTTGTAATGAAATTTGATCAGGATGATTCCCAGAAAAGTAAGATGTATCAACATCTACTTTTTTTATAACACCTGGTTTTCCAAACTTTAAAATAAGATAATCGTATCCCTTTGTTCTCTTTCTTCTAGTTTCCCATCCATCCATCCATTTACCGTGTTTATCAAAAACTCCTTCTTTAAATACAGGGGGCCAAGGATTAATTATTCTTTTAGCGGATGCAAAAAATTCATCAGTTTTATAAACAATTTTAGAACCCAGTCTTGACTGAGCTAAATCAACTAATCCGTTTAAGTAAATAATATTATTTTTTTTCATTTTTCTATTAGCTTGGGTAATTTTTAATCCAGTGGTTTGCAATATCTATTCTTTTGCAAATCCATACATCATTAAACTTTAGAACATAATCTAAAAACTTTTTGAGAGACTGAATTCTTCCTGGTCTTCCAATTAATCTACAATGTAATCCAACAGACATCATTTTTGGATTATTTTTGCCTTCTTCATATAAAGCGTCAAAACTATCTTTTAAATATGTATAAAATTGATCTCCACTGTTAAAGCCTTGATTTGTAGCAAATCTCATATCGTTGTTATCCAAAGTATAAGGAATAATTAATTGTTTTTTATTTTTTTTATATTCCCAATAAGGCAAATCATCACTGTAGGAGTCGCTATCGTATAAAAATCCACCATCATCAAATACTAGATCCCTAGTATTTGGACTACATCTTCCCGTATACCAACCCAAAGGTCTTTTACCAAAAATTTTTTTTATAGTTTTAATTGCTAATTTCATATCTTTTTTTTCAGTACTTTTTTTTACATTTTGATAATCAATCCATCTCCAACCATGACAGGCAACTTCATAATTTCCATTCTTTATTGCCTCACATACCTCTTGATTTCTTTCTAAAGCCATTGCAACTCCAAAAATTGTTATAGGTATTTTTTTTTCTTGAAATAATCTATGAAGTCTCCAAAAACCTCTTCTTGAACCATATTCATACATGGACTCCATATTAATATGTCTGTCTTTAAATGCTTGGGCTCCTATAATTTCTGATAAAAAAGTTTCAGAATGTTTATCACCATGAAGAATATTATTTTCACCTCCTTCTTCGTAGTTAAGAACTATTTGTAAAGCAAGTTTTGCATTATTTGGCCAAATCACTTTTGGTTCTTTTGACCCATAACCTATCATATCTCTTGGATATTTTTTTGACATTTATTTAATTTTGTATTGATTTATCTTTAACACCATTCAAGAAATTTAAACATTTATTAATTTCTTCTAATTTAATAAATTCATCTATTTTATGTGCTTGTTCTATTGATCCAGGACCGCATACAGCAGTGCTTATACCTATTTCTTGGAACAGACCAGCTTCTGTTCCAAAAGAAACCACTTCTCTTGAATTATCACCTGTTATGCTAGAAACAAACTCGCATGCTTCTGATTTTTCATCACGATCAAATCCAATTATTTCTCCAATTATTTCTTTTGAAATTTTCGATTCTGGATAAACTTTTTTCATATCTGGTAAAAGTATTTCATTAACGTATTTGTTAAGTTCTGCGTTTAAATATACTGCATCATCTTTAACTACAGGTCTTGTTTCCCATTTAACATGGCACTTGTCTGAGATTACATTATGCGCAATCCCTCCAAATATTCCTCCAACAGAAAGAGTAGAGTAGGGAGGATCAAATATAGAATTTTTTGGAACTCTATCTTTTAGTTTTTCTCTTAGTTCAATAAGTTTATTTACATATCTAGCTGCATATTCTACTGCACTAACACCTTTATGAGGTTGAGAGCTATGACCAGCCAAACCTTCAAAATAAGTTGTATATTCATATGCACCTTTATGAGCATCAATAATTTTCATATTTGTAGGTTCTCCCACAATACATATTCCTTTTTTAAATCCTCTTTTTTTCAGTTCATTAATTAATAATGGAGCTCCTATACATGCTGTTTCCTCATCAAATGTAAATGAAAAATTAATATCTCTATCTAAATTTGATTTAGAAAAAATCGGTGCAAATGCTAATACACATGCAATAAAACCTTTCATGTCACAAGAACCTCTGCCATAAAGCTTGTCATCTTTAATTGTTGCTTTAAATGGATCTGTAGACCAACCTTTAGAAACAGGCACAACATCTGTATGACCTGATAAAATTATTGGAATTTTTCCATTTGGCTTTTTTGCCTTTAATGTAGCAAAAAGATTAACCCTTTTTTTTTCATCATCAAATGTTTTAAATGAAGTTGCCCCTAATTTTTTTAAAATACCATCACAATAATTGATTAGGGAATTGTTATCTTCGCCAGAAATTGTTTTAAAAGATATGAGATCTGATAAAATTTTTATTGAATTATTGTAAAGTTCGTTGGTATTATTTTCTGTACTCATAAATATAATCAATTATATATTAAAAAAATGAAAGAACAAATAACCTACGATATTTTTAATAAAGTAGATATTAGACTAGGGACTGTTATATCTGTAAAAAAAAACGAAAAAGCTCGAAAACCTTCATTGGTAGTAGAGGTTGATTTTGGAAAAGAAATAGGAATTAAACAATCTTCTGCCCAAATTACACATTATTATAATGAAGAAAATTTAAAGGGAAGACAGGTTATAGCTGTTTGTAACTTTGCAGAAAAAAATATAGCAGGAGTAGTTTCTCAAGTTTTAATTCTTGGATCAGTAGATCTAGAAGGTAAA
>CACFVG010000024.1 GCA_902569725.1 uncultured Pelagibacteraceae bacterium | reverse complement strand
CGAGTTTACTTATATCAAGCTTAGAGTTTACACCGTCATTAAAATCAATTTCTAGAAAACCATTTTTTATTTGAGCTTTTTTTATGATTATTTCACCACTCATTGTTGAAGGATCAAATAACCTCTGTTGAGTGCCTTTGTCTAAAAATTCTTCTCCGTCAACTCTTTCTCTTAACCAAAAAGGATGAATCTCATGAACTGATTTACCGTTATTTAATAAAACTTTATTTTCGTTTAGTTCAATTTTCATAAGATTTTTTGAGGATTATTTAAAATTTAGCTTTAATCAAGATAAATAAGATAGTATGTGATTGTTGCCATGGATCAATTAAGCAAAAAAGAATTCAGATATTATGCTAATTTTTTAAATCGATTAGCAAGGGATATGACTAATTTTTATTATTTAAAGCTAAACAAACTCTTTAAACCTATAAACAAAAGTAGGGGGAAAGGTTATGATCCAGTGACCAAAGCAGATAGAGCTTTTGAGAAATTTATAAGATCTAAAATTCAAAAGAAATTTCCTAAACATGAAATTATCGGTGAAGAATTTGGTCGAAAAAAAACTAAAAGTGATTTTACATGGGTAATTGATCCAATTGATGGAACTAGATCATTTGTAATTGGTAATCCAACTTGGAGCAATTTAATTGGATTAAATTATAAAGGAAACCCAGTAGTAGGATTAGCTAATTTTCCAAAATTAAATAAGTATTATTTAAATATTTCAAAAAATAATGCTTATGTAATTGAAGGAGGAAAAAAAAGAAAACTCTCAGTAAATAAAAAAGTTACTTTTAAAAATATTAAAGTTGCAGGAGCATTTCACGGTTGGCTTTCATTAAAGAAACAAAGTAAAATTCCTAAAGTTTTAAAACTTATGCAGTTTCCATGTTTTGATGCATTAAGTTATGCTCATTTTTGTGAAGGAAAAATTGATATTGTTCTTCAATGTCAAAATAAAATATGGGATGTGCATGCTCTAATTCCTATAATTTCTGCAGCCGGTGGAATAGTAACTAACTGGAAAAACGGAGAAGCTAAACATGGAGGTAGTATTCTGGTTTCTGCAAATAAAAGTATACACAAAAAAATGTTAAAACTTTTAAAGCCATCGCTTTAAAAATGAAAATAATTATTTTACAACATATAAGCATAGAAGATCCTGGATATATTAAAGATTTAATGATCAAGGACGGCGCTGAGTTAACTACTATCGAATTAGATGAAGGCCAAAAAATACCAGCTGACTTATCAAAATTTGATGCAATGTTTTGTATGGGCGGTCCAATGGATACTTGGATGGAAAAAGATTATCCATGGTTAATTGAAGAAAAAAAAGCAATTAATGAATTTGTTGTTTTTTTAAAAAAACCTTACTTAGGATTTTGTTTAGGATGTCAATTGTTGGGAGAAGTTACAGGAGGAAAGGTTGTAAAATCTAAAAATCCTGAAATTGGAATGTTAGATATAAATTTTTCAGAAAATAAAAAAAATGACTTATTATTTTCCAAATTTCCAGAAAAAATTAAATCACTTCAGTGGCATTCCTACGAAGTTCAAGAATTAGAAAAAAATAATGACATAACTTTAATTGCCTCATCTCCAGCAACAAAATATCAAATCTTTAAATATAAAAATCATGCTTATGGAATTCAATTTCATATAGAAATTAAAAAAAATACAGTTGGCGAGTGGGGATGTGTACCTGAATATAAGTCCGCTTTAGAGAAACAGCTAGGACAAGGAGCATTAGATAAATTTGATAAGGACTCTCAAACTCATATGTCCAGTATGAACGATTATTCTAAAATATTGTACGAAAATTTCAAAAAATTGGTACAATAATTCTTCTTTTGTTTCCCTGATTATTAAGCTAGATTTTTAAATTAAATAATTAGGAGGGGAAATGAAATATAAAAATTTGGTCAAATTTTTGATCGCAATTTTTTTTGTTTTTTCAACAACGCAATCATTTGCAAAAACAATTAAATGGTCAATGCAAGGTGATAGTTTAACACTTGATCCGCACGCTCAAAATGAAGGACCAACAACAATGGTATCAAGACAAATTTATGAGGCTCTTGTTACAAGAGGCTTAGATATGTCTATAGGACCACAATTAGCTACTGACTGGAAAGCTACAAATCCAACAACATGGGTTTTTAATCTTAGACAAGATGTAAAATTCAGCAATGGAACACCGATGACATCAGAAGATGTTGTGTTTAGTATCTTAAGAGCTCAACAGCGTACATCAGACTTTAAAGAATATATAAGCACTATTACTTCAGTTAAAGCTCTTGATGAATATACAGTTGAAATCCAAACTAGAGAACCAAATCCAATTCTTTTGAACCAATTGTCAAATATATTTGTAATGTCAAAAAAATGGTGTGAAGAAAATTTTGCAATGGCTCCACAAAACTGGGATGCGGGACAAGAAACGTTTTCTGCAACTAATTCAATGGGAACCGGTCCATTTAAAATTACTTTGAGAGAACCTAATACAAAAACTGTTTTTAAAAAGAACAGTAAATGGTGGGGTGAAGTTGAACACAATTTAACTGAGATACACTTACTTCCAATTAAGAATGCTGCTACTAGAGTTGCTGCATTGTTATCTGGTGAGCTAGATGTTGTTACAGATGCTCCAGTTCAGGACTTAGATCGTATTAGAGCATCGGGTGCTCATAAAGTTCAAAGTACACCACAAATGCGTACAATCTTTTTAGGAATGGATCAAGCTGCAGACCAACTTAGAACTGGTAATACTGGTGATAATCCATTTAAGAAAAAAGAAGTTAGACAAGCCCTTTATCAAGCGATTGATATAGAAGCTATCAAGAAAAAAGTTATGAGAGGTTTAAGTGAACCTGCAGGAATAATTACTTTCCCAGGAGTTACTGGATACACTAAAGAACTTGATGAAAGATTACCTTATGATGTTGATGCTGCAAAACAGTTATTAGCAGATGCAGGTTATCCTGATGGTTTTGAAGTAGAACTTAGATGTCCTAATGACAGATATGTAAATGATGAAGCAATTTGTACAGCTGTTGTTGGAATGCTAGGAAAAATTGGTGTTAATGTAAGTTTATTTGCTCAAACTAAAAGCAAACACTTTAAGGAACTTAAAGACAACCAAGGAGACTTTTATATGCTAGGTTGGGGTGTTCCTACTTTAGATAGTCACTACGTATTTCATTATTTATATGAATCTGGCGCAAGCTGGAACAAAGTTAACTTTAGCGATGCTGAAGTTGATGCTGCGATTAGAGTAATGGAAGGTGAAGTTAATCTAGATAAAAGAAATGCTGCAATAGCAAATGCTTGGAAAATCGTAAAAGATAACATTGCTTATCTACCTTTACACCACCAGGTAATTTCTTGGGCATCAAAAAGAAGTATTGATGTTCCTATAAGACCGAATAATGAACCATTATTCCGTTTTTCTAACGTAAGATAAATTAATCTTTTACAAGCCCTTTTTTATAAAAGGGCTTGTAAGTAAAATTTTCATAAGTTGATTAAATATTTTTTTAAGCGCCTGGTACAATCTGCGATGGTGATGCTTGTCGTTGCCTTTGTTTCTTTTTCACTATTTAATTTTGTAGGTGATCCAATCAATAATATGGTTGGTGAAGAAACATCAGATGAAGAAAGGGCAGAACTTAGAGAAACTCTAGGATTAACAGATCCTATATATGTTCAATTTACAAGATTTGTAGGAAACGCTGCTAAAGGAAATTTTGGCATATCGTATCAATTAAAGAGACCAGTTTCTGAATTAATTTCTGAAAGACTTCCAGCTACTATAGAACTTGTATTGATTTCTGCATTAATTGCACTTGTATCTGGAACTTTATTGGGGGTTTATACTGGCATAAATAGAAAGGGTTTTTTGAGTGATATAATATTAGCTATTTCTTTGTTGGGTGTCTCACTCCCCACTTTTGTTATTGGAATATTATTTATTTATCTTTTCGCAGTAATTTTAGGAATATTACCTTCATTTGGTAGAGGAGAAGTTGTTAGTCTTGGTTATTGGACAACAGGTTTTTTAACCTTATCTGGATTAAAAGCTATAATTCTTCCGTCAGTAACTCTTAGCCTTTTTCAAATGACTTACATCATAAGACTTGTTCGAGCAGAAATGATGGAAATATTGCAAACAGACTATATTAAATTTGCAAGAGCAAGAGGAATAAGTGAAAAAAGTATTCATTATAAACATGCATTAAAAAATGGATTAATACCTGTAATAACAATTGCTGGAATAAATATTGGTACCTTAATTGCATTTTCAATAATAACAGAAACTGTTTTTCAATGGCCAGGTATGGGATTTTTATTTATCCAAGCTGTTCAATTTGTAGATATACCAATTATGTCTGCGTACTTAGTCTTTATAGCATTTGTTTTTGTAATGATAAATTTCATTGTCGATATTTTATATTATTTCATTGACCCAAGAATTAGAGTTAAAGCGGAGGCAGTAAGTGGATAATAAAAATTTAACATTATTTAATAGAATTAAAGATAGTGATATTTATTTCAGTTTTATAAAATCACCTACCGCTATACTTTCTACTTTAATATTAATTATAATTTTCTTTTGTTCTTTTTTTGTTGAGTTAGTAACACCATATAATCCATTCGATCCATCATCATTATCTTTAATGGATGCGTTTACCCCACCCTCGTGGACTGAAGAAGGTCTTGCTAAATTTATTTTAGGAACTGATGGTCAGGGTAGAGATATGTTAGCGACAATTCTTTATGGATCACGAATTTCTTTAATTGTAGGTTTTTCAGCAGTTATATTTGCTTTAGTTTTAGGGGTAGGTTTAGGATTAAGTGCTGGATATTTTGGTGGAAAATACGAAATGATTGTTATGAGATTAACAGATGTACAGCTAACGGTGCCAAGTATTTTAATGGCACTTTTGGTTGACGGAATTGCACGTGGAATTATTTCAAGAGAATTACATGATGAAATGGCAATTTATGTTTTAATTTTTGCAATCGGAATTTCCGAGTGGCCTCAGTTTGCAAGGGTATCAAGAGCTGCGACTTTGGTAGAAAAAAATAAAGATTATGTTTCTGCATCAACAATTATAGGTGTTTCAAATATAATTATTATGTTTAAACATATTTTACCAAATATAATGAGACCAGTTTTAGTAATCGGAACAATAGGACTTGCACTTGCAATAATAGCTGAAGCAACATTAAGTTTTTTAGGAGTAGGTGTTCCTCCTACAACACCTTCATTAGGTACATTAATTAGATTAGGTAATGATTTTTTATTTTCTGGTGAATGGTGGATTACTTTTTTTCCAGCAATATTTTTAGTAATATTAGCATTTTCAATTAATCTTTTAGGAGATTGGATGAGAGATACTCTTAATCCAAAACTTAACTAATGACTTTTTTAAAAATAAATAATTTAAGCGTTAACTATGAAATGCGAAGAGAAACAGTTTATGCAGCAAAAAAAGTAAATATAAATGTTGAAAGAGGTGAAATACTTGGTTTAGTTGGAGAGTCTGGATCAGGAAAAAGCACAGTTGGTAATGCAATAATTAATCTTATAGATGAACCTGGCAAAGTATCTGGTGGATCAATAATTTTAGATGGAACTGATATTTATGAAAATCCAGATAATATTCTTAAATTAAGAGGAAAAAAAATAGGTCTTATTTTCCAAGACCCTCAAACTTCTTTAAATCCTATACTTACAATAGGTGAACAATTAATTGAAACAATTCAAACGCATTTAAAATTAAATACAGAAGAAGCAAAAAATAAAGCTATTAACTTGTTAAATGAAGTTGGAATAAAAGATGCTGAAACCAGATTTAATAACTATCCACACCAATTTTCGGGTGGAATGAGACAAAGGGTTGTTATTTCATTGGCTCTTTGTTGTGAACCTGAACTTCTTATAGCTGATGAACCAACTACTGCGTTAGATGTTTCAATACAATCTCAAATTTTAGATTTAATTAAAAGATTAACCAAAGAGAGAAATTTAGCGGTTATATTAATCACCCATGATATGGGCGTTATCTCTGAAACAACAAGTAGAGTAGCGGTAATGAAAAATGGAGATCTAGTTGAAATAGGACCTACGAAAGAAATATTAACAAAACCTAAAGAAATTTATACAAAAGCACTTGTAAGCTCAGTTCCTCCTACCAATAAAAAAATAGATAGATTTAAAATTATTGAAAAGGAAAACAAAACTCAAGGTGAAACAAATATTAAAATTTTAAATAGATGGACAAAAAAAGATATTATTGATCAGGACTTAGTTAAGGTTAAAAATTTATGCAAAACTTTTGATGATAATTTTTTTACAGAAAGCACTAAAAATTCTGTAATGGCTGTAGATGATGTATCATTTAATATAAAAGAAGGAGAATCATTTGGCTTGGTGGGAGAAAGTGGTAGTGGAAAATCAACAATTGCAAAAATGATAGTAAATTTATATAGCCCAAGCGCTGGAGATATTGATTTTGATAATGTTTGTATAACAAAAATTAAAAGTAATAAAGAAATGATGAAATTTAGAAAACAAATCCAAATGATATTTCAAGACCCTTATTCATCATTAAATGGAAGATTAAAAGTTAAAGATATAGTTTCAGAACCTATAAAACTTCATAACCCTTCAATTAGTTCTAAAGATATAGATAGTTATATATATGATTTATTAGAATCAGTTGAGCTAACTCAACAATCAGCAGAACGTTATCCACATGAATTTTCTGGAGGCCAAAGACAAAGAATTTCAATAGCAAGAGCTCTTGCAACTCAACCAAGACTTCTAGTATGTGATGAACCAACTTCTGCTCTAGATGTAAGTATTCAAGCACAAATATTAAATTTATTAAAAGATTTACAGGAACAATTAAATCTGACAATCTTATTTATTAGTCACGATTTACCTGTTGTAAGACAAATGTGTGATCGAATAGCTGTTTTAAAAAATGGAAAACTTTGTGAGATATCAAAAACTGAAGAGTTATTTAAAAATCCATCACACGATTATACAAAAGAATTACTTACTTTAATGCCAAAAATAGAATCAATTTACAATTAAGGAGGAAAAATGCCAATGTTTAAGCCAATCTCAGAAAATGAAGCTAAAGGAAAAGTTAAAGAAGTTTTTGATGAGATAAAAAGTACAAGAAAAATTAAGGAAGTTCCAAATTTTTGGAAATATATTGCAAATAGCCCAGAAACTCTAGAAAGAACTTGGAAATCAACTTCACAAGTTATGAAACCTGGCGCATTAGACGCTTTAACAAAAGAATTAATTTATGTTGCAGTTTCAATGACAAACAGTTGTGAGTATTGCACTAAATCTCATACAGCTGCTGCAAAGAAAAAAGGTGCAACTGATGAGATGATTAAAGAAATGATTGATGTTATGGGTGTAGCCAATCAGAATAATAAATTAGTAGAAGCTTATGGTGTTGAAGTTGATGAATTTTATAAATAATAAATTACTCTAGTTCTATTGTACTAGGTGGTTTTGAAGTAATATCATAAACCACTCTGTTTATTCCATTTACTGAATTAATAATTTTATTTGATACGTTCTGAAAAAAATTTTTATCAAATGAATAAAAATCAGCAGTCATTCCATCCTCAGAAGTTACAGCTCTTAATAAACAAGTATATTCATAGGTTCTTTTATCACCCATAACTCCAACTGTTTTCAGTGGCAACAAAGCTGCATAAGCCTGCCAAATTTTATTATAAAGTCTTGTTTTTTTTAGTTCATTTGTAAATATAAAATCTGCTTCTTTTAAAATATCAATTTTTTCGATTGTAATTTTACCAGGTATTCTTATAGCAAGGCCTGGACCAGGAAATGGGTGTCTTAGAAGAAGTTCTTTAGGTAATGACAATTCTTGACCAAGCTTTCTTACTTCATCTTTAAATAAACTACTAAGTGGCTCAACTAACGAAAGATTCATTTTTTTAGGCAAACCCCCGACATTGTGGTGAGATTTAATTTTAGAAGATGGGCTTCCAGTTACAGTTTTGCTTTCAATTAGATCTGGATAAAGCGTTCCTTGGGCTAAAAATTTTACTTTGCGTATCTTTTTTGCATGTTTTTCAAATAGTTGAATAAAAAGTTTTCCAATAATTTTTCTTTTCTTTTCAGGATTTACAATGTTTTTTAATCTTTTTGTAAAAATTTTAGAGGCATCAATATAAATAATTTTTAATTTTAATTTTTTTTTAAAATTTTTTAAAACTTCATGTTCCTCATTTTTTCTTAATAATCCTGTATTTATAAAAATACACGTCAATTTATTTCCTATAGCCTTTTTTAAAAGTAAAGCTACAACACTACTATCCACTCCACCTGATAAAGCGCAGATTACTTTATTATTTTTGACTTTTTCTTTAATATTTAAAATTAAGATTTCTTTTTGTCTCTTCAAATTCCATGTTTTCTTTATTTTACAAATACTAAATAAAAAGTTTTTAATTAATATTTTTCCATTTTGAGTATGACTAACTTCAGGATGAAATTGTATTCCATAATATTCCCTTTTTTCATTTGCAATAATCGCATATTTAGAATTATTACTCGAAGCTATTTTTTTAAAACCAGCGGGCAGTTTAGAGACAATATCTTGGTGACTCATCCACACTGTATTATTCTTTTTTTTAAAGAAATTTTTTGTGATAGTGCTTTTAGATTTACTTTTAACAATAGCGTGACCAAATTCTCTTTTTTTTGAAATTTTTACTTTCCCACCAAATTTTTTTGCTAGGATTTGATGACCATAGCAAATACCAAGAATAGGAATATTTAATTTTATTATGTAGCTACTTAATGAAGAAGAATTTTTATTTGTTATAGTTAATGGTCCTCCAGATAAAATAATACCTTTAATTAAGTGACTTTTCTTTAAGTTTTCTATTTGATTGAAATTAATAATTTCAGAATAAACACCAAGTTCTCTGATTTTTCTCGCTATAAGTTGAGTAAATTGAGAACCATAATCAATAATTATTATTTTTTCTATAAACTTATTTTTAATCATTTTTTATTACATGATCTACATTATGAACCATACTTTCATAAAACCCAGCTTTACTAATTTTGAGAAATTGACCTTTTTTTTGTAAATCTTTTATTGTTTTAGCTCCTAAATAGCCCATAGAAGATCTTAGTCCTCCAACTAAATTATAAATAATTTCATTTACTGATCCTTTGAATTTAACCATTCCCTCTACACCTTCAGGAACATACTTTGTAACATCTTTAAATTTTTTTTGATAATATCTATCTGCAGACCCAGCATTCATAGCGCCAACAGAACCCATTCCTCTGAAATTTTTATATAACTTGCCTTTGTATTTAATAATTTTACCTGGACTTTCCACAGTTCCTGAAAATAGAGATCCTATCATAATAGCATCTGCCCCTGCTGTAATTGCTTTAGCTAAGTCTCCTGAAAATTTTATACCCCCGTCTGAAATTATTTTTGTTCTATATTTTTTTAAAGATTTTTTAACATCTATAATTGCACTTAGTTGAGGCACGCCAATTCCAGCTACTAGTCTTGTAGTACAAATAGATCCTGGTCCTATACCAACTTTAACTATATCAACTCCATTATCTGCCAAAAACCTTGCAGCTTTTCCTGTAGCAATATTTCCAACACATAGAGTAGAATTTTTCAATTTTTTTTTGATTTTTTTTATCGTAGATAAAACTTTTTTAGTATGCCCATGAGCAGTGTCTATTACAATTAAATCTGTTTTAATTCTCGCTAATTCTTCAGCTCTTTCTATATCCTTGGGACTTACCCCAATAGCAGCTCCTACCAAACAATCGTTTTTTTTTACTTTTTGAACTTCGATAATTTGTTTTTCAATTGATAAATTTCTGTGAATTACTCCAATACCACCAGATTTAGATAAAGCTATACTCATTTTAGACTCAGTTACAGTATCCATTGCAGAGGATATTAAAGGTATTTGCAAATTTAAACTTTTTGATAATTTACATTCAGTAATAGTATTATTAGGTAATACAGAAGAATATTGAGGAACTAAGGTTACGTCATCAAATGTTAAAGAATCTTTAATAGTTCCCATATTTGCTTATATATTTATTTATAAAAAAACCAAGAGACAAAAAAAATCATTTTAAATCTTATATTCAAAATTTTGAGTATCTTCATTAACTTGCACCTCTACTGCACCATTTCTCAAATGAAAATTTCGAGCCATATCAGTGAGAGGAGACAAAGTAACTAGTCTATTAAGGTGATTAGATTTTTTTATAACATTAAAAACTTCTTTAACTATTAGTTTACCCCCACCTTTTTTTGTCGACCAGACAGTATAAGCAATTGCTATTTTTCCATTTTTTTGATCTCTATTTGCACTTTGTAAAAAAGCATCTTTACTTAAAAGGTCTAGTTCTTTAACAGTTTTTGGTATTTTGTTGGTAAAAGCAAAACACATGACGGCATGTATTTCATTATTATACTTAACTCCAAATATTTTTCTTCCATAGCTAGTTCTAAATTCGTTATCTAATTCTGGTCTTACTGGATCTTTAGAAGTATCACATTCTTTTAATTCAATTAGTTCTGCACCTTTTATCCATCCAAAGAAATTCTGAACGTTTTTTTTTATATCAATTTTACCTTTTCTTATACGGGCTTTAATTCTGTATTTATTCATGGGTGTAATCATAAAGTAAGATATTAAATACTTTTGGTTGAATTAAATGACAATGTTATTTTAGTAAATCAGGTATGCAATTTTTGATTTTATTTTAATCTATTGGATAATTCCAAGCATTTCCCCCTACAACTTTTGATATTGCAGAGAAATCTTTTGTATCATTACCTTCTTTACAGAATTTATCATAAATTTCCAAAGCCATGTTTGCAAGTGGAGTAGAGGCATTTACTTGTTTTGCACATTCATTTGCTAATTTTAAATCTTTATTCATCATACCTGCAGAAAATCCTGGTCGATAATTATTATTTGATGGCGTTCCATCGACCAACCCAGGCAAAGGAGGATAAACAGAAATTGGCCAACTATTTCCTGAAGCATTTTTCATTATCTCATGAACTTTTTTGATATCTATGTTTAATCTTTTAGCTAGCATAAGAGACTCAGAAGCTGCAATCATTGTTATTCCTAAAGACATATTGTTACAAATTTTTGCACCATTACCACTTCCAAGGTCACCAGCATGGAAAATATTTTTTCCCATAATTTTTAATAATGGTAGAGCAATATCAAAAGCTTCTTTAGTTCCACCTACCATAATATTTAAGGTTGCTTTTTCTGCACCCATGATACCTCCACTGACTGGAGCATCGATCATTTTAATGCCTTTTTCATTTGCCTTTTTACCTATCTCAATTGATGTTTGAATATCGATTGTAGAACAATCAATAAGAAGACAATTTTTAGAAACTTTATTAATTATACCTTTGTCTCCTAAATAAATTTCTTTTGAGTTTTTGCCTTCAGGCAACATTGTTATTACAGTGGTTACTTCGTTTGTAATTAAATCATCTAAATTTTCTACAACTTCTAATTTTTTTTCTCTTGCCTTTTCAATCATGTTTTTTGAAACATCAAAAACTTTCACTTTTTTTCCTGCTTTAACTAAGTTATTTGCCATTGGGTTTCCCATATTACCAACCCCAATGAACGCTATTAGTTCAGACATATTTTTCTCCTTCTATTAAATTTAATTTACTTTACCAAGTAAATTTACAATTAAGACTCCTGCTATGATTAAAATAATTCCAATTAAACCATATGCGTTAGGCATTTGATTATATTTAATAATTCCAAAAATTAGTATTGATGCAACTGTAACTGCGCTGTAAGTGGCATATGCAAAACCAACTGGAATTGCATACATTCCTTTTGCAAGCGAAAACATAGTTACACACATTAAAAGTATGCAAGCAACAGATGGTGTAAGTTTTGTAAATCCATCAGAAATTTTTGCTAAACTGTTTGCGGTTATTCCACAAGATATTGCAATAAATAAAAAAATATATCCTGTAAATGGTTTCATTTAATTAGCTTTTCCTAACAAGTTAACAATTAAAACACCAGCTATAATTAAAGCAAGACCTAAAATAGTATAAAGATCTGGGATTTGTTTAAATTTATAAATACCAACAATTGTAGTTGCAATAATACACAAACCTGCAAAGGAAGCATAAGTTATTCCAACAGGAATTGTTTTCATTACAAGTGACAATGTATACATACATCCAACAATAGTTGCAGCAGTTATAATACTTGGAACCAATAACGTGAAACCTTGTGCACCTTTAGCAAAACCATTCGATGCAGTCCCTAAAACAACTGCAATGATTAAAATTATATAAGCCGATATATTGCCCACGGATAAAGATTATTATTAATTAGTAATTTTATCTACAAATTTTTTTGTTGGTGGACCTACAACTAGAGATGTTATTATTGCTATTGGCAAACTTACGGACCATGCTTTAAAAAATCTTTTAGCATATTCATTATCCATTCCAGTATTAATATATGTAATAATTAAGGTCATAAACAAGCTCATTCCAAAACCCATAATTAAAATAAAAATAAAATTAGAATATTTTTTTTTTAACATTATTTTTTAGACCAATTTATAGCATCTTCCATTCTATCATCTCCCCAAAAAATCTCATTATTTACAATAAATGATGGACTGCCAAAAACTTTATTGTTACGTGCACCATCTGTATTTGCTAAAAATTCTTTTTCTATATCTTTAGAATTTGCATTTAAAATAACTTTATCTTTATCTAGTTTTAGTTCAGAACATATTTCAGAAATATTAGGTTCTACCGCAGGCTCTTTATTTTCTTGAAACCATCTTTTATAAGTGAGTCTTACATAATCAACTCCCCAACCTTCTTTTAAACCAAGTATTGCAAGTTTATTTGCTAGGTCAAATTGAGTTAATGGATACGGAACAGGAGTTTTTGCAGTAAAACCATAACCTTCTGCTCTTCTTTCAATATCCCTCCACATGTAATCAACTTTACTTTTTTTATCATCTGGAAAAGGATGGTTATTCATTTCATTCATTATTATTCTTACACTGAATGGTTTCCAATTAAATTTTACGCCATGTTTTTTTTCAACATCTAAGATTCTTGTTACAGAAAGATAAGTGTATGTGCTTCCAATGGAAAAATAAAAGTCAATATTAGTCATTTAAGCTAAAACACATCTGGCTGTAATTTTATTACCGTCATGGTCACGGACATAACCATAATAATTTCCATCTGATCTTAATCCTGGAGCTCCTTCATCAGCAGCACCGTTTTCAAGTGCTGTTTTATGAAATTTATCTACTGCCTCTTTCGATTCAGCTGCCAAAGCAACCATTGTACCGTTTCCTGCGTTAGCATTTTCTTTATTGTGAGGTTTTGTAATATAAAACTTTGCTCCATCATCTTCACTAAAACCATATCCAATATATCTCTCTGTTATGGTAACTCTTTTCATTTTAAGATGAGCTAATATAGCATCGTAAAACTTACTTGATTTTTCAAGATCATTAGTCCCAACCATTACAAAACCAATTGCTTTATTCATTAACAATCTTTATTTAGGCATTGGAGTTGCACCAGTTTCCAAAGCAATTATCTTACCATCTTTATATTTATAAACTGCCATCACAGCCTCAACATTTCCATCATCAAATGTTACAAATGCATGGTGTATACCGACTTCATTATTTTCATAAACAATTCTTGTTTTATCTTGTTTAATGTCACCGCTCATCGCCCATTTGATTACATCAGCTTTGCTTAAAGAATTACCTGATTTGTGCATTGTAAATTTAAAATCATCATGCAAAAGCTCATTCATAGCTGCTTCATCTTTATTTGTCATTGCAGCACTGTATTTTTCTAAAATAGACATATTATTTTGCTCCTTTAATTATTATTACATTTCCAACAGAGTTATCTAACCGTATCTGTCTTACCGGTTTGTATTCTTCAGAATTATAAAACTCTAAAGCTTTTTCGTAAGAGGGAAATTTAACAACGACTGTTCTAGGAAGTTTCCATTCACCCTCAACACATTCGTAATCACCACCTCTTACTAAATATTCTCCCCCATATTTAGCAACTAACCCTGAAGCTTTTGCTACATAATTTTTATATTCTTCAGGGTTAGTTATTTCGATTTGAAATATTGCATATCCACTCATA
>CACFVG010000023.1 GCA_902569725.1 uncultured Pelagibacteraceae bacterium | reverse complement strand
TACTAATTTATCAGATCAAAATAAAATTATTTTTAAAGTTCCAAAAAAAGCCAATAAAAATAATCTAAAAAAAAATATTGAAAAAATATTTAAAGTAAATGTTACTAAAATTAATATTATTAATAAAAAAACAAGAGTTAAAACTACTAATAGAGGAACTAAAAAAATCCCCGGGTATAAAAAAGCTATTGTAACAATTAAAAAAGGTCAAAATATAGACCTAACTTCAGGAATATAATTTATGTCACTAAAATCATTCAAACCATATACTAAGTCTACTAGAGGTACAATTATTGTTGATAGAACTGGATTGTGGAAAGGCAAACCTTACAAGCCACTTACTTCAGTTAACTATTCTTCCAAAGGTAGAAATAATGCTGGAAGAATAACATCTAGAAACCACGGTGGAGGTCATAAACAAAAATATCGAAATATAGATTTTTATAGAAAAAAATTCAAAATGAAAGCTGAAGTGGAAACTATAGAGTATGACCCAAACAGATCTTGTTATATTATGTTAGTAAAATTTGAAGATGGTCAAAAATTTTATTACTTAGCACCACAAAATATTAAAGTTGGCGACAAAATTGAAAATGGTCCAAATATTGAAATTAAAACTGGAAATTGCTTACCTCTACAGGACATACCAGTAGGTATAAACATACATAACGTAGAATTACAACCGGGTGCAGGTGGTAAAATTGCAAGATCAGCAGGAACATCTGTTACTATTTCAGGTATAGATGGAAACTATTCTTTAATTAAGATGGCATCTGGAGAAGTAAGAAAAATTGACTCAAGATCGCTAGCTACAATTGGTGTTTTGTCAAATCCTGATCAAAAAAATATTAAGATAGGGAAGGCTGGTAGATCAAGATGGCTTGGTAGAAGACCTCATACAAGAGGTGTTGTAAAAAACCCAGTTGATCACCCGCATGGTGGTGGAGAAGGAAAATCTGCTGGAGGACGACACCCAGTATCACCAACAGGGCAATCAGCTAAAGGATTAAAAACAAGAGACAATAAAAGAACAGATAAATTTATTGTAAGAAGAAGGAAAAAAAGAGGGTAATTATGTCTAGATCAGTTTGGAAAGGACCATTTGTAGAAGAAAGCTTGATTAAAAAAGTTGATAAACAAAAAAATGATCCAACCAAAAAGCCAATTAAAACATGGTCAAGAAAATCAACAATTATTCCAGATTTTGTAGGAATAAGTTTTTTAATTTATAATGGAAAAAAATTTATACCTATTACAATTTCTGAAGATATGGTTGGACATAAATTGGGTGAATTTGCACCAACAAGACAATTCTCAGGTCATACACCAGCTGATAAAAAGGCTAAAGCAGAAGAAGGAAAAACAGAAGAAAAAAAATAATTAAAAATGGCAAAAAAAAATAAAAAAAAAATTGATAACAAAATAGTTAGATCAGTAAATAAAAATGTAAGATCTAGTACAAGAAAACTTAAACCTATTTTAAGATCAATTATTGGAAAGAACGTTGATAAGGCAATAAGAGATTTGACTTTTTCTGACAGAAGAATCTCCAAGGATATTAAAAAAACTGTCTTATCCGCCATATCAAATGCAGAAAATAATTTTCAATATAATATTGACAACTTGTTTGTAAAAGAAGCTTACTGCGGAAAACAAATTATTATGAAACGATTTAGACCAAGAGCAAAAGGAAGAGCTTCTCCAATAATGAAACCATATTCAAATTTAACAATAATTTTAGCTGAAAAACAAAAACAAAAAGAAAAAGTGGAGAAAAGATAATTATGGGACAAAAAGTAAATCCAGTAGGCTTAAGATTAGGAATAAATAGAGGGTGGGATTCAGTTTGGTATGCAAAGAAGAAAGATTTTGGAAATTATTTAATAGAAGATTTCAAAATTAGAGAATATATCAAAAAAAATGTTATAAATTCTGGTGTTTCAAAGGTTATGATAGAAAGAACATCAAAAAAATGTTTTGTTACAATTTATACTTCAAGACCAGGTTTTGTAATTGGTAAAAAAGGTAGCGATATAGAAAAAATAAAAGGAAAATTATCAGGACTAACAGCAAACGAAGTTATACTAAATATAAAAGAAGTAAAAAAACCTGAAACAAATAGTTATTTAGTAGCTGAAAATATAGCCCAGCAACTAGTTAAAAGAATTTCTTATCGTAGAGCAATGAAACGTGCAATGCAGTCGGCACTAAGATTGGGGGCAAAAGGAATAAAAGTGTCAATTAGTGGAAGATTGGGTGGAAATGAAATTGCTAGAACAGAATGGTTAAGAGAAGGAAGTATTCCGTCGCATACACTAAGAGCCGATATAGACTATGCTGAATCTGAAGCTTTAACAACTTATGGTATTATTGGTGTTAAGGTATGGATATACAAAGGAGAAATTTTTACAAGAGAATTTAGTCAGGAGACAAATAAAAAATAATTATGCTACAGCCAACTAGAACAAAATTTAGAAAAGCTCACAAAGGAAGAATTCATGGGCATGCATCAAGATGTAATTTAATGAATTATGGTGCTTTTGGATTAAAAGCTATAGAACCGGAGCGAGTTATTGGTAAGCAGATAGAAGCTGCCAGAGTTGCTCTTACAAGACATATGAAAAGACAAGGTAGAGTATGGACAAGAATGTTTCCAAATATTCCTGTATCAAAAAAACCAACTGAAGTTAGAATGGGTAAAGGAAAGGGTTCACCAGAATTTTGGGCATGCAGAGTTAAACCTGGAAGAATACTTTTTGAGGTTGATGGAGTATCAGAGCAAGTGGCTAAAGAGGCTCTTTATAAAGCTTCAGCAAAATTGCCCATCAAGTGTAAATTTATTAAGAGAATATAATGAAAAAAAAAGAAACAAAAAAATTGACTAAAGGAGAAATTTTAAAAAACTTAGATAAACTAAAAAAAGATTTATTTAATTTTAGATTTCAAAAAATTAATGGACAAGTAAAAAGCCCTGCAAAAGTTAATGAAACAAGAAAATCAATAGCAAGGTTAAAAACAATGTTAGGAAACAATCAAAATGCCTAAAAAAATATTAAAAGGAATAGTGTTGAGTGATAAGCCCAATAAAACAATTACTGTGGCTGTGGAAAGAAAATATCAACATCCAGTTTTAAAAAAAGTAATAAAGTCTAAAAAAAATTATAGCGTTCATGATGAAAATAATAAATATAAAAAGGGTGACAAGGTTTCAATTATAGAATGCAAACCCTATTCAAAAACAAAAAAATTTGAAGTTTTAGGAGATACAAAGTGATACAGGTACAAACAGAATTATTAGTTGCCGACAATACAGGAGCAAAAAGAATCGAGTGTATAAAAGTGCTTGGTGGATCAAAGAGAAGATATGCAGGTATTGGAGATACTATTGTTGTGTCAGTAAAAGAAGCTATACCAAAAGGTAAAGTCAAAAAAGGATCAGTACATAAAGCTGTTGTGGTAAGAGTAAAAAAAGGAATTCATAGAAATGATGGATCTAAAGTAAAATTTGATAATAATGCTGCAGTTTTGACAGACGATAAAGGTGAACCCATTGGAACAAGAATTTTTGGTCCAGTTACTAGAGAGCTTAGAACTAGAGGGCAAATGAAAATAATTTCACTTGCTCCAGAGGTACTTTAATGATGATAAAAAAAGGTGATAAAGTAAAAGTTTTAAGCGGCAAGGATAAGAAAAAAGAGGGAGAAGTGATAGAAATAGATAGAAATAACAATAGAGCAAAAGTTAAAGGGATAAATATTGTTAAAAAACATGTCAAAACTACTAAAGAAAAAAAAGGCGGAATTATATCTAAAGAAAATTTTATAAATATTTCAAATTTATCAATATTTGAAAAAAATAAAAATAAAACAAAAGAAGTGAAAAAATAAAAATGGCTAGATTAAAAGAATTATTTAATAAAGAAATTAAACCAAATTTAAAAAAGGAATTTGGATACAAAAATCTATTTATGGCACCACAGATTCAAAAAATTATATTAAATATGGGTTTAGGATTAGATGGAAATGATTCCAAAATACTCAAATCTAGTCAAGAGGATTTAGCAGCAATAACAGGTCAAAAACCTGTTGTAACAAAATTCAAAAAATCTATTTCAAACTTTAAAACAAGAAAAAGTACAAATGCAGGTTTAAAAGTAACTTTAAGAAAAAATAAAATGTATGAGTTTATTGATAGACTGGTTAATATTGCTTTACCAAGAATTAAAGATTTTAGAGGTCTTTCACCAAAAGGATTTGATAAGTTTGGAAATTATACCTTTGGAATTAAGGAGCATATAATTTTTCCAGAAGTGAATTTTGATAAAGTTGAAAAAATTAGAGGTTTAGATATTACAATAGTGATCAAATCAATGAAAAAAGAAGATAGTTTTAGTTTGTTAAAAAAACTAAACTTTCCATTTAGAGATGCGAGGAGCAATTAGTTATGGCAAAATTAAGTTCAATAAATAAGAACAACAAAAGAATTAAGTTAGCTAATAAGTTTTACAATAGAAGAAAAAAATTAAAAAATATTGTAATGGATAAAAAATTGCCACTAGAGGAAAGATTTAAAGCGCAACAAAAATTATCAAAATTACCGAGAAATTCAGCTAAAGTTAGAATAAGAAATAGATGCCAAATAACTGGCAGACCACACGGAGTTTATAGAAAATTAAAAATTTCAAGAATTGCATTAAGAAAACTAGGTTTGGAAGGAAAAATTCCAGGAATGGTTAAATCAAGTTGGTAGAAAGGAAAATATGAGTTTAAATGATCCCATAGGTGATATGTTGGCTAGAATAAAAAATTCGCAGCTAAGAAATCATAAAAAAGTTGAATTACCATCTTCGAATTTTAAGATAAAGATTGCTGAAGTTCTTAAAAACGAAGGTTATATAAATAATTATCAAGTATCTTCCGAAGAAAATAAATTTAAACTTGAAATAGAATTAAAATATAATTATGGGTCTCCAGTAATTAGCACAATCCAAAGAGTTTCAAAACCAGGAAGAAGAGTTTTTTCAAGTGCAGAAAGTTTGCCAAAAATTAACAATGGTCTTGGTATTGCAATTGTATCAACTCCAAAAGGCGTAATGACTGATATAGATGCAAGAAAGCAAAAAATAGGTGGGGAAATTATTTGTAAGGTATTTTAATGTCAAAAATAGGTAAAATTCATATTGTAATTCCAGAAAAAGTAAAAGTCGCATTAACAGGCACTCTTTTAAATGTAGAAGGTCCGTTAGGAAAAAAATCATTAAACATAGACACAAATATGTTTGAACTAAAAATTGATGAAGGAAAATCAGTTTCAATTAAGCCAAAAAGTTTAAATCAAACCACAAAACGCTTGTGGGGTATGAATAGAAGCTTATTAAATAATGCAATAATTGGAACTAGCAAAGGTTATTCTAAAACATTAGAACTATCTGGTGTTGGGTATAGAGCTTCATTAAAAGGCAAGCAATTATCTATGCAATTAGGATTCAGTCATGATATTAACTTTGATATTCCAGACAGTATAAAAATAACTGTTGAAAAACAGACTATAGTAAAAATAAATGGAAGTGACAAACAAGAAGTAGGAATGATTGCCTCTAAAATAAAATCATTTAGACCACCAGAACCATATAAAGGAAAAGGAATCAAAGAACAAGGCCAGTACGTATTAAGAAAAGAAGGAAAGAAAAAATAATGAAATTATCTACCAGAGAAAGAAAAAAATTTCGAGTAAGAGGAAATCTTAAAAAAGTATCAAGACAAGAGAGATACAGGTTAAGCGTTTCCAGATCATCAAAAAATATTAGCGCTCAAATTATTGATGATAGTAAAAATATTACAATTTTGTCCTCTTCGTCAAAAGACAAATCTATTAAATCTCTTGATAAAAAAAATAAAACTGAATTATCAAAAATTGTTGCTGAAAATTTGGCGAAAAAAGCTATAGAAAGAAAAATAACTAAAATTTATTTTGATAGAGGTTTTTACAAATATCATGGAAGAGTAAAAACTTTTGCTGAAACATTGAGAAAAAATGGAATGGAATTTTAATTTATGGAAAGAAACGAAAAAAATAATGAATATTTAGAAAAGTTGGTACATATAAATAGAATCACCAAAGTAGTAAAGGGAGGTAGAAGATTTGGATTTTCGGCTTTAGTTGTAGTTGGAAATCAAAGTGGTAAAATTGGTGTTGCACACGCAAAAGCAAAACAAGTTCCAGATGCAATAAAAAAAGCTAATGAATTAGCAAGAAGAAACCTGATTCAAATTCCATTAAGAGAAGGTAGAACAATACACCATGATATTTATGGAAAAGATGGTGCGGGAAAAATTAAATTAAGAGCAGCACCAAAAGGCACAGGAATAATTGCTGGTGGTCCTGTAAGAGCTGTATGCGAAGTATTAGGAATTAGAGATATAGTAGCTAAATCTTTAGGAACTGCAAACCCTCACAATGTAATAAGAGCATGTATGAAAGCACTACTTAAACAAAATTCACCAAAAAATATATCTGCCCTTAGAAACAAAAAAATATCTGAAATTATTGAAAAAAGAGGATAATGACTAATTTGAATTCTACATTACCAGTAAAAATTAAAAAAATGAGAGTAGGGCGAGGTATTGGTTCAGGTAAAGGAAAAACTTCAGGCCGAGGTGTTAAAGGTCAAAAATCTAGAAGCGGTGTAGCCATTAAAAGTTTTGAAGGTGGTCAAATGCCACTATATAGAAGACTGCCAAAAAGAGGATTTAACCCTTTAAAAAAAGACAAAATTGCAATTATAAATTTAAATAAAATACAAAATTTAATTGAAAGTAAAAGAATTGATAAAGACTCTCAAATTAGTATTGAATTATTGAAAAAAAATAAAATTATAAATAAATCATCTCATAAAATTAAAATACTTGGATTAGGTGAAATAAAAGAAAAAGTTAACATTAGTGTTGACTTTATATCTAAGTCAGCAAAAGAAAAAATAGAAAAAGCAGGTGGAAGTATTACCTTAAAAAAAAAAAATTAAACTAATATGAGCGAAGCTTCGCAGTCTCACGATTTAAGGAATAGAATTTTTTTTACTCTATTTATTTTATCAGTATATAGATTTGGTACATTTGTTCCTATTCCCGGAATTGATCCGGAACAACTACAAATTATGATGGAGGGCAATCAAAAAGGATTGCTTGGAATGTTTAATGTTTTTGCTGGTGGAGCAGTTAGTAGAATGGCAATTTTTGCACTAGGAATAATGCCATATATTTCATCATCAATTATAGTTCAATTGCTCACAGGAGTTTCAGATTATTTTAAAAATCTTAAAAGCCAAGGAGAAATTGGAAGACAAAAAATAACCCAAATAACGCGATATGGAACAGTTTTATTGGCAACTGTACAAGGTTATGGACTTTCAGTTGGATTAGAATCTTCTGCCAATTTAGTTATAAACCCTGGAATGTTTTTTAAAATTACTACCGTTACAACAATAGTAGCAGGAACAATGTTTTTAATGTGGTTAGGTGAACAAATTACACAACGAGGAATTGGCAATGGAATTTCTCTGATTATATTTTCAGGAATTGTAGCAGAAATTCCTAGAGCATTAGTAACCACTTTCGAATTAGGAAGAACAGGAGCAATCTCAACAGCTATGATAATCTTTATTTTTGTTTTATTAGTCGCAACAATAATGTTCATTGTATTTATGGAAAGGGCGCTAAGAAAGATTTTAATTAACTACCCCAAAAGGCAAATGGGTAACAAAGTTTATGGTGGAGACTCATCTCACTTACCTTTAAAAATAAATTCAGCCGGAGTAATTCCAGCAATATTTGCGTCAGCTTTATTACTTCTGCCTGTAACTTTTTCTAATTTTAATATTTCACAAAATGATACTTTCCAAACTATTGCATCTTTCTTTTCTCAAGGCCAACCGCTTTATATGCTATTATATGCATCAGGAATTATATTTTTTACTTTCTTTTATACTTCGATAACTTTTAATCCAACTGAAACTGCTGAAAATCTAAGAAAATACGGAGGATTTATACCAGGTATAAGACCAGGAGAAAGTACGGCTTTATATATTGATAATATTTTAACTAAGCTAACAACTATCGGAGCGTTATATTTGACACTTGTATGTTTAATGCCTGAATTTTTAATAGCTAATTATCCAATACCTTTTTATCTTGGTGGAACTTCAATTTTAATTGTTGTTGTTGTTGCTATAGATACAGTTACTCAAATTCAAACTCGGTTAATGAGTTCACAGTATGAACAACTTATAAAGAAAACTAAATTTGGAAGATAGTTAAGTGAACGTTGTAATTTTTGGACCACCAGGTGCTGGAAAAGGAACACAAGCCCAAAAAATTAAAGAAAGATTCAACCTCCATCAAGTTTCAACAGGCGATCTTTTAAGAACTGAAATAAAAAAAAAATCTGAAATTGGTAAAGAAATTGAAGAAATTATTTCTAAAGGTGATTTTGCAACAGATGATATAGTTAATAAGCTTATAAAAAATATTATATTTGATCCTCAAAAAAAAAATAAATTAATATTTGATGGATATCCTAGATCATTAAGTCAGGCCAAGAATTTAGATTTATTGTTAGATAGTTCAAACCAAAAAATAGATTTTATTTTTTTTCTCAACGTAAATAAAGATACAGTAATAAAAAGAATTGAGAGAAGAAAAAAATTAGAAAAAAGGTCTGACGATGACTTAAATACTATTCTTAAAAGATATGATACCTATATGGAAACAACTAGACCTGTCTTAGATTTCTATTCTAAAAATCCTAGTTTTTATGAAATAGATGGAACTGAAAAAATTGAAGTAATTTCAAGCAAAATTGAGCAAATTATAACAGTATAATACATTGACATTAAAAGAACTTATTATATAAAAGGCTAAATTTTATCACAATATTATGGCTCGAATAGCAGGTGTAAACATTCCTCAAAATAAATTAGTTCATGTAGGTCTCACATATATATACGGTATTGGTATAAAATATTCTGATCAAATTTGTAATGCTTTAGAAATTGAAAAAGCAACAAGAGTTAATCAATTAACTGACGACCAAATTTTAAAAATAAGAGAGTATATTGATAAAAATTTTACTGTTGAAGGAGATTTAAGAAGAGAAAATTCTTTAAGTATAAAAAGATTAATTGACTTAGCTTCTTACAGAGGTTCAAGACATAGAAAAAAACTTCCAGTTAGAGGACAAAGAACGAGATGCAATGCTAGGACAAGAAAAGGAAAAGCAATTGCTATTGCAGGTAAAAAATTAACACCACTTAAAAAGTAAATTTTAAACTAATGAGCAAAGAAAAAAAAATTAAATCTGAACAAAAAGAAGAAGTTGGAAAAGTTAAAACTGTCAAAAAAAGTTCCTATTCAAAAAAAAAGAAAATTAAAAAAAATATATTGAACGGCATAGCATATGTTCAATCAACTTTTAACAATACTATAGTTTCAATTGCTGACAACCATGGTAACATTATTTCTTGGGCATCTGCAGGCCAAAAAGGTTTCAAGGGCTCAAGAAAATCAACTCCATACGCAGCTCAAGTTGCAGCTGATGCAGCTGCTGCCAAAGCATTAGAGGCAGGAATGAGAACTTTGTCTGTTGAAGTGAAAGGACCAGGATCTGGAAGAGAGACTGCATTAAGAGCATTGCAGTCAAGAGGATTTAAAATTATTTCTATTAAAGATACAACACCTATGCCACATAATGGAACTAGGCCACCTAAAAAAAGGAGAGTTTAAATGGAATCTACTGACATAAATATTAAGAATTGGAAATCACTTATAAAACCAGGAAAACTAGATATTAAATTAAGTGATGACAAGTCATATGCAAAAATTATTGCTGAACCTTTAGAAAAAGGTTATGGGTTGACTTTAGGAAACTCACTAAGACGAATATTACTATCATCCATAAGAGGAACAGCTGTTACTGCTATTCAAATAGATGGTGTCCTTCATGAATTTTCTTCAATAAAAGGAGTAAGGGAAGATGTTACAGACATTGTACTGAACGTAAAATCATTGGCTTTAAAAAGTAATGCTGAAGGAACAAAAAAATTAATACTTGATGCAAAAGGACCTGGTGAAATTAAAGCTTCAAATATAACAACTGTTGCAGATATAGAAATTTTAAATCCAGATCTAGTTATATGTAATTTAGACGAAAAAACAAATTTTCATATGGAAATGACTGTTGGAAATGGAAAGGGATATGTATCAGCTGATATGAACAAACCTGAAGAACCACCATTAGGGTTAATACCAATTGATTCTCTTTTTAGTCCAGTTAAAAAAGTTTCATATTCTATAAGCACAGCTAGAGAAGGAAAAGCTTTAGATTATGATAAACTTATTATGGAAGTTGAAACTAACGGCTCTATTTCAGCGGAAGACGCGGTAGCTTACTCTGCAAGAATTTTTCAAGATCAACTAAAAATGTTTGTAAATTTTGATGAACCACAAGAAGTTATTATAAGGGAAACACCTTCAGAACCAGAATTTAATAAAAACTTATTAAGAAAAGTAGACGAATTAGAACTCTCAGTAAGATCAATGAATTGTTTAAAAAATGATAATATTACTTATATAGGAGATCTAGTTCAAAAATCTGAAGGAGAAATGCTTAGAACTCCAAATTTTGGTAGAAAATCTTTAAATGAAATAAAAGAAGTTTTAAACACAATGTCATTATATTTAGGTATGGAAATACCTAATTGGCCTCCTGACAACATTGCAGAATTGTCAAAAAAACTTGAGGAAGCTATATAATGAGACATAGATTTGGATACAAAAAACTAAATAGAACCTCCGAACACAGAAAGGCATTAATCAAAAATATGCTTAATTCATTAATTAAGTATGAACAAATAACAACTACACTACCAAAAGCAAAAGTACTTAAACCTCAAGCAGATAAAATAATAACTTTAGGAAAAAAAAATAGTTTACAATATACGAAGATACTAGCTTCAAAATTACAAGACATGAAATCTACTAATAAAGTAAAAAAAACATTAGCAAAAAGATATGAAAGTAGAAAAGGTGGTTACACGCGTATAATTAAAGCCGGTTACAGATATGGAGATAAAGCACCATTAGCCATAATTGAATTTGTAGATAGGGATGTCGAAGCGAAGCGAGTAGATAGAAAAAAAAAAGAAACTAATAAAAATACGGAAGAAAAAAAAGTAGTCTCAGCATAAATTCATAATATAAATGAATAAGCCATACATCGTAGATCATTCTTACGAAGGTATTCGAATTGATAAATGGATAAGAAATAACCTTGGCAATGTACCTCAAGGACTCATTGAAAAATCATTAAGAGCAGGAAAAATAAAGCTTAATAATAAGAAAACTAAAAGTTCAACTAAATTAAAAATCAAGGATATAATAAATGTTTATAACCTAAAATTTAAAGAAAAAATCATACAAGAAAATATAAAATTTAAACCATCAGATGAAGTAATCAAAGAAAATGAAAATTTAATTATTGATGATAACGAAAATTTTATTGTATTAAATAAAGAGTCAGGAATAGCTGTACAAGGCGGCACCAAATCTAAAAAAAATTTGATTGATATTTTTTCAAAAAGTAAAATATTTGAAAATAGCAAACCATACTCTGTCCATAGATTAGATAAAGATACATCTGGAGTATTTATAATTGCAAAAAATAGAGATACCGCAAAATTGTTTACATCATTGTTTAGATTAAGAAAAATTCATAAAACTTATCTAGCAATATGTTATGGTGAATTAGAAACTAATAAAGGGGTTTTGGATCAAGACTTAGTAAGATATGAAGGAAGTAAAAAAATAATTGAAAAGTCCAAGACTATATTTAAAGTTCTTGATAAAAATTCAAATTGCTCTTTATTAGAGATGAATCCAATAACCGGAAGAAAACATCAATTAAGAAAGCAACTTTCACTTATTGGGCATCCTGTTTATGGTGATGATAAATACACGTTTGAAAAAAATTTAAAAACTAAAAATAAAGAATTAATGCTTCATTCTTATAAAATCAAATTTATTATCAATAATAAAAAATTTACATTTAAAGCTTTATTACCTAATTATTTTAAAAAACTTATAAAAACTAAAAGACTCAAATTTTTAAATTAGTAATTAAATTTTTTATAATTATTTCAGAAAGTTTATTATAATTCTGATTATTAATTTTTTTTAGAGAGGTAATACCTTTATCTTTTATTCCACAAGGTACAATTTTTTTATAATTGGAAATGTCATTATTTATATTTATTGAGAACCCATGGTAAGCCACCCATCTTCTAACCTTAATACCTATAGCACCAATTTTTTTATCTTCGTTTTCAAGCTTTGACCAGATTCCAATATTTTTTCTATCACTAAAGGAATTAATGCCAAAAGATTTTAATGAAAGAATAATTGAATTTTCAATAATATTTACAAATTTTCTTATATCTCTATTTCTACTATTAAGATTAATTACCATATAACAAATTAATTGACCTGGGCCGTGCCAAGTAATTTTTCCTCCTCTTGAAGTTTTAATTATATTAATTGATTTGTCTAAAATATCGCTTTTATTAGAACTTGTTCCAGCAGTAAAAGTTGATGGATGTTCTAATATCCAAATCAATTCCTCTGCCTTGTTTTTATTTATTTCAACGACTCTATCCTCTAAAAATTTTATAGCATCTAAATATTTTACTGGTTTTATTGATTTTTTTATCTCTATACTCATTAAAGAATTGTAATATAAAAATTATCCATTAATAGTGCCATATAAAAATAAAGGTTTTTTATGACTTTAGTAAGAAAAATAAAAGATAAAAAAGTCAATTTTGAATTTAATAAAGAATATATCAAGGTTGTAACAGATAAAATCGCTAATAATGATGCAGTTTTTATTTCTAACTCATTCAAAGAAATGCATCCTGCTGATGCAGCAGATATTATTGAGCATCTCAATGAAGGTGATAGAGAAAATTTAATTAAACTTAATAACTTTAAAATTGATCCTGAGGTTTTTGTAGAAATTAATGAGTCAGTTCAATCTGAAGTTATTAAGTATCTGTCACAAGATTCAATAGTATACATATTAAAAAATTTAGAATCTGATGACTCAATTAAAATTTTAGAAAATTTAGATGAGAAAAATAAAAATGAAATATTAAGTTCATTACCACCTAAAGATAGATTTGTTCTATTAGAAAGCTTAAGTTATCCAGAGGATTCTGCTGCAAGAATTATGCAAAGAGAATTTACTGCAATACCTAGCAACTGGTCAGTTGGGCAAACAATTGATTATTTGAGAGAAAATAAAGATTTGCCAGAGGAATTTTTAGAAATTTTTGTTGTAGATAATGAATTTAAACCTATTGGCACAGTTCCTTCATCAAAAGTTTTGAGAACGTCAAGAGACGCAAAAATGATTTCTATAATGAATGAATCTCAATTATCAATACCTGTTGATATGGATAGAGAAGAAGTTGGTCATTTATTTGAAAATTATAATTTAAATTCAGCATGTGTAGTTGACAAAAATAACAAATTAGTTGGGATGATTACTAGCGATGACATATTAACAGTATTAAAAGAAGAAGCTGAAGAAGATGCATTAAGACTAGCTGGTGTTGGCGATGAGGAAATCACAGATGGTGTTTTAAAAAAAACAAAAAGAAGATTCACTTGGCTTTTATTAAATTTATTTACAGCAATACTAGCATCTGTTGTTATCGGTTTTTTTCAGGAAGATATTGAAAAAGTTGTTGCTTTAGCAGTACTGATGCCAATAGTTGCTTCAATGGGAGGAAATGCTGGTATGCAGACATTGGCAGTTACAATAAGAACTATTGCCACTAATGAGTTAACTAAGAATAATTTTTCTCAAAATATTTTAAAAGAATTTTCAATTGGTATTTTAAACGGGATTATATTTGCAATAATTAGTGCTGGAATAGTTCAGTTATGGTTTAACGACATAACACTTTCATTAATTATATCAATTTCGATGGTTTTAAATATGATAGTTGCTGGACTTTTTGGAATATTAGTTCCTGTATCGTTAAAAAAAATGAATATTGATCCTGCCGTATCATCTAGTGTTTTTGTAACTACTATTACAGATGTTATAGGATTTTTATCTTTTCTTGGTATTGGTGCTTATTTTTTCTACTAAATTTAATAATTATCAATTAATCTTATATTTTTATTATAATAGGCTAAAAATATCTTAAAGTTATTTTTGTT
>CACFVG010000022.1 GCA_902569725.1 uncultured Pelagibacteraceae bacterium | reverse complement strand
GCTTTAAATTTTTTATATTTAAACCACCCAAAGCAATTATTTTTTTTCTTGTTAACTTGCTTAAAATCATAAACTTATTAAGCCCAAGGTAAGTTTTTTTTTTATTAAAAAGAGATGCTATAAAAATTAAATCAACCTTTTGTAGTTCCTTTTCTTTTATTTGTTTGTAATTGTGAGCAGAACCCATTATTGAAAAGTTCTTCTTTTTAGGAAAATTTAAGTGTTTTAAATCATTATTAAATGAGGGCAAATAAACACCATCAAGATCTAATTTAAAAGCTAATTTGATATTATTAGCTAAAAAAAATTTTCTTTTTTCTAATTTACAATATTTCTTTATTTTAATAACTAAGTTTTTATCTAAATTTTTATTATAATTTCTATAAATAAGGGCTATATTTTTGTTTAATTTACTAATGTTATTTTTATCAAATTTATTAATAAAATAATATACTCTTGGTAATTCTGTATGCATAAAACTATTGAAAATTTAAATTATATTCAAAATCAAATTAATTCAAAAATATTTAAATTAAATATTAACAATTATAATCCTAAAATTGTGGCAATTTCAAAAACTTTTAAAATTGATCATATATTGCCATTAATAGAGCATGGACACATAGATTTTGGAGAAAATAAAGTTCAAGAAGCAATAGAAAAATGGACTGAAATAAAAAATAAAAATAAAAATATTAAACTTCATATGGTTGGCAAGCTTCAGACAAATAAAGTTAAATTTGCTTTGCCACTTTTTGACTTTATTCACTCATTAGACAACTTAAAGCTAGCAAAAAAAATATCTGAAGAACAAAAAAAATATGAAAATAAGCCAAAAATTTTTATTCAAATCAATATTGGTAAGGAAACACAGAAATCTGGAATAGATAAAAGTCAATTATCAGAATTTTATTATGAATGTGTAAACCTAGGCTTAGATATAGTTGGAACAATGTGTTTACCACCAATAGATAATAATCCAGAAATTTATTTTTCAGAAATGAAAAAAATTACTAATATTTTAAAAATTAATGATATTAGTATGGGTATGTCCAGTGATTATCTTAAGGCTGTAGAGTATTCTTCAACATATTTAAGAATAGGATCAAAAATATTTGGAGAAAGAAGTTAATTTATTAATATTTTTGTATTTTTACTAACTAACTTAGAAAGAATTAAAAAATCTTTTTTTGAAATAGCAATGCATCCTGCCGTTGTTTTATAATCTTTAGTTATGTGAATAAAAATTGCACTACCTTTATTTTTTATAGTTTTTTTATAATTATATTTTATTAAAATAAAGTAATCATACTTGTGGTCATATCTATATAATTTTTCATGTTTAATTTTTTTATTTATTTTAATTTCTTTATTATAAAATTTACTTCTTACGTCATTACACCAACCCATATTTTTTTTTATTTTTTTGCATGGCAATTTGGTGTTTGGCAATTTAACTCTATCTGGTCTCCAATATAAATACCCAATTTTAAATTTTCCTGACGGCGTGCAAAAATCCCCTTCGAGTTTATTCTTTCTAATACCTCTTTTACCCACACTGCATTTAAACTTAAAATCATCAACAATTAGAGTATCTTTATTTTTTACACGAATTATCATAGTTTGTATATTTATGAATAAACAAAGTGTTCTAATATTTAAATTACCAGAACTATTTAAAATTTTAAATGAATTAAAAGATCATCTAGATTTTAATATTTATAATTTTACTGAAAAACAAGAACTTTTAAACTCAAATAAAAATAAATATTATAATTATTTAGTTTTAACAGATGCAAAAAACAAAATAGAAGACGAAAAATTTCAATTAATTTTAAACAAAATGCCAGATTCAGTTTACTCTATTATTGAAAAGATAAATGTAAGTTTATTAAAACAAAAATATTCTGAACAATCGGATATAATAATTGGCAAATATTCAATAGATATAAACTCAAGGTCAATAAAAAATACAAATGAAACTTTAAAACTTACTCAAAGAGAAATACAAATTATACTTTTTCTAAAACAATCCAAGTCTCCACAAAATATAGAAAATCTTCAAAAAAAAGTTTGGGGCCACAATTCTAACTTAGAAACACATACAGTTGAAACACATATTTATAGGCTAAGAAAAAAAATTTCAGAAAAATTTAAAGATAATAACTTTATTAATAGTACAAAAAAAGGTTATATAATTTAGTGAAAAAAAGAAATTTTATTGCGAAAGACCTATTATCAAAAAAATATAAGCCAAGAATAGTTAAACCAAAAAAAGGCAAAGGAAGTTTTAAAAGAAAAAAAAGATAGACTTAAAGTCTTGCTCCAATTTGCTGAATTACTTTAGATGACATTTCTGTTCCTTTTTCTAAGCTTTCTTTAATTGATAAATTATTTACATAACCATGTAAAAATCCAGCAGCAAAAAGATCTCCAGCACCAGTTAAGTCAACAATCTTAAGATTTTTTTGAACTCCACACTCAACAACATCGTCGCCTTTTATTGCGATTGCACCATTTTCTCCTCTAGTAAGAACTATTAATTTACCAAGTTTTTTAGAAAAATTTATCACTTCTTCAAAGTTTTTAGCATCAATCATTGAAGTAATTTCTTGTTCATTTGCAAATGTAATATCTAACTTATTTTTTACTAAATCTAGGAAATGAGCTTTATGTCTATCAACACAAAATTGATCTGATAATGACATTGCAACTTTATTTGCACTATTTATAGCTTTATCGAATGCTTTTTTAGGTTCGCCTTCATCCCATAGATAACCTTCAAGAAATATTATTTCACTATTTTTAATTGCATCAGAACTAACATCATTCTCATTAATTTTTCCTGCAGTACCTAAGAATGTACACATTGTTCTTTCAGAGTCTGGTGTAACTAAAATTAAACATGTTCCTGTTGGCAATTCTTCTTTTTTTTTAGAATAAAAGTATTCTACATTTTCTTTTTTTAATCCTTCTTCGTATTTATCTCCAAGATCATCATCAGATATTTTACCTATAAATCCTACTTTATTACCTAATTGTGATATGCCCACTATTGAATTAGCAACTGATCCACCTGAAACAGTTTTTTCTATTTTAAGGTTTAATAGCAATTTTTTAAATTCATTCTCATCAAAAATTAATTTCATAGTACTTTTAGTCAAGCCATTTTGAGTAATAAAACTGTCATCAACTTTGCAGATAACATCTACAATCGCATTTCCTATTCCTAAAATTTTCATAATTATGCTTTCTTTGTTTTAATTGGTGATTTTCTACCAGGATAGCAAGTAGTACAAATTTTACAAGTTAAACCATAACATTCTCTAGCTTTACAATATTCTCTTCCATAATAAATTATTTGAAGGTGAAGTTTGTTCCAAAATTTTTTAGGAAATAATCTTTTTAAATCTTTCTCAGTTTGAATAACATTTTTACCACTAGTTAAGCCCCATCTTTGAGCTAGGCGATGAATATGAGTATCAACCGGAAATGCTGGATGACCAAACCCCTGTGACATTACTACACTGGCAGTCTTATGTCCGACACCTGGAAGTTCCTCAAGTTCTTCAAAAGTTTGAGGAACATTACCTTTATGTTTTTCAATCAATTGCCTCGATAGAAAGTAAACACTTTTAGCCTTAACTCTGAAAATACCAATACTCTTAATCAGTCTTTCAATTTTTTTTCTTCCTAATTTTATAAAGTGTTCTGGTTTATTATACTTTGGATAAATATTTTTAGTAACATTATTTACATTAACGTCTGTAGTTTGAGCAGATAACAATACTGAAACTAATAAAGTAAATTTATTTCTATGTTTTAAAGGAATTGGAGTTTTTGGATAAATTTTATTTAATATTTTTAATATTATTTTAGACCTTTTAATTTCATTCATTTGAAATTCAAAACATCTCTCATTGAATAAAGTCCAGGTTTTTTATTCATTAACCATTTAGCTGCAGTGAATGCTCCTTCTGAATAAAGCGCTCTATCAAATGCATTATGATTTAATGTTATTATTTCTTTGCCACTTGAGAAAGTTACTTCATGCTCACCAACAACATCACCTTTTCTTATTGAATTAAAATTAATTTTTTTTCCATACGGAAAGGATTTTTTATTTAAATATTTTTTTCCCATTAATTTATAAAGGTCTTTATTTTTTCCAACTGCTATACCATTTCCGAGCATCAAAGCAGTTCCTGATGGGTGATCTTTTTTATGTTTATGATGTATTTCAAAGACTTTACTTAAAAAATTATTTCCGAGAGATTTTGATGCAATTTCAGTTAAATACATTAATAAGTTTATACCTAAACTCATATTTCCAGCTCTAAGTATAGGTATTTTTTTAGAATAATTTTTAATCAAATTTTCTTCTTTTTTTGAAAATCCAGTTGTTCCAATAACTACTCTTTTCTTTAATTTTGATGCAATCTTTAAAACTTCAAATGTGCATTTGGGAACTGTAAAATCTATTATTAGATTAGCTTTTTTAAAAGATTCAACCGTATTTAAGCTAGGTTTAATCCCAAAAAATTTTTTATTAACAATTCTATTTTCCGTAAGAGCCACTATCTTAAAATTTTTGTCAGATCTAGCAGATTTAATAATCTGTTGACCCATTCTTCCCATACATCCAGTGATAGCTAAATTAATTTTTTTCATTTTAAGATAAAGTAGGAAACTATCATAACTACTAAAACAATTATAGCCCAAATAGATAAATTTGTTAAAAACTGTTTTAATTTTGAATTAGACCTAAGAAATGCTGGAAGAACTAATATTAAAACTGCTATTAAAGATATTGCTGGAACGATTTTTTCTAGTCCCATTTTTTAATTTTTCCAAAAACTTTTAGCTTTTTGAAAGAATTTTTTAATGCTTGGATTTGATTTTTCATTTTCAATTTCTCTAAATTTTTCAAGTAATTCTTTTTGTTCTCTATTTAATGAAACTGGAACTTCAGTATTAACTTGTATATAAAGATCTCCAATTTCGCTTCCTCTCATATAAGGCATTCCTTTACCTTTTAATCTAAACTGTTTTCCACTTTGTGTTCCTGATGGAATCTTAATCTTAGCTTTTCCACCATCAATAGTTGGTATTTCAATAGATGTTCCTAAAGCTGCATCAGCAATAGATATTGGACATTCAAAAAATAAATTTTCGTCAGATCTTTTAAATAAATCGTGCGAATAAACATTTATAAAAAGATAAAGGTCTCCATTACCCGCACCTCTAGAACCCGCTTCTCCCTTACCGGCAAGTCTTATTCTTGTTCCATCATCTACACCTTTAGGAATTGAAACCGAAAGTCTTTTTGAGGCCTGTTGTTTTCCCTGACCATTACATTTAGTACATGGATTTGTAATTTCTTCACCGGATCCTGAACATTGTGGACAGGTTTGTTGTACTGTAAAAAAACCTTGGCTTGACCTAACTTGACCATGTCCGCCACACATAGAGCAAGAACCAGCATCATGACCGGGTTTTGATCCTGATCCTTTACAGGTATCACACTTTTCAGATGTTGAAAATTTTATATCTTGTTTTTTTCCAGTATAAGCTTCCTCTAAAGTGATTGATAAATCGTACCTTAGGTCTGAACCTCTATTATTTGATCTTCTAGAACGTCTTCCTCCACCAAATCCTTCTCCAAAAAAATCTTCAAATATATCTGAAAAAGAACTAGAAAAATCAAAATTACCAAATCCACTTCTTCCGCCACCATTTTCAAATGCTGCATGACCAAAATTATCGTAGTTTTGTTTACGTTCAGAATTTGAAAGAACGTGATAAGCTTCAGATGCTTCTTTAAATTTTTCTTCAGCTGTTTTATCACCTTTGTTTTTATCAGGGTGATGTTTTACAGCTAATTTTCTATATGCTGATTTTATTTGATCGGTAGTTGCACTTTTACTTACACCTAAGACGTCATAATAATCTCTTTTTGCCATAACTAATTAGACAAATAGTTGTTAGCTTAGGCGCTTTTTTCTTTATTTTCGTCTTTTACTTCTTCAAAGTCTGCATCAACAACGTTATCGTCTTTTTTTCCTTCTTCTTTTACTTTTGCATCTTTTGGTGCATCACTAGGTTTAGCACTTTGCTGAGATTTATAAATTGCTTCACCTAATTTCATAGAAGCTTGGACTAAATCTTGTGTTTTTTTCTTAATGTCCTCAATATCAGTTCCTTTTATTGAATTTCTTAAATTTGCTGAAGCAGTTTCAATTGCTTTTTTGTCCGCATCTGAAACTTTACTACCATGTTCTTTTAAATTTTTTTCTGTAGAATGCAATAAAGTATCTGCCTGATTTCTTGAGTCAACTGCTTCTCTTTTCTTTTTGTCAGCTTCTTTATTTGATTCTGCTTCTTTAACCATTTTGTTAATTTCTTCTTCACTCAAACCACCTGAAGCTTGAATTTGGATTTTTTGTTCTTTTCCTGTTCCTTTATCTTTTGCAGAAACATTTACAATTCCATTAGCATCTATATCAAAAGTAACTTCTATTTGAGGAACTCCCCTTGCCGCTGGTGCTATTCCAACTAATTCGAAATTTCCAAGCAATTTATTGTCTGACGCCATTTCTCTTTCACCTTGAAGCACTCTTATGGATACTGCGGGTTGGTTATCTTCTGCAGTTGAAAAAACCTGGCTTTTTTTAGTTGGTATAGTTGTATTTTTATCTATAAGCTTTGTTGATACTCCACCAAGCGTTTCAATTCCTAAAGATAAAGGTGTAACGTCTAATAACAATACATCTTTAACATCACCTTGAAGCACCCCTGCCTGAATTGCAGCACCCATAGCCACTACTTCATCGGGGTTTACACTTTTATTTGGTTCTTTCCCAAAAAAGTTTTTTACTTCTTCGATTACTTTAGGCATTCTTGTCATTCCACCTACTAGAATTATTTCGTTGATTTCACTTGCGGATAATCCAGCATCTTTAAGTGCTGTTTTACAAGGTGGAATTGTTCTTCCAATTAAATCTTCAACCAAAGCTTCTAATTTTGCTCTGGTCATTTTTAAATTAATATGTTTTGGACCTGTTTTGTCTGCAGTAATAAAAGGTAAGTTAATTTCAGTTTGAGCAGCAGAAGATAATTCAATTTTTGCTTTTTCTGCAGCTTCTTTTAATCTTTGCAATGCAAGTTTGTCTGATTTTAAATCAATTCCATTTTCTTTTTTAAACTCACTTAATAAGTAATCCACAATTGTATTGTCAAAATCTTCACCACCTAAAAATGTATCACCATTAGTAGATTTTACTTCAAAAACTCCATCTCCAAGCTCAAGAATTGAAACGTCAAAAGTTCCTCCACCTAAATCGTAAACTGCAATTTTTTTATTTTGTTTTTTATCTAAACCATAAGCTAAAGAAGCAGCTGTTGGTTCATTAATTATTCTCAAAACTTCTAATCCAGCAATTTTTCCCGCATCTTTAGTTGCTTGTCTTTGAGCATCATTAAAGTAAGCCGGAACTGTGATTACTGCTTTTGTAACTTCTTGACCAAGATATTTTTCAGCAGTCTCTTTCATTTTTTGTAAAACAAACGCTGAAATCTGAGAAGGTGAATATTTTTTACCCTGGGACTCAATCCATGCGTCACCACCTTCTGAGTTTATAATTTTAAATGGAGATGTTTCTATATCCTTTTTAACTGTTGGGTCTTCAAAGTTTCTACCAATCAATCTTTTAACTGCAAAAATTGTATTTTCAGGGTTTGTAACTGCCTGCCTTTTTGCAGGTTGCCCAACTAATTTTTCCTCACCCTCAGTGAATGCAACTACCGAAGGAGTTGTTCTTGCACCTTCGGCATTTTCTAAAACTTTAGGCTGTGTACCTTCCATAATCGATACACATGAGTTGGTTGTTCCTAAATCTATTCCTATTACTTTGCTCATAATTTTATTTCCTCTTTCATATATGTGTTAATTGTTAATCTACAAGTTCATTAAAAAACTAATTTTCATTAGATTTTGATTGATTTTCCTCACTTTTTTGATTTTCTTTTGAATTTTCATCTTTTTTATTTGTTTTTCTTGAAACTGCTACTAGAGACGGTCTAAGAAGTCTATCTTTCATCATAAATCCTTTTTGAATTTCTTGAACTACTGTTCCAGGTTCTTTGTTATTATCTTCAACTTCCATCATTGCTTGGTGCAAATTAGGATCTAATTTCTGATCGATTGATTTTATTTCTTTAATATCATTTTTTTCAAGTATTGAGATCATATCTTTTTGGATTACATTTAAATGTTCTACTGTCTTTTTAAGAGTTTCAGAATTTTTTAATTTTTCATCATTTTCTAATGCAAATTTTGATCTTTCTAAATTATCAACTAAATTTAAAGTTTCTCTGGCTAAAGAGAATCCTCCGTAATTAAATGCTTCATCTTTTTCTTTTTCAAATCTTCTTCTTTGGTTTTCGATTTCTGCGTAAGCTCTCGCTAGCTTATCTTCTAATTCTTTAATTTTATCCTCTGGTTTTAAATCTTTATTTTTAGAAGTATCATCAGTATCTTTATTCTTCTTAATTTCGTTATTATCTTCAGATTTAGAGTTTTGGTTTTCTTCTTTTTCCATACTATTCTATATGGTATGAAAAATGATAATTTCTAGATGAAAAAAAAAAAAATTATAAATTTATTTATAGGGTCTAATAATCAAGGCAAAATAAAGGAAATAAGGGATTTATTGCCCAAAAAAGTACAAATCCTAACTCCAAAACATTTTAATTTAAATAGCCCAAAGGAGACTGGAGCAACATTTAAAGAAAATTCATTTCTTAAGGCTAAATTTTTCTCAAAAAAAACTAAAATGGTTTGTTTAGCAGATGACTCTGGACTTGAAATAGACAGTTTAAATAAATTACCAGGAATCTATTCTGCAAGATGGGGAGGAAAAAAAAGTAATTTTAATTTAGCAATAAAAAAAGTTTATAAAGAATTAAAAAAGAAAGATAAAAATTGGTATAAAATAAAACAACCTGCTAGGTTTATTTGTGCTCTCACACTTTATTGGCCAAATAATAAATTTTTAAATGTTATGGGTAAAATAGAAGGAACCATTTCAAAGTTTAAAAAAGGCAATAAAGGATTTGGCTATGATCCTATATTTATACCTCTAAAAAAAAAACTTACTTTTGGTCAAATGATTCCAAAAGAAAAATACAAAATTGATCATCGAATAAATGCTTTTAAAAAAATTAAAAAATTTTTTTAAAGCTATTATTTTCAGCAACATAAAAATTTAATATATGACTTATTTTATTTTTATTAATTTCAAAAATTCCTATTTTTCCCTTAAATTTATTTTTTTTATAAAAAATTTTATTATTAATAATGAAATCATTTTTATATATTAAAAAATACACTAAACCCACTAAGTCAAAACTCAAAAATGATATTTGATTAGGATATTCGTCATAAATATTAAAGTATTCTGAAACAAAATTATCGTAATTTTCTTTATTTATTGAAGGAAAATAAATTGGTTGTAGATTTTCTTCTTTAAGAATTGACTTATCAAACCATTGATTGAGAGTTATATAGTTAACTCTATTTGATGATACATCGGTATATAATAGTGAAGTAGCAATACTTTTTAAACTTTCATCAAAATCAGCTATAATTACAGAATCGAAATTAATTCCTCCTAGCGTGTCTCTTTTTTCTAAATTAGAAATCTTTTTCTTTTTATTAACTTCGTTAGAATTTTTTAATCTTTCTATTTCATCTTTCAAATTTTGTTTTCTTTGTGGATATCTTGTTAACTTTTCTATTTGAGATGTTAAAACAGTTGGATCTAAATTATAAACAAACTTATCTTTTAATTTTATTTTTGTTTTCTTAACTGCATCTTCAATTTCATTTTTAAATTCCGAGTTTGGAATTAATAAAACACTTCTTTCTAATTTAGCAAATTTTTGAAATTTCTTTATTGCATTTATTTGAGAAACTGCATTTATACCACCACTAATAACATTTTTTGGATTATTTATATTTGTATTTGATAATGATAAAAATGTTACTTCATTTAATTCATCTAAATAAATTAAATTTTTATTAAAAACTGGCCCAATGATTATTTTTATACCTTGATCATATAGTTCTTTAGAAACTCTTAAAGTAGTTTCTGGATTAGATTTAGTATCTCTTGGAATAATTTCTATCCTCAAGTCATCAATCTTGTTAATTGCAAGTCTTGCAGATTTAAGTATTGAATTACCAACTTCTTTATATTCTCCTGACAAAGGAACAACTAAGCCTATTTTAATTTTTTCATCAGCTAAACTTTGAAAAACATTAAGTATTAAACCTATAAATGTAAAAATAATTAATTGAATAAATTTTTTCATTTTAATGTTATTATTATAATCAATTAAACTAATGAATCTACAAACTGACTCACAAAATGGTAATTTAAAATATGGCTTATATATTGTTTCTACACCTATTGGTAATTTAGAGGATATTACCCTTAGAGCTATGAAAGTGCTAAGAAAATCAGACTATATTTTATGTGAAGATACAAGAGTTTCAAAGAAATTATTAGTAAAATATAAAATTAAATCAAAATTAATTTCCAATCATAAATTTAATGAGAAAAAAAATCTTCAAAAAATTATTGATATTTTAAAATCAAATAAAATTGTATCCTTAATATCTGATGCAGGTACTCCAACTATCTCTGATCCAGGAAATATACTTGTTAAAGAATGTATAAATAAAAAAATAAATTTAATTCCCATTCCAGGACCATCGACACCTATCGTCGCTCTTTCGATAAGTGGTTTTTCAAATAAATATTATTTTTATGGTTTTTTTCCTGAAAATAATTCAGAAATAAATGAAAATTTTGAAAATTTATCTAAAATAAATGGTTCAATTATATTTTTTATATCTGCAAAAAAATTTAATAGATCAATAAGTATAATCAAAAAATATTTTTCAGACAGAAAAATTTTAATTTGCAAAGAAATAACTAAGTATTATGAAGAATATTTTAGGTTTGATGTTAGTGAACTAGATCAAAAAAAAATAAATTTAAAGGGAGAAATTACGTTAGTACTTTCAGAAAAAAAATATATAAATAAAACTTCGAATAATTTAAACGAATCTGATAAAATAAAAATAAGAAAATTGATAAAAAAATTAAGTATTAAAGAAATTGTAGATTTAATTAAAGATGGAACAAATATATCAAAAAAAGAAATTTATAAATATTGTCTAGAAATAAAAAATGAAAAATAAATTAATTAGTTTAATTTTAATTCTATTTCTTCTAAATGGCTGCGTAGGAGCTTCTTCCGTAGGAGTATTTGGATCTGGTGTTAGTGTTGCTATTGACCCAAGAACAGTGGGTACCCAAATTGATGATGGAATTATGGATAAAAATTTGGATGCAAAATTATTGTTAATGAACAAAAATTATTTGTTAAGTGTAAAAACTCAAGTATTAGATGGTAGAATATTTATTACTGGAAAAGTCGATGATCCAGAGGAAAAATTAAAGATTACAAAATTAGCTTGGGAGGTACAAGGGACCAGATCAGTTAAAAATGATATAAAAATTAAAGAAGAATTTAGTTTTAAACAATCCGCTAAAGATGTTTTAATAACCTCACAATTAAGAACAGCAATAATTTTTAACAAAAAAATAAAATCTGCCAATTACAGCATAGATACTTACAAAAAAAAGATTTATATTTATGGAATAGCAGAATCAAAAGAAGAACAATTATTAGTTATAGAAGAAGCAAAACAGATATTAGATGTTGAAGACGTAATTTCTAGCATTCTTTTAGTTGAAGATTTAAGAATTCAGAAAAATTAATTTTTTTTACTATAATCAATTACACCCGCTGAGTAAGCAGCAACTGAGGCAAGATTTAAAATATCTGAAGTTGATGATCTTAAAGGTGCAATTTCTATTGCTTCACCAAGACCAATTAATAAAGGTCCAATAACCTTTGCACCACCTAAAGTTTTCATGATTTTATAAGAAATTGCAGCACTGTGCTGTCCAGGCATAATTAAGACATTTGCATTTCCAACTATTTCAGAAAATGGATAAAGTTCTTTATATTCTTCATTCAAAGCTACATCAGGCTGCATATCTCCATCAAATTTAAAATCCACTTTTTTTTGTTTTAGTATATCTACAGCATCTCTTATATGTTTTGTTCTACTAGTTATTGGTTGTCCAAATGTAGAATGAGATAAAAAAGCTACTTTAGGATTAAATCCAAAAAGTCTAACTACTCTTGAAGCTGATATAGCAATTTCTGCCATTTGTGCTGAAGTTGGATATTCATGAACGGTAGTATCCCCAATAAATACTGTTCTACCTTTATTTACTACCATATTAAGACCAAACATAATTTCACCAGGTCTTGATTCAACAACTTTTAAAACTTTATCTAAAGATTGACCATATCTTCTTGTATTACCTGTAACCATAGCATCAGCATCACCACAAGAAACCATACATGAACCCCATACCACTCTATCATTCCTTATTAATCTATCACAGTCCCTCTCTAACAAGCCTTTTTCTCTATGTAATTTTTTAAAAATATATTTTGAATATTTTTCTCTCTTATCTTTTAAAGTTGAGTTTACAATTTTAATATCAAAATTTTCTCCATACCCAATATCTTTAAGTCTTTGTTTTACTACTTTTTCTTTTGCAACTAAAATTGGAATACCTAAGCCACTTTTTTTAAATGATATAGCAGCCTTTAAAGTATTTTCATCTTCTCCATCGGCAAAAACAACTCTTTTTTGTGTTTTTTTAATTTGCGAATTTATTCCTTGCATAATTGTTACTGAAGGATCTAATCTTTGTTTTAATTGATCAGTGTATATATCGAAGTTTTCAATTTTTTTTCTTGCAACTCCACTTTTAATTGCGGCTTTTGCTACAGCTACTGGGATTACACTTATTAATCTTGGATCAAATGTAGATGGAATAATGTATTCTTTTCCATAAGTTGGTCTATCACCACCCATTGCAGCAACAACTTCATCTGGAACTCTTTCCCTAGCCAGTGATGCTATTGCATTAGCAGCTGCAACTTTCATTTCATCATTAATTGTTTTAGCTCTAACGTCCAAGGCACCTCTAAATATATATGGAAAACCAATTAGATTATTAACTTGATTTGGATAATCAGATCTGCCAGTAGCTATAATTGCATCATTTCTAACTTCCTCTATTTCTTCAGGCGTAATTTCAGGATCTGGGTTTGCACAAGCAAATATAATTGGATTTTTTGCCATTTTTTTTACCATTTCTTTTTTTAATGTACCTGCTGAAGACAATCCTAAAAATACATCAGCATTTTTTATTGCATCAACAAGAGTTCTGCTTTTTGTTTCTATTGCATGTGCTGATTTCCATTGATTTAAATTATCTCTACCTATGTAAATAACTCCTTTTCTATCTAACATAGTTATATTTTTTTTTGGAACACCTGTGTGTTTAAAAAGATTTGCACAAGCCATTGCAGAAGCTCCTGCTCCGTTAATTACTATTTTAATTTTTTTTAAATCTTTTTTTGCTATATCTGTTGCATTTTTTAAAGCTGCACATGTAATTATTGCAGTTCCATGCTGGTCATCATGAAATACTGGAATATCTAATATTTTTTTTAATTTTTCTTCAATTATAAAACAGTTAGGAGCAGCAATGTCTTCTAAGTTTATACCACCAAAACTTTTTGAAAAGTTTTTTATAGATGAAATAATTTCATCTGAACTACTTGAATCTATCTCAAGATCAATCGAGTCTATATCTGCAAATCTTTTGAATAATATAGCTTTTCCTTCCATTACTGGTTTAGATGCTAATGCCCCCAGGTTTCCTAACCCCAAAATAGCTGATCCGTTACTTATAACTGCAACCAGATTCCCTTTAGTTGTATAGTCATATGCAAGATCAGGATTTTTTGATATTGCTTTAACTGGAGCTGCTACGCCGGGAGAATAAGCTAAAGCCAAATCTCTTTTTGTAGTCATAGGTTTAGATGAAATTATCTCAATCTTGCCAGATTTATTGCTATTATGAAATTCTAAAGCTTCTTTATCAGAATAATGTTCAATTTTTTTTTTTTTCATTCTATGTAATTAGATATACAAATGGAGCAAATTTAAGACTAATATGATTTATGAACCTCATTAAGTCAACCGGTACATTCAGTTTCTATACTTTAATAAGTAGAATATCAGGTTATTTGAGAGATATTCTTATTGCAATTTTCTTAGGAGCAGGCCCAATTGCTGATGCTTTTTTTGTAGCATTTAGATTTCCTAATACTTTTAGAAGATTATTTTCAGAAGGAACATTCAATGCAGCTTTTGTTCCCAGTTATTCTTCAGAATTAAATAAAAGTAAGAAAAGTGCAGCATTATTTGCAAATAATATTTTTAATATTCTTTTTTTATCTTTGCTTTTAATTGTTTTTATAATTGAAATTTTTATGCCCTTGTTTGTTTCATTAATTGCTCCAGGTTTTAAGGAAGACTCAGAAAAATTAGAAATTGCAATTAATCTTACTAGAATAACTTTTCCGTTTTTACTATTTGTAAGTTTATCATCCTTTTTTTCAGCAATATTAAATTCTCATAACAAGTTTGCAGCTGCAGCAGCAACACCAATTATTTTAAATATTGTTCTAATTTTAGTTTTAATATTTGGAAAATTTTTATCGGATAAACTTGCATATTATATATCATACGCAGTTACTTTTGCTGGATTAATTCAACTAATTTTTTTAATTTTTTTTGTAAGAAAACATTTTATTCCAAAAATTTCTTTTAAATTTAAAACTAATAAAAAAGTAAATTTTTTTTTTAAAAAATTATTTCCAAGTATTTTTTCTTCAGGCGTTACACAAATAAATATTTTAGTTGGAACAATAATTGCTTCATTCCAAGCAAATGCAGTATCTTATCTATATTATGCTGACAGAATTTACCAAATAAATTTAGCAATTGCAGGAATTGCAATTGGTACGGTTTTGTTGCCAAGCTTATCTAAACATATTAATAGCAAAAATAATGCTAAAGTTGATTTTATTCAAAGTAAGTCTTTAGAATTGAGTTTATTTTTAAGTTTACCTGCAACAGCAGCACTTTTAATAGCATCAGATGAAATTACCTCAGCATTATTTGGGTATGGATCATTTGATTTAAATAGTGTTAAAAATTCAGCTCAAGCTTTATTTTATTTTGCCTTAGGTCTACCCGCATTTGCATTAATAAAAGTATTTTCAAGTTTTTTATTTGCAAGACATAATACTAAAACACCTTTTTATTTTTCAATATTTTCTGTTTTATTAAATATTTTTATAAGTGTTTATTTTTTTAATGAAATTGGTTTTATTATAATACCAATAGCAACAACTATATCATCTTGGTTTTATACTTTCTTGCTTTTACATTATCTTATTTTAAAAAAGTATTTTTCTTTTAATAAAAATTTTCCATCCAAATTTTTAAACATATTATTTGTTAGTTCTTTTTCATCTTTTATTTTTTATAAACTAATCCAAAATTTTAATGAATATTTAAGTTATGAAAGTAATTACAAGCTACTAACTATAATTTTATTAGTGATTATCACATTTTTAATTTATATAATAACCTCAATAACCACTAAAGCTTTTAAAATTTCGGATATTAAATTAAAGTATTAAAAATGAAAAAAAAAATTTTTTCTGGTGTTCAACCAACTGGAAATTTACATTTAGGAAATTATTTAGGAGCAATCAAAAATTTTGTTGCATTACAAAACGAAAAAGGTAATGAGTGTGTTTACTGTGTTGTAGATTTACATGCAATTACTGTAAAACAGGATCCAAAAATATTAAAGAATAACATAAGAGAAACAACAGCCGCCTTTCTTGCAAGTGGGTTGGATTATAAAAAAAGTATAATTTTTAATCAGTCCCTAGTACCTGCTCACTCAGAAGGTTCATGGATATTAGGATGTATTGCAAGAATGGGTTGGCTAAATCGTATGACACAATTTAAAGAAAAAGCAGGCAAAGATAAAGAAAAGGTAAGCGTTGGTTTATATATATATCCAATACTTATGGCAGCAGATATTTTATTATACGATTCAACACATGTTCCAGTTGGAGAGGATCAAAAACAACATTTAGAATTATCTAGGGATATAGCTCAAAAATTTAATTTAGATTTTAAAACTCCTAATTTTTTTATAGCACCAGAGCCTTTGATACAAAAAAATTTTGCAAGAATTATGAGTTTAAAAGATGGAAAAAAAAAAATGAGCAAATCTGATCCTTCAGATTTAAGCAGAATTAATTTAACAGATAAAAAAGATGAAATAATAAATAAAATAAAGAGGGCTAAAACAGATAATTCACCTTTACCTTTTGATGATAACAAATTAAATGAAAGACCTGAAGTTGAGAATCTTCTGGGAATTTATTCAAGTTTAAATAACCAACCATTGTCGGACACAATAAATCAATTTGGGGGAAAAAATTTTTCTGAATTTAAAGAAAAACTTTCGGAACTTGTTGTAGAAAAAATATCACCAATATCTTACGAAATAAACAAATTAAAAAAAGATAACAATTTTATAGATAAAATTTTAGAAGAAGGTGCTGAAAAAGCTGATAAAATAACTTCTAAAAAAGTTGAAGAAATGAAAAAAATCTTAGGTTTTTAATTTTAAATACTTTAATTTTTCATTATAATAATTATATAAGAATTATGTTTGTACAAACTGAAATAACTCCTAATCCAAATTCTTTAAAGTTTTTGCCAGGAAAAAAAGTATCTAATGATACACCTATTGAAATTACTGATAAAAATGAAAGTAATAATGAGTTGGTAAGAAACATTTTATCTATAAATGGTGTAACTGGTATTTTTTTATCAGACGATTTTTTATCAGTTAATAAAGATGAGGCAATAGATTGGGAAGATTTAAAACATATAATAATTTCATTTATTAATGATTATTATTCAAATGGTAATAAGATTGTAATTGATAAAGAAAGTAAAAGTTCTCTAAATTTACATTTATCTGATATTGAAAAAAAAATTATAAATATTTTAGAAACCAAAGTAAGACCCGCAGTTGCTCGAGATGGTGGAGATATAAAGTTTAAAGAATTTAAGAATGGTGTTGTAACTGTTAATCTTCAAGGTAGTTGTTCAGGTTGTCCAAGTTCAACTATGACTTTAAAACAAGGAGTACAGAATCTTTTATGCCATTATATTCCTGAAATTAAAGAAGTAATTGCTATCTGAAAATAGAAGAGAATCAACTATATTAAATTTGTGGATAAATTAAAAAAAATAAATATTCAGACAATTAAAAAAATTCTTAGTAGAAGAGGGTATAAAGTTTCTAAAAAAAATGAAAGCTTTTTTAGTGTTTATTATACGACAATTGCTAGTGTATCTTTAATTCTAATTTTTTATTTAATACCATTTGTTGTAAGTGTTACTTCAAAAGTTTTTAAAAAAAATGAAGTTGTTATAAATAGTTCTAATCAAAATTTTAATAGGGTTTTAGAAGGTAAGGAAATTCAATTAGATAAAAATAATGAAAATGAAGAAGTAAATTATAAAGAATTATTTTTAGATATTTTTGATTTTGAAATTAATGAAAAAGATACAGTCAGATTGAGTGCATCGACGATAAATCAATTATTTAAAGATGAAAACTATAATTTAAAAGATATTAGGAAAAACAAATTAGTTAAACCAATAAATATTGACCTTCTTCCAAGTGAAATTAAATCAATAGAAAATGTTAAGAAAAGAAAAGCACTATTTATACAAATAATTTTACCTTTAATTTTAGATGAAAATAAAAAAATAAAATTAGAAAGAAAAACTTTGTTTTCAATTCTAAATAAAAATAGCAATTCCGAAGAAGAAAGAAATTGGTTAAAAAGTAAATTTACACAATATGGTGTTGTAAATAGAGACTTAACTACTTTAAAAATAAGAATGGATGAAATACCAGTTTCATTAGCAATAGCCCAAGCAGCAAAAGAAACTGGTTGGGGTAC
>CACFVG010000021.1 GCA_902569725.1 uncultured Pelagibacteraceae bacterium | reverse complement strand
TATAAGATTGATGAAAATTTATTTTTTTTAATGCAATTAAAATTTGCTTATTATTTTTTTTTATTCCTTTCTCAAACTTTTTATCTTCTATTCTGTGTTCATTTTTTTTTTCATATAATCTTAGATTTGATACGATATGCTTAGATAATTTTTTATGATTCTTAAATAAAATTTTTTCTTCTTTATTTAGTTTAATTATCTCTTTTTCTCCTTGTTCAAATAATTTATATAATACATAATATGTATCAAGAACGTCTTTCAAATCGCTCTTTAATGTAAAGCCCAATGCTTCTCTCATAGATTTTCTTGCATTGTTTAACGAATAAATTTTTTGTATCTCTTTTCTTATATTTATGCCTACATTTGGATAATTATTTTTAAATTTTTCAATTTTATTTAAGTTTTTTTTTAATTCGTTTAAATAAAAAAACTCGAAATATCCCATAGATAAAATCATTTGAGCCGGAATTTTGTCTATTACATTTTTTCTTTTTACAAATGTTAAAAGCAGTTTTTCTTGAGCATATTTTGCTTTTGCTGGGAATGATTTGTATTTGCTTGGAAACATTCCTTTTGGAGGATTAATGTTTTTGTCATTAATATTTCCAAAATCACTAATATCTTCTAAAAATACACCGTTTTTTACTTCTACATTGCTTCTTTCGGTGGCGTTGACATTAGTAAGTATGAATAAAAAAATAATTATAAATATTTTTTTCATATAAATTTTTATTACTGGAAAATAATAAAATCTATTTAATTATTTTTGAATTTTTCTTCTTTTTTAGGTTTTCTCAAAACAATACTGTCTAAATAAACCCTCTGATCTTGAAGGCTTTCCCAGTCCGAATTCCAATAACCTATTGTTCTATGCCTGTATATTCCAAATTTCATATAACCTCCGGTACAAGTATCAGCTAGAGTTTTTATATTTTCAAGATCTGCAATAACTTCGTTGTTTTTATAAATTTTAAATCTACCTGTTTCATCAAGCTTCCAGAGAACATGAAATTTTAGATGAGTCCACTTCCCTTTTAAGTCTTCAATTTTTCCAATTACAATAGGTTCGGATGAATAGGCCGCTTTGCTTGCCCAGCTATAATAATGCTCACCTTTGTATTTAAAATCTTGTGCCCAAAAATGGCAGCAGCTGTGACAGCCTTTTGCTTTATTGTCAGTATGCATTTGACCAATTATAACTACAGCACCTTTCTTCAAAGGTTCGTAGCTTTCATCAAAGTAAACTGCATATTCAAAAATATGTTCCTTATTTTTTAATTTCATATCACCAAGATGTATTTCTTGTCTGCTTCTGTTACCTTTACCATCACATTGAATTTGTGTTGTTTTTGCTTTTCCTTTCCCACAACCTGCATCTTCTCTGTTTACTGTAACTTGAATGCTTGTTTTTCCTTCATAAACTGGAAATCCATCTGAGGCTTTGACTTCTTTAATTCTATTAACTTTTTTCAAAGACATAGAAAGAAATTGTTTCTTATATCCTTTGATGTCTTTGAAGTTTGTTTTGTGGTTATCTGAAAATGATGTTCCGGAAAAAAATAAAAAAATAAAAATTACTTGTAAAAACTTTTTCACTAAACAGTGTTAATTTTAACACCTTTTAAGAGAAAATCCGACAGTTGATTTGCCACCATTTCAGCAACCACAATTGACGCTTCTGTTGTAGATGCTGCTATATGAGGTGTTACAATAGCTTTTGGATTGTTAAACAAAATATTTTCTTTTGCTGGTTCTTTTGAAAAAACATCTACAGCTGCTCCAGCAATTAAATTTTCATTTAAAGCTTCATTTAAATCTTTTTCATCAACAATATTTCCACGTGCAGCATTAATTATATAAGATGTTGGCTTCATTTTCTCGTAATGCTCTTTAGTGATCATTGGTTTTCCATCTTTAGGAGCCTTGCAATGAAAACTTATAATATCACTTTTGCTTATCAAATCATCAAAGCTTGCATTTTCTACATGTGGATAATCTTTTTTTCTAGATTCTAGAGATTTTGAGTTCACAAGTATCTTCATATCAAAACCTTTTACAAGATTACTTAATCTTACTCCCACGTTCCCAAAACCTACTATTCCTAATGTTTTTTTAGAAAGTTCGGTTCCTTTAATATTTTTTTTCTCCCACTGACCCTTGTGTGTTGTTTCATTAGCAAAAGGAACTCTTCTAAGCACCGACATAATTAAAGCAAACGCGTGTTCAGCTGTTGCATTGGCATTTCCACCAGGTGTATTCATAACAATCATATTTTTTTCCTTTGCCGTTGGGACATCTATATTGTCAACACCCGCTCCCGCTCTACCAATTACCTTTAGATTTTTTGCAGCTTCAATTATATTTTTAGTAACTTTTGTAGCAGATCTAACAACCATACCATCATATTCTGGAATAATTTTAATAATTTCTTCTTCAGATAAACCTGTTTTTACATCTACTGTAATATTATTTTTTTCAAAAATTTTTTGAGCAACATTGCTCATTGAATCTGAAATTAGAACTTTAGGCATTATTTTTTATAGAATTATAAGCCCAATCAATCCAGGGTAAAAGAGCTTTCATATCACTGTTTTGTACAGTTGATCCGCCCCATATCCTTATGCTAGGTGGCGCTTTTGGATAACCATTAATATCATTAGCAACACCTTCTTTTTCTAGAAGTGAGAATAATTTTTTTAATACCCCTCTTTGATCTTCTTCATTATGTTTTGTAAACCATTCATCTTTGATTAAAACAGTTATACTTGTTGAAGATCTAATGTTTTTATCTTCACACATAAATTTAAAATTATCACTTTTCTCAATCCACTCTTCTACAGTTTTTAAATTTTGATTTGAAATATTTACCAACTCTTTAGTGCCACCTACTGACTCAACCCAGTTCAAAGCATCCAGGCCATCTTCAACACAAATCATTGATGGAGTATTAATTGTTCCACCTTCAAATATACCTTTAATTAATTTTTTATTACTTGCTAATCTGAATAATTTTGGAATTGGCCACGGTGGAGTATGGGATTCTAACCTTTCAACTGCGCGAGGAGATATAGCTATCATTCCATGAGCGGCTTCTGCTCCTAAAACTTTTTGCCACGACCATGTAATTACATCGAGTTTACTATAATCCATATCCATAGCAAAAATACCTGATGTAGCATCACATATGGTTAAACCTTTTCTGTCTTTTGGTATCCAATTTGCATCTGGAACCCTAACTCCAGAAGTTGTTCCATTCCAAGTAAAAACTACATCGTTATCAAAATTTACTTTTCCTAAATCTGGAAGTTTTCCATATTCAGCTATATGACTATTAACATCTTTAATCTTTAATTGATTTATCACATCTGCAACCCAATCTTTCCCAAAGTTTTCCCAAGCCAAAATATCAACTCCCTTTAATCCTAACAAAGACCAGAGAGCCGCTTCTAATGCTCCAGTATTTGAGCCAGTCATTATACCTACATGATACCCTTCAGGTAATTGAAGAAGGTTTTTAGATTTAATTATTACTTCGTTTAATTTTTCCTTACAAACTTTGTGTCTATGAGATCTTCCGATAGGTGAATTTTTTAGAGCATCGATAGTCCAACCAGGTCTCTTGGAACATGGCCCGCTAGAAAAATTTGCATTAACAGGTTTTATATTAGGTTTTTCCATAAAAAAATATTTTAACGTATAACGAATAAAATTCTTTTTTAAAGCTTTTAGTTATTTTTATTCAAAATCATATGCGACTAAACCGTCCAAAGGTTTTGGGTCAAACCATGTTGATTTAGGTGGCATAGTTAGTTTTTTATCAGCAAAACTAATTATATTATCCATTTGAGTAGCAAATAATGCAAAACCAACTTTTGCTTCTCCTGAATCGACTTTTTTTTCAATACCTTCTAGACCATGAAAGCCAGCTAAAAAATCAATCCTGTTGTCGTACCTAGGATCTCCAATTCCTAAAACTGGTTCTAGTAAATAGTAGTGCAATAAATTTATATCTAAACTAATAATGTGAAATAAATTTTGATGGGGTTTTTCTTTAAGTTCTAAAGAATACCATTGTTTTTCTAAATACATTCCAAATATTTGAGATTTTTTTGGTTTGTATGAAGATATTTGTTTTTCAACTTTAAATTTTTTTTTAATTTCTATAATAAAATCTTTTGGTGAATAACCATACAAATCTTTTATAAGTCTGTTATAATCAAGTATTCTTGCTTGGCTAGTTGGAAAAATTGCTATCATAAAAAAATTGTATGCCTCATCTCCAGTATGATTAGGGTTTTGATGTTGTTTAAATTTTGAGAGTTTTAATAATGCATCCATTCTATGATGTCCATCTGCAATATAAATTCTATTTATGGAATTAAATAAGTCACAAATTTTTTCAACTTTACTTTTTTCATTTATCAACCACATCTCATGTTTGCATCCATCCATACCTTTGAATGAATATATTGGAGAGTCATACAACTCATTTTCTACTAAATCATTTAGTTCTTTGTTATCAGGATAAACGGCATATATGGGGCCTATTTGAGCATTTAGATTGTCCATTTGTTTCATTCTTTTTTGAGATCTTTCAAAGAAAATTTCTTCATGACCTCTAATATGTAAATTATCATAAGCAGACAATTTTGCTGTTCCAACTATTCCAACTTGTTTGAAATTATCTTTACAAATTCTATAAATATAAAAAGAAAATTTTTTTTCTTTTATTATTATTGATTTTTCTTTCATTAATTCAAATTGTTCTTTTGATTTTTTTTTATTTTCTGCATTAAAAACATTTAGATAGCTCCATGGATTTTTCTTTAGGTGTTTTTTTTGTATATCTTCAGATAAATGATCGGAGCTTGCTGTAGTAACCGAAGAAGCATTTTCTTTGGTTGGTCTTAAAGCTTTAAATGGATTTATAAAATACATTGTGACTACTCATAAATCTAATAAATAGAACTTATTCCTTAGTTAAGCAATTTTAGGTAATTTTTCTAATGCAGAGTTTACTTCTGTCTCGTTGTATTTGTCATCAGAAAGTTTGTTATTAAAATAATCTCCATACGCTTGCATATCAAAATGACCGTGCCCACATAAATTAAAAAGAATAGTTTTCTTTTCACCATTTTTTTTACATTCAAGTGCAGCATCTATTGCACCTTTAACAGCGTGTGTGGCTTCTGGTGCAGGTACGATGCCTTCAGCGTTTGCAAATTTTACGCCTGCTTCAAAGCATTCCTTTTGACCAAATGCTTTCGGTTCAATAGCTCCTATATCAGTTAAATGACTGACCATTGGTGCCATACCGTGGTATCTTAAACCACCCGAGTGAGTTGATGGTGGCATAAATTGAGACCCTAAAGTATGCATTTTAACTAATGGAGTACGCATTCCTGTGTCTCCAAAATCATATGCAAACTTACCTTTGGTTAAGGTAGGACAAGACTTTGGCTCACAAGCTATTACTTTAACATCTTTTTTTTCTCTAAATTTTTTTCCAAGGAAAGGAAATACTAATCCTGAAAAATTACTTCCTCCTCCTGTACATCCAACCAATATATCAGGATAATCATCTGCCATTTCCATTTGCATTATTGCTTCATTGCCAACAATTGTTTGGTGCATTAAAACATGATTTAAAACACTGCCTAGGGAATATTTTGTATGATCATCTTGTGCAGCCATTTCAACTGCTTCAGATATAGCTATACCTAAACTTCCAGTATTGTTTGGATCTTTTTCTAAAATTGCTTTACCTGTTGGAGTTCTATTTGATGGGCTAGCATAACAATTTGCACCAAAAGTTTGCATAATCATTTTTCTATATGGTTTTTGTTCGTAGCTAACTTTAACCATGTAAACATCAAGTTCGATTTTAAAAATTGAACATGCAAATGCTAATGAGCTTCCCCATTGTCCTGCGCCCGTTTCAGTTGTAATTTTTTTTGTACCTTCTTCTTTATTAAAAAAAGCTTGCGCTACGGCTGTATTTGGTTTGTGACTTCCTGTTGGACTAACGCCTTCATATTTATAATAAATTTTAGCTGATGTATCTAATGCCTTTTCTAATTTTCTTGCTCTATACAATGGTGAAGGTCTCCATTGTTTATAAATATCTCTAACTGGTTCTGGAATTTCAATTTCTCTATCTTGTGAAACTTCTTGTCCAATAAGTGCCATTGGAAATAATGGAGCTAAATCATCAGGTCCAATCGGTTTTAGTGTACCCGGATGAAGAACTGGTGAAAGTGGTTTTGGAAGATCAGCTGAAATATTATACCAAGTTTTTGGCATTTTGCTCTCTTCAAGAAAATATTTAATTCTGTCAGACATAATTTATAAAAGTATTTTCTTAACTTATTTAATGAAATGCAAGCTTTAAATAATTTGTGATTATTTGGGCCAAATCACTGGAAACCAATCGCTTCTTAAAGAATCTCCAGTCTTTAAATTAATTCCATTGAATGGAGGAGAGGTTTCTCCGCCACGATCTATATATCTTACATCATCACCTATAAATCGCATCGAAAAGGCACGACGTCGATCTTTAGAATTATTGCCAGATGCTCCATGAACCGTTTTAAAATTAAATAAAACTGCATCACCTAGTTTTAGTTCAGGTATCATTATTTTATCATTAAAATTTTCAATATTTGGCATCTCCATAAAGTTTTTTTTATTTTTATACCATGGTTTATCATTAGACCATTTAGTAGGCTGAATAAGTTTTGACCATTTATGTGAGCCTAATATTAATTTTAATGTATTTTCTTTATTTACTTTATCTAAAGGTATCCAATAACTCCCAGTATCTTCTCCATCAACACAATAATATGGCATATCTTGATGCCATGGAGTTGGTTTGCTTGTGCTAGGCTCTTTTACAAAAATATGATCATGAAATATTTGTATTGATTTTGAATTAGTAGCTTCTGCAATTATTTGTGCTGCTGGAGAATCTTTGGCAAATTTTTTAAACTCTGGAATTCGATGCCAATTACAATAATCTTCAAAAAATCTACCATTTTCATTTATACCTGTATTTTCACGAGCATGAGGTCCTGGATTTTTTAAAACTTTCTCAAATCCTTCTCTTAAATTATTAATCCAGGGCTTAAATATATCTTTTATTATTATTGCGCCATCTTTCTTATAAGTATCAATTTGTTTAGAGTTTAAAATCATTATTTTAACTCATCAATATTTGAAATATTCAATAATGAATTATTCAATTCATCCAGGTTTTCTCTTTTAGATATAATAAATACTGAAACTATCAATCCAAAAACTAATATGATCGGGATTAGCATAACTATTGTTATTTTTTGTTGAATTAAAAATAAATAAACTAACAAAAATAATATAGATCTAATAAGGACATTTATTTTAAAAACACTAACAATAGACAGTGAATGAATTAATAAGTTTTTAAAACTCATTTTAGATGGCCCAAAATATCTTGTTCCTCTTTCAGATGGAATTGTAGCCCTGTCTTTTGCAACTTTAGCAAGTGAACCTGAAAAACTACTCCAAGAAGCTTTTTCATTTATCATTTTCTCTACAGTTGATTTTGGCAAACAAGTATAATTACCATATTTTATTGACTGCCCTGTAAAAGTAGAAGTTATTATCTTGTGAACAAAATAACAAAATTTAAAAAAAATTCCCTCTGATCTCTTAATTCTTTCTCCAACAATTGGTTTATCGGGATGATAATTTAAATTATCTACAAGTTGTTTAATTTCTTCTGGTCTATCTTCTCCATCCCCATCCATTGGAATTACATAATCAAATTCTTCATTTTCAAAAATGTGTTTTAAACCTGCCGCGTTACACCTTGCATGCCCCCGGTTTTCTTTCATATTTATAATTTTGATAGAATTTAACTTTTCTAAATTATTAGATAATTCAGGTTTATTTTCCGTTGAGGCGTCATTTATAATAATTACTGAAAACTCATGACCTAGGTTTAAAACTTCAGAATTTATATTTTCTAAAAGTTTAAAAACTGACTGCCAGTCATTATAAACTGGTATTAATATTTTTATTTTCATTAGCTAGCAGAGCTTACTAATCTTAACAAAGATGCAATTATTCCAAAACCTGAAAACTCAATTACTGCAACAATTGCTATAATCAATAATAATTTTTTCCATTTGTCACTTATGTTCATAATTACTCCAAACTAATCATACATACTTTCAAATCTTTTTTCTTTAAAAGATGAGTTTTGACATTATAGATTGAGAGAATGTTTTCTCCACAATTTTTAATATTCCTTCCGATAAAAATTAAGCCAATATCCTCCGTACTTAAACCAATTAAATTCATCCAAAAAGATGGATCCATCTTCCATTCCTCTGATGCTAGAGCAAACTTGGGTCTTGATTTAATATGATAAACGAGATTTCCACCATCCCATTCATTTCCAACAATAATTACATTTTCAATCTTATTATCGAAATTTTTAATCCATTCTGTTTCAACAGAATTAGCTATTTCTTTACCAGGATAATCAGTTCTTTTATCTGTTTTAGTAATTGAAACATATGCATAAGCAAAAGGAGAAAAAATAAATAAAATTAGAAAGGCTGCAGTAAAGCCTTTTAGTTTATTTAAACTAATTTGAGATTGAAAAATATAAATTAATAGAACTCCAAAAAATAAATAAAATGGCGTCATCCACATTGTTCTAATTTTAACTCCCATAATCATAGAAGTTAAAAAGACTGAAGCTATTGGAACAATGTTTATAGCTAGTAAAAATAAAAGCTTATTATCTTTAATGTTAAATTTACTTTTTAATTTGTTGCTTAAAAATAAAAACATTAAAAAGAAAGGTATTAATATTCCAATTTGTTTTCCTAAAAAGGTTAATGGATGAATTATATGATCTAAGAAATTTTGGTCACCTGTTCCTGTTCTATCAAAACCATAAGTAATCGTTATATAATTATTTTCAGTTAGCCAAATTAAATGAGGCAATAAAACTATTAAGAATGGAATAAGTGAGACAAGGCATTTAAAGTCAATTTTCTTTTTATAGATCATATAAATTAAAAAAATATCAATTCCTAAACCTAAATAGATAAATAAATATTTTGATAAAAACCCTAATCCTGCAAATAGACCAAGTAACAACCAATCTATAATTTTATTATCTTTAAAGCCTTTCCATAAATATAGAACTGTTAGTGACCAGAAAGGCATTAAACAAACGTTCACATTAAATTCAGGAGTGGTAAAATTATAAAAGTAAATTCCTTCTAATAATAAAACTGACAACAAACAAAAAACTTTATTTTCAAAAAACTCTTCTGCAAGTTTAAAAACAACGAAAAAAGAAATAATTACACAAATCTGACTTAATAAATAATAAGCCCAATCTTGTGCACCAAAAATTTGATAAAAAATTTCGACTAAGAGTGCACTCATTGGAGGATGCTTATTGAATCCCCAATCTAAATTACTTCCCCAAGCTAAAGCTTCAATTGTGTCTAATGGTAAATTGTTATTTGTTAATGTTGGAATTAAAATCCAAATAATTAAATGAATTGTAAGAAAAATATAAAATAAATTTTGTGCATTTTTTTTATTTATAGCCATTTTGCTTAATTTATACAAATAATGGTTTCTTGACACCAATTAATTCATGAATATATTCACCAACGTTAAAATTAGACTATGGTTAAAATCTCTAAAACCTATATTCCAAAAGAAAAAGAAAAGTATATGTGTGCAAAACACTTAGCTTTTTTTAAACAAAAATTAACTGAATGGAAAACTGACTTGGTCAAAACAAACAATGAAGCTCTATATAACAGTTCTATGGATGATAACAGTACATCTGCTGATATTGTTGATCAAGCTAGCTCTTATACTGAAAAAAATGTTGAGATGAGAGCTATTAATAGACAAATTAAATTAATTTCAAAAATAGACTCTGCTTTAAAAAGAATAAAAGATGGAACTTATGGTTTTTGTGAAGATACAGGTGAGCCTATTGGATTAAAAAGATTAATGGCAAGACCTGTTGCAACGCTTTCGATTGCAGCGCAAGAAAAACACGAAAAAGAAGAAAAAGTGTTTGCAGACGATTAAGGTAATGGAATTTTTGCTTCTTTATCCATAAAGTTATAACCTTTAACTACAGCTTCTCTATCTGCTATTTCTAGATACCATTTTGTGAGATTTTTATAATTCTTTAATCCTATATCATGCCACTCGTGTCTAGCTATCCACGGCCAAGTAGCAATATCAGCTATTGAATATCTTTCACCTGCCAAATATTTTGATTGTTCTAGCCTTTCATCTAAATCTTTATAGATCGATTTTGTAATTTTAAAATACCTTTCCTCACCAAATTTACTTTTTCCAGGATTGTAATGGTGAAATTGATGATGTTGTCCAATTATAGGACCTACATATCCCATTTGCGCCATTAACCACTGATTAATTTTTAATCTGTCTTCAATTTCATAAAATTTATCACTTTTGTCACCTAAATAAATTAATATTGCTCCAGATTCAAAAATAGCTTCCTTGCTATTACTGTGATCTACTATTACTGGTATTTTGCTAAATGGACTTATTTTTCTAAATTCTGGATTAAATTGTTCGCCATCTAAAATGTTAACTTTTGTTACTTTGTATTCAAAGTTAATCTCTTCGAGCATAATACTAATTTTTTTACCATTTGGAGTATCTGCAGCAAATAATTCAATCACTCTTTAATACCAAGTCTATCTTTAATAGATTTTGAAGAGGTGGTAAATTCGAATCTATATTTTTCATTGGGTCTAGCCAGTTTAAAACACGCTCTGGCTGCTAATGCACCTTCATGAAATCCTGACAAGATAAGTTTCAATTTACCAGGGTAAGTACAAATGTCTCCAACTGCGTAAATACCTTTTTGGTTAGTTTCAAATTTTTCTGTATCAACGTTGATTGTTTTTTTGTCAATATTTAAACCCCAATTAGCTATTGGTCCAAGTTGCATAATTAATCCAAAAAATCCTAATACATAGTCTGATTTTAAATTTTTAACCTCTTTATTGTCGTGCTCTATATCAATACTTGCAAGATTATCTTTGCCATTAACACTTTTTAATTGATATTTTGTAAATAAATTTATTTTGTTACTTTTTACTAATTCATTCATTTGATCTACTGTTGATTGTGCTCCTCTAAATTCATCTCTTCTATGAATTAAATTTACTTTAGAATCTTTGGATAATTCAATTGCCCAATCCAATGCACTATCGCCACCTCCAAAAATTGATACTGTTTTTCCTTTAAATACAGTTTTGTCTTTTATTGAATAGAATATTGATTTATTTTCAAATTTTTCACATTCTTTAGGGCTAAATTTTCTTGGTTCAAATGATCCAACTCCTCCAGCTATTATTATATTTGGCGTACTAAATTCTGTTCCTTTATTTGTTTTTACTTCCCAATTTTCATTATTTTTTTTTACTTCCTCTACTCTTTCGCTTAAATGAAATTTAATATTAAAAGGTTTTAATTGTTTAATTAAATTGTTTGTTAATTCTTCTCCTGTGCATTCTGGTATTGCAGGAATATCATAAATTGGTTTGTCTGGATAAAGCTCAATACACTGACCCCCAATCTTATCAAGGTTATCAACTATTTCACAATTTAAACCTATGAGTTTTAATTGATGAGCTGTAAATAATCCTGTTGGACCTGCTCCAATTATTAATGCATCAGTTTTAATCATTAAACTTGCTTTTCAGGTAGATTAACTACTAGTCCATCAAGCTGGTCCGAAACCATTAGTTGGCAACTTAATCTGCTATTTGTTTTTGGTTCAAAAGCCATATCCAGCATATCATCTTCCCCTTCTTCTTTTTTCGGTAATTTATTAAACCATTCTTCTTTGACATAAACGTGGCAAGTAGCACATGCCATTGACCCTCCACAATCAGCATCTATTCCCGGTATATTATTTTGGACTGCGCCTTCCATTACGCTTAAACCATTTGCAATTTCTATAGTGTGGGATTTGCCGTTATGTTCAATGTATGTAATCTTGGGCATTAATTTATATATAAGGATAAAAAAAAATAGGGCAAGTATGCAAAACATACTCGCCCTATTAAATATTACTTAGATATTTACTTTCTTGCGCCTTGTCCACTCATTGCAGCAGCCCAGATAATTAGACCAAATGCAATTTTGTTGATAAAGTCAGCTAAGTTGTAAATCACGTTTAGTGATTGTGCGTCTATTCCACCAGTTAGGTAACCGAAAACATAACCTAATGGGTAAATAGCCCAACCTACAGTAACTATCATTCTTAATGCGCTGAAAGCAGTTGAAAGTGCTTTGTTACCACTTTTCGCTGCAGCTTTTCCAGCTTCACCAGAGAAGATTTCATATAATACATAAATCCATCCAGCCATACCAATAACGAAACCTAGCATAGCAGGTATGTATCCAGCTTCTCCTAAGTAACCACCGATAAGCATTACTAATGATCCAATTAGCAATCTCCAGAATATGCCTGAAGACACTTTTCTAACAGCTGCTAAAATTAAGTAAAACTCTACCATCTGTAATGGTACAGTGATTAACCAATCAATATATCTATAAACAGTTGGTGAATCTCCAGTTTCAACCCATACACCTCTCATGTACATGTAGTGAATGAATGCAATACCAGTGATTAAACCTGCTACTGTTACTGATGTTCTCCAGCCAGCAGCTACTGAGCCTCTCTCCATAAAGAAGAAAGCTGTAGCAGCTAACATACCCATTGAAATTACCCAAAAAGAAATTCCAACAAAATCATCAGAAGCCAATAAAACTGTTTCTGCGTTTGCCGCACCCGAAAAGCCCACAAGAGCCAAGGTTGCAAGAGCAAACAATTTAAGTTTTTTCATAAAACTCCCTTATAATTGTCTTTTAGTTTAAATTTAAACTATGGAACTAAACACGCTAGATCCAAAGCATGGTGCTAAATAACAAATTAATTTGGAAAATTGAAGAGTTTTTTACCTCTTATTTGTATTGATTTTATTAGCTTTTTAAAATTAAATGCAACTTAAGACCTAATTTTTAAGTAAAAAACAAATCAAACTTAAAACAACAATGAAATCAGATTTTGAAAAAATTTATATTGAGTCAATTAAAAAACCCGAAGAATTTTGGAAAAAAGTTGCTGATGATATATTTTGGTTTAAAAAACCTTCAAAAATTTTAAATCAATCCAACCCTCCATTTTATAAGTGGTATGAAGATGGTGTTACAAACACTTGTTACAATGCTCTAGATTATCATATTGATAATGGTAGAGGAGATAGAATAGCTTTAATCTATGATAGTCCTATAACTGGTAATAAAAAAAAATTTTCCTATAAAGAATTAACAGAAAAAGTTTCAAAGTTTGCTGGAGCATTACAGAACCAGGGAGTAAAAAAAGGAGATAGAGTTATAATTTATATGCCAATGATTCCTGAGGCAGTTATTGGAATGCTTGCGTGTGCGAGGATTGGCGCAATACATTCTGTAGTGTTCGGTGGTTTTGCTTCAAATGAATTAGCAAGTAGAATAGATGACAGTAAAGCAAAAGTTTTACTTACTGCTTCATGTGGTTTCGAACCTGGCAGAACAGTTCATTACAAACCTCTTGTTGATGAAGCTTTAAAACTTGCATCTCACAAAATTGAAAAGCTAATATTGTTTCAAAGACCAGACAATGAGGTTAGGTTAAACTCTCCTAATGAAATTAGTTGGGATGAAGCATTGTCAAATGCAAAAAATGTTGATTGTGTTGAAATCAACGCAAATGAATTTGCATACATTTTGTATACATCGGGAACAACTGGTATCCCAAAAGGAATTGTAAGAGATATAGGGGGTCACATTGCTGCTCTTAAATGGACAATGAAAAATATATATAACATTGACCAAGACGATGTTTGGTGGTCAGCTAGTGATATTGGATGGATCGTTGGCCATTCTTATATTGTTTACGCACCATTGTTTAAAGGTTGCACTACTGTACTATTTGAAGGCAAGCCTGTTGGAACTCCAGATGCAGGAGCTTTTTGGAAAATTATTTCAGAATATAAAGTAAAATCTCTATTCACTGCACCTACGGCTTTTAGAGCTATTAAAAAAGAAGATCCTAATGGCGAATTTTTTTCCAAGTATGATTTAAGCTCATTTGAAAGTTTGTTTCTTGCCGGAGAAAGAGCAGATCCAGACACTATTAAATGGGCAGAGTCTCTTTTAAAAGTTCCAGTAATTGATCATTGGTGGCAAACTGAAACTAGTTGGGCAATAAGTTCTAATTGCACCGGTATAGAAATGATGAAAACAAAATATGGCTCTGCTTGCAAAGCTGTTCCCGGCTACGATGTTAAAGTTATAAAGCCAGACCAAACATTAGCTAAACCAAATGAAATGGGTGATATCGTTGTTAAGCTTCCTTTGCCTCCAGGAACATTTCCAACCCTATGGAATGCTGATGAAAGATATAAAAAAACATATATGACAAACTATGAGGGTTATTATCAAACTTATGATGCAGGTCATATAGATGAGGATGGATATATTTGGATTATGTCTAGAACTGATGATATCATTAATGTTGCGGGCCACAGACTTTCGACCGGCGCTATAGAAGAAGTTCTGTCAGAACATCAATCGGTCGCTGAATGCGCGGTTATTGGAATTGCTGATAAATTAAAAGGGCAATTACCAATAGGATTAATAGCTCTTAAAGCTGGAGTTCAAAAGGATAATGAAACAATATCAAAAGAATGTATTCAAATGGTAAGAAATAAAGTTGGACCAGTTGCAGCATTTAAAATGGCTATTGTTGTAAAAAGATTACCAAAAACTCGATCTGGAAAAATTTTAAGAGGTACAGTTAGAAAAATAGCAGATAAGGAAGAATACAAAATGCCAGCAACAATTGATGACCCAACTATTTTAGATGAAATTAAACAAGATTTAATAAAAAATAATATTTTAAAACAATGACAAAAGCTTATATTTTTATGTTTATTGCAATTTTTTGTGAAGTTGCAGGTACATTGCTTCTTCCTTCTACACAAAATTTTACAAAAATAGCTCCAACAGTTATAGCTGCTACATGTTATTTGACGGCTTTATATTGTCTTACTCATGTATTGCATAAAATTCCCATTGCCATTGTTTATGCAACTTGGAGTGGATTGGGAATATTTACAATTGCAATTTTTGGATATTTCTTTTTTAAACAAAGTCTTAGCTGGCAAGCAGTTTTAGGGTTATTTCTTATAGTCGTTGGCGTTGTTTTGGTTAATAGTTTTTCTTCAAGAGTTATTTAAATTTCATTGGTGTTCCATCTGGCTCCCCAATTATCTTTCCATCTTTCATTTTAACTTTACCATTAATTATTGTTGCAACAGGAGTTCCTTTAAATTTATACCCATCAAATGGAGACCAGCCACATTTACTTTCAATTTTTTCATTTTTAATCTCAATTGTTTTGTTCATATCAACAATTGTAAAGTCAGCATCATATCCTTCTTTAATAAATCCTTTATTTTTAATTCCAAAAATTTTAATAGGATTTTCGCAAACAAGATTAATTAATTGGTTAAGTGATAATTTTCCATCATTTATATGGTTTAACATTACAGGAATTAAAGTTTGCACTCCCGGCATCCCTGATGGAGAATTGGGATATTCCTTTTCTTTATTTATTTTTAAATGTGGAGCATGATCTGATCCAATTGTATCATTAAAATTATTTTTTACTCCATACCATAGTCTATCATAATGGGATTTATCTCTTAAAGGTGGATTCATCTGAGCGTAAGTTCCAAGTTTGTCATAACACTCTGGTGCATATAAAGTTAAATGCTGTGGAGTAATCTCAAATGTAATATTTCCTTTGTGTTGTGATAAAAAGTCAACTTCTTCTTTTGTTGTTACATGAAGTACGTGTGCTTTTTTCTTGTATTTTTCAGCAATTCTTACGATTCTTCTTGTAGATGACATTGCACACTCTACACTTCTCCAAACTGGATGGCTGTGAACATCACCTTTTTTAATTAATTTTTTATTAACATTTAAAATTGCCTCATCTTCCGAGTGAACAGCAACTACTTTTGAACTACTTTGAAATACCTTCTCAATATCTGCTTCATCTGCAACTAATAAATTACCTGTTGAGGATCCTGCAAAAAGTTTAATTCCACAGCAACCTTCCAAATCTTTTAAATTTGATAACTCGTGCGCGTTATCAGCTGTTGCGCCAAAATAAAATGCATAATTGCAATACATTCTATTCTTAGCAAGATCTAATTTTTTTTGAAATTCTACTTTGTTAGATGTAGGTGGATTAGTATTTGGCATCTCAAACACACTGGTAATTCCTCCAACAATTGCTGCCTTACTTCCTGAATGAAGATCTTCTGTATCGGTTGAGCCAGGTTCCCTAAAATGAGTTTGAGTGTCTATACATCCCGGTAAAACAGTTTGTCCTTCAGTATCTATTATTTCCTTTGCTTCATCTGAAATTTGACCAATCTGCTGAATTTTTCCATCTTTAATTGCAACATCAACATCTTTTAGTTCACCATTAATATAACATTGTCCATTTTTTATTATTAGATCTAACATTTTTTTTAAAAGTAACTATATTATAAATAGCTTACTTTCAATTATGAATAAAAAAAAAGTTTTTATATTAGAAGATCGTGGAATATTATTTGTACAAGGCAGAGATGCTAGGGAATTTTTACAAAATTTAATAACAAACAATATTGATAAAGTAAATGAAACTAATAGTTGTTTTGCGTCCCTTTTAACACCTCAAGGAAAATATCTTTTCGATTTTTTAATTGTTAAACATAAAAATGGATATTTTCTAGACTGCGAAAAAATACAAATTGAAAATCTTTATAATCAATTAGATCTATATAAACTTAGATCTAAAGTTGAAATACTTAATTTAAGTAACGAATTCGTTGTAGCAGTATTAAGTAATGAAAAATTTCTAGAATTTGAAGGTACAAAAAACTTATCTGGCTTTACAATCAAATATAGAGAAGATCCTGTATTTTTGGATCCACGAAAAAAAGAATTGGGAGCAAGAATTATAATTAATTTAGAAAAACTTTATTTATCTTTAAAAAAATTAGATTTAAGTTCATCAAATGTTGATGGGTATTACAAATTTAGTCACGAAAATGGAATTGCTCAAAAAAATACTGATCAACTTAAAAATAAAATATTTGGTATAGAGTGTAATTTTGAAGAATTAAATGGGATAGATTTTAAAAAAGGTTGTTATGTAGGACAAGAAAATACAGCAAGAATTAAATTAAAAAATAAATTATCGAAAAGGCTATTTCCAATACAATTAATTGAAGGTGAACTTAAAGATGAAATTATTAAATATAATGACCAAGAGATTGGTAAAGTACTAATAAAAAACAAATTTCCTTTTGCTTCAATTAAATATTTAAATGAAAATTTTAATGAAAAAAATGAATTTGATTGTGGTAATGCAAAAATAAAAGTGATCAAACCTAGTTGGATAAAATAAATTTAACTTATAAAAATTTACTTAAATCAGGTTTAAAATAATTTGGACCTTTCATAACTTTTCCAGATTCATTGTAAATTGGCTTTCCATCAGAACCTAGCTTGCTCATATTTGAATCTTGAACTTCAGTAAAACATTTGTCTAAATTTATTCCAAATGCATGGCCTGCTCCGTATGCAACATACAAAATGTCTGTTAAAGCATCCGCGACCTCTAAAATATCATTATCTTCAATTGCTTTTTTTAATTCTTCTAGTTCCTCATTGATTAAGCTTATTCTAAGCTCATTTATTTTATTATTGCTAAGTTCAGCTTTTGTTTTAACTTCTTGTCCAAAAGTTTTCATGAAGATGCCTACTTTTTCAAAATTTGTCATATTGCTCCTATTTGATTCTTGCTTAACTTAATGTATAAGAAATATGGCATTACATTCAAAATCTAAATTATGAAAAATAGAAAAGAATATGACAGTATTGGTGGAATTAATGTACCTGTGGATAAGTATTGGGGGGCATCTACACAAAGATCAAGCAAATATTTTGATATAGGAGATTTTTTAGTTAGGCCAATAGTTATTAAATCTATTGCTATAATTAAAAAAGCTGCAGCAATAGTAAATGCAAAAAATGGTGATCTAAATAAAAAATTAAGTAAAACAATTGTTAAAGCTGCAAATGAAGTTATTTCTGGAAAATTAATAAGTCATTTTCCTCTAAAAGTTTGGCAGACGGGATCAGGTACACAAACAAATATGAACGTTAATGAAGTTATAGCTAATAGATCAATAGAAATTTTAGGTGGAAAAAAAGGATCTAAAAAACCTGTACATCCAAATGACCATGTAAATAAATCTCAATCAACCAATGATGTTTTTCCTACTGCTATGCATATGGCAATTGCTATCACTGCAAAAGAAAAATTAATTCCAAGTCTAAATTTGCTTAATTTACAATTAAAGAAAAAATCAAATGAATTTAAAAAAATTGTTAAAATTGGTAGAACTCATTTGCAAGACGCTACACCTTTAACTTTAGGTCAAGAATTTTCTGGTTATCATTTTCAATTAACAAA
>CACFVG010000020.1 GCA_902569725.1 uncultured Pelagibacteraceae bacterium | reverse complement strand
CTATTGCTAGCAAAGTTATCCAAGCTATTATTCCTCCATCTGAAGAAACCTTATTTTTCCAGAAAGATGGGTCCACACCATAAAATTCAAAAATTTTTAAGCCAATTTCATTAAAAAAAACGTAACCAATAAAATATCCCAAGCAAGCTCCAAGAACAGAACCTACTGTTGCGATTAAAGCTATTTTAATCCATTCATGTCTTTTTGCTATTGTCATTGGAATGATTATTACATCTGGAGGTATCGGAAATATGAAGCTTTCTATAAACGAAAAAAAACCTAAAAAAAATTTTGATTTTTTATGACCTGCTAATTTAATTGATTTTAGATAAAGCTCTTTAAACATATTTTCTTTTAATACAATAATTCTTCTTATACTATTAATTTATAAACAAATTAATGATAATTAAATGAGGGCGAATGGCGGAACTGGTAGACGCGTTGGACTCAAAATCCAATAGTAGCAATACTGTGAGAGTTCGATTCTCTCTTTGCCCACCAAAAAATTATGGATTTAAATAAAATAAATAGTTTAACTGAATTATTTTTTAATCAGTATGAAAAACAAAAAGATAAAAATAAAATATTATTATCATCATTGAAAGAACCTAGAAAAAATTATAGCTGGCAACAAACATATGAATCAATAAATAGTCTTACTGATGAATTGAAAAAATATGTAAATAAAGGTGATAGATGTTTGTTAATCTCTGAGAATAGACCAGAATGGTTTATTTCTGATTTTTCAATAATGCTTTCAGGTTCAATAACAGTTCCTGCGTATACGACTTATGCTGAAAGAGATTACGAATATATAATAAATGATTGTAAACCTTCAGTAGTTTTTGTTTCCAACATAGAACAATTTAAGAAAATTAAAAATATAATAAAAAAAAAAGATTTTGTAAAAAAATTATTTTCTTTTGAAAAATTAGATGAAATAAATATAGATGAATATATTAATACAAATAATTTAACTTTAAATTCTGAAAATAGTAATTTTCAAACAATACTTACAAGAAAAGATGCAGCATGTATTATTTATACATCGGGAACACAGGGAAATCCAAAGGGAGTAATATTGAGCCATGGTGGAATTTTAAATAATTGTGAAGGTGCAATTGAAATTTTAAAACCACTTATAAAAGATAATCAAACTAGATTTTTAACCTGGTTACCTTTGTCACATTCTTATGAACATACAGTTCAATTTGTTCAAATAACTGTCGATGCCAGAGTGTTTTATGCTGAAAGCATTGATAAATTAATTAAAAATATGAATGACTGTAGTCCAGAAATTATGACAGCAGTTCCAAGATTTTATCAAAATCTTTATCAGAAGATAAATGCTAGTTTTAATAAAGCTACTGGAATCAAAAAAATCCTAGTTCAAAAAATGCTGAATTTAGGAATCAAAAAAATCAAAAAAGAACCTCTAAATTTTTTAGAAAAAATACAAGATATGCTACTTGATAAAATCGTGAGAAAAAAAATAAAGTTGCAATTTGGAGGATCTTTAAAAACCTTTGTTTCAGGGGGGGGAGCTTTAGATAAAGAAGTTGGTTTTTTTTTAAATGCTATCGGTTTGCCAACTTTACAAGGATATGGTCTCACAGAAACATCTCCTGTTGTTAGTTGTAATCCAATAAATGATATTAGAGTTGAAACTGTAGGCCCTCCATTTAGAGGAAATGAGGTTAAAATTGCAGAAGATGGAGAAATACTTGTTAAAGGCGAGAATGTAATGCTTGGGTATTGGAACAACAAAGAGGAAACTGAAAAAGTTTTGAAAAATGGGTGGCTTCATACTGGAGACATAGGAGTTTTTGAAGATACTTATTTAAAAATAACAGATAGAAAAAAAGATATCATAATTACCCCAGGTGGAGACAATATTTCACCTATAAAGATTGAAAATGAATTAACTAACTCAGAATTATTTGAGCAAGCAATTGTTTATGGAGATAATAAACCATTTCTTGTTTCGTTATTAGTGCTTAGTGTAGAGAAAAAAATATCAACTCAAGATCAAATTAAAGTAGAAATAGAAAAAATTAATAACAAATTATCTAAAATAGAAAATATTAAAAAATATTTTGTAATTAATGAAAAATTTTCAATTGAAAATGGAATGTTAACTCCAACCTTGAAGTTAAAAAGATATAAAATTATACAAAAATATAAAAATGAATTAGAAAAACTTTATTAAATTTATTTTTTAAAACAGTTTATTAATCGCTATTTACTTAACTTTTTTGTTGTATTAAAAAAATTATAAAAAAAACTTTATTATAAATTTTTTGTAAAAAATTATGTATTTGACATAACTTATTAAAAAAAATAAAAAAAGGATAAGAAACGAATCATAAAGATTCGTTTAAAAAAAAGGGAGCTAAAGATGGCTAAAAGAAGAAAAAAAGCTGCTAAAAAGAAAACTAAGAAAAAAGCTAAAAAAGCTAAAAAAAAGAAGAAGAAGAAGATAAATTAGTATTCTTTTTAATAAATTACGCTTCTCATAGCAAATGTTGTGGGAAGCGTTTTTTTATTTAGCAGCCTCTACTAAATTTTCATCAGTAGCCATTTCTGCTTTTTCAGTAGGTTTTGGAGTTTGTTTTTCTAAATTTCTTTTTAAAGCTTTATCAAGTTTTTTTTGAGTGTCCTCTAAACTTAAATCTAAAATAATTTGAAATTCTGATAATATTCTTTCATAAGCTTTTTCAAATAATTGTCTTTCACTATAAGATTGATCTACCAATAAATCGTCACCCTTATTTAAGTCTCTAACTACTTCAGCAAGGTCATATATTTTGCCTGAAGAAATTTTTGCTTCATATTCTTGGGCTCTCCTGCTCCACATTGATCTTTTAATTTTTGGTTTGCTTTTCAAAATACTAATACATTTATTTACTTGATTGATTGTTGCTAACGGCCTTAAATGAGATTGCTTATTTACTGGAACCATTCCACTTGCTTTGTCTTTTTCAAATTTAAGAAAATAGGACTCTACGTCTATCCCACCTATATTTGTTTTTTTAAATTCAGTAATTTGTCCTACACCATGTTTTGGATAAACTACATAATCTTTTATTTTATATTCTTTTTTTTCTGATGCTTGAACTTTTACTTTTTTTATTTCAGGTTTTTGATCTACACCTCTTGATACTTTAAAATTACTTTGCTTATTTGAAATATTTTCAGTTATTTTATTTTCTTTTGATGAATGCTCTTTTATTTTTTTTTCTTTAATCTTAAGATTTTTATTTTTAATTTTTCTTTTTTTTACACTTTTTTTTAATGTTTTTGATTTACTTTTTTTTGTAATTTTTTTATTTTTTTTTTTAAAGGTTTTCTTTAAAATATTTTTTAAATTTATTTTCTTCATTTTTAAATTTTTCGTTATCTGCCGGAGGTTCTTTTTTCTCCGAAATATTTGGCCAAATTTCTGAATATTTTTTGTTTATTTCTAACCATTTATCAGCATCTTGATTTGTATCTGGTTCAATAGCGTCTATTGGACACTCAGGTTCACAAACGCCACAATCTATACACTCATCTGGTTTTATTACAAGCATATTTTTTCCTTCATAAAAACAATCTACTGGACAAACTTCTACACAATCCATCAACTTGCATTTGATGCATTTTTCATTAACTATATAAGTCATTATTTTGATTTATTTATAGTTTTTTCTTTTATGTCCCCTACAATCTTTGGGTCCAAGTAAATCAATCCTGTTAATCTTCTCATTAAACTATTTTCATACATATCAGGATTATTGTCTGAGTAAATTATTTTCCACAAAACTTCAATAATTTTTTTCTTTGAATCTTCGTTCATGTTTTTAATTTCTTTTGTAAAATCTAAAATTTGATTAGAGTTTTTCTCTATTTCTTCTGCTTTTATTAAGATATTGTCAATAGCTTCATTCTTAGGATCTAGTTCAATAATAGCTTTTCTGATTATTTCTTTTTCATTTAGGGTATAATTTTCATCAATCTTAGCAGCATGAATTAATAAAGCGGCTATTTTAGTTATAGGGTTTTCTATGATTTCCTTTTTTTTTGTAAAAAAATTTAGCATTATTTAAAATTAATATTTCTTAAAACATTAAAAGGATTTTCTCTCTTTATAAGTTTAGAAGAAAACTGTTTTTTGTTATTTTTTATTGGAGTATATTTGAAATAAGTTTCATCATTTTTTGTATATGTGTAGTAGTTCATTTTTTTGATTAATTTTAAAAAATTTTCTTTATTACATCCTAATAAATTTAGCATATCTGGGATTAATTTAATTTCTTTTTTCTTTTTCATTTTCATTTCTAAGGTTCATTATTTTCATAAATAATCTTTCTAAAATGTCTATTCTTACAAAAAAATTATCAAATTTTTCAAATCCACATAACAGCATAAAATCTTTAGAATAATCTTTTTTTTCATATAAAAAATTTAAACCAAAAGTTGGTGGTTTAAGATCAAAATACTTTTGATGGAAATTTTTCCAAAGTGCTATTCTTAAAGAAACAGCACTTGGTTTAAATAATTTAAATAAAAAAATATGATATCTACCAAATTTTACACCTAAATTTCTTAAAATTTTTCTTTCTTCTTGCGCTAATTTTTTTAAAAAATCTTTAACATTTTCTCTTTTAACTACACCATTATTTTCATACAATTGATATGCTAATGCTCTAATTGATGTATTCCGTGTATTGATATTTTTTAAGTCAGTTAAACTTTTAAGTTCAGAATTTATTTTTTTGCTTACCCAATCTTTTAAAAATTTACAAAAATATGATTTATCACTTCCATCAATCATATCATCGATAATTAGATTAATTTCTGGGTTTAAATAGTCTTTTCCAGGAGATAATTTTGCAACAGGAAAATTTTTCCAATATATTTTAAAATCATCATTCAATTCAATTAAGCTTGTCTCTTCTATTTGTCTAATTCTATTTAATATTTCTGGCTCAATATTTTGCTTTGCTGCCTTTTTTAATGATTTTATATCTGTGTCTAGAGCGTCAACTTTAAGATCAAGCTCTAATTTTAAACCATTCAATTGACCAATAAATTGATTATTTATCAAGACTTTTCCATTATCCAATATTTCTGTTTTAAAATTTATATCCTGTTTAAGTCCTCTTGCTAACACGCTTGCTCTTTTATCTATAAAACTTTTAGTAAGTTCTTCGTGCAATCTATCTGATAGTTTGTCTTCTATATTTTTAGTTCTTTCTATCCAATAATCCTGGTTTTCTACCCAATTTACTTTATTTGAGACATAAGACCATGTTCTAACATTTGCAATTCTATTAGATATTGAATCTACATTTCCTTCAAGTTTATCTAACTGCAACAATTGTTTTTTCATATATTGATTTGTAACTTTTCCACCTTTTTTATTTAAAAATCCAAAAACTTTATTAACTACTTCTAAATGGTGTCCATAATTTTTTTTAACAAAATCTGGAATTTGACAGCATTCCCATAACAATTTTAATTGATTTTCATTATTTTTATCAATTTGAGTGTTATTTTCTTTTAAAAAATATTTTAATACTTTTTCATCTTCACATTCATGAATTCTTCTAAGCCAATCATACTTTGGTTTTTCATCCAATGATTTCAATAAATTTAAGGAAGATGAAAAATTTAGTTTTGAATTTCTCCAATAAAGCGTTCTTATTTCATCAAATTTATGATTTTCAATCAGTTCTATTTCTTCCGAACCTATATCTCCTGAATTACCTGTAATTCCAAACGATCCATCATTTAAATATCTTCCTGCTCTTCCTGCTATTTGTCCAATTTCAGATAAGTTTAATCTTCTTAATTTTTTTCCGTCAAATTTTTTTAAGTTCGAAAAATAAATATTATCCAAATCCATATTAATTCCCATACCAATAGCATCAGTAGCAACTAAATAATCAACATCACCGGATTGATATAAATCTACTTGTGCATTTCTAGTTTTTGGACTAAGAGAACCCATAACAATTGCAGCTCCACCCTTTTGCCTTCTAATTAATTCTGCAATGGCGTAAACCTCTTCTGTTGAAAAAGCAATTATTGCGCTTTTTCTTTCTATACGTGAAATTTTTTTATGACCAGTATAAATAAGTTTTGATAGTCGTTCTTTAGCAATAAATTCAATATCTCCTTCTAACTTCAATATTATGTTTTTTATAGTATCTGATCCCATAAACATAGTGAGCTTTTCACCTCTGAGATTTAACAATCTGTCAGTAAAAATGTGACCTCTTTCATGATCAAAACACATTTGAATTTCATCGATTCCTACAAAATCCAAATTTTTATCTATCGGCATAGACTCCACCGTGCATAAAAAGTATTTTGCATCCGAAGGGATTATTTTTTCTTCTCCAGTTATAAGTGCAACTTTTTTTGGATTTATTTTTTCAATAACTTTATCGTATACTTCTCTTGCCAATAGTCTAAGCGGAAAGCCTATCATTCCTGAGTCAAATGAAAGCATAGTCTCAATAGCCTGAAAGGTTTTTCCGGTATTAGTTGGCCCAAGAACAGCTGTAATCATTTTTTTTTGCATTTCAATCTTTAGTGTATTTTTTTTTTTAAACTACCATATGTTGTAAGCGCTTAAGAACAAAAATAGTATAAAACATGACCGAATCATTCAAAAAAAAGTTCTCATTTTAGTTTTTTTATAAAAAACACAGTAACATAATTAAAAATATTTAAATATATATTTTAACAATGAATTCAAAAATATTATGGAAGGCTAAAAAGTTTCAGAAAAATAAATCCAATTTATTTAAATATGAAAAATTTCTACTCTCAAAATACAATTTAAAATTAAATCAAAATTATAAAAATCTACTTAAATGGAGCATTGAAAACCCAAAAAATTTTTGGAGCTCAATTTGGGATTTTACAGAAGTTAAAGGTATTAAAAGTGAAAAGTTAGAAAAATCAAAAATATTCTACAAAAATAAATTCCTTAAAAATTCAAAATTAAACTTTGCTGAAAATTTATTATCAAAAAATGATAATAGTAAAGCTATAACTTTTATAAGTGAAAGTGGGATTAAAGAAAATAGATCATGGAAAGAGTTAAATAGAAATGTAGATAAATTAGTTGTTTTTTTTAAATCAATAAAATTAAAAGAAAAAGACAGAGTTGCAGCATATTTACCAAATTTAATTGAAACGGTTGAGGCATTTATAGCCACTTCAGCAATAGGATCAATTTGGTCATCTTGTTCTCCTGATTTTGGAGCAAGAGGTGTTATTGAAAGATTTTCCCAAATTAACCCAAAGGTATTAATTATATGTGATAGATATTTTTACAATGGAAAAGAAATTAATGTTATTGAAAGATTACCTATAATATTAAAAAAAATTAAATCTATTCAACATATAATAGTAATAAACTACCCAAAAAAATCATTATTGAAATTAATTAAATCAAAAAAAATAAAATATACAAATTGGAATTCAATTATGAAAATAAAACCAATTAGATTAAAATTTAAAAAATTTGATTTTGAACATGAATTAGCAATATTGTATTCAAGTGGTACTACAGGTAAACCAAAGTGTATTTGTCACAGATCTGGAGGTGTATTACTTCAACATCTTAAAGAACATCAGCTACATAATGAAATTAAGGAAAATGATAATGTATTTTATTTTACTACATGTGGCTGGATGATGTGGAATTGGTTAGTAAGTGCTTTAGCATCAAAAGCATCAATAGTTCTATTTGAAGGTTTTCCAATGCATAAAAGAGATGACTTACTTATTAAAATTGCAGATGAAGAAAAGATAACTTTATTTGGAGTTAGCGCAAAATATATAGATGCACTTAATAAATCTAATATTTTAAACAAAAAAAAATATAAGCTTAAAAATTTAAAAACAATTTGTTCAACTGGTTCTCCTTTATCTGAAGATGGTTTTAAATTTGTATATAAAAAGGTTAAATCAAGTGTACATCTTGCGTCGATATCTGGAGGAACAGATATTGTTTCATGCTTTGTACTTGGAAATATTTATGACCCAGTTATTGCAGGACAAATTCAGAACAAAGGTTTGGGAATGGATGTAGATATATTTAATGATAAAGGAAAACCAATTAAGAATAAAAAAGGAGAACTAGTCTGTAAAAATCCATTTCCAACAATGCCATTAAAATTTTGGAATGATAAAAAAAATTCAAAGTTTAAAGATGCATATTTTAATAGGTTTAATAAAACTTGGCATCATGGAGATTATGCAGAGATTAAAAACTCTGGAGGTTTTATAATATATGGTAGATCAGATACGACTTTAAATCCTGGAGGAGTAAGGCTTGGTACATCAGAAATTTATTCTGAAGTAGAAAAATTTAAAGAAATAAAAGAGTCATTAGCTATTGGACAGTCTTGGAATAACGATATTAGAATTATTCTTTTTGTAATAATGAATCAAAATTTTCAAATTAATAATGAATTAATTAAAAGAATAAAAATGCAAATTAAAGTAAACGCTTCGCCACGCCATGTTCCAAGTAAAATTATTAATATTAAAGATATTCCAAGAACAAAAAATGGCAAAATAGTTGAATTAGCTGTAAAAAATATTATTGATGGAAATGAAGTAAAAAATAAAGAAGCGCTAGCTAATCCAGAAGTACTTAAAGAATTTGTAAACTTAAACGAACTAAAATATTAAATTTTTTAAATTAATAGAGTAACTAAAATTAGAAATACTAAAATAATCAGAAAGAAATATATAACAGATTTTTGTAAGGATATTTTCATAATATATTTGGTGGGCCGCGAAGGACTTGAACCCTCAACCTCAGAGTCCGTAGCTCTGCGCTCTATCCAATTGAGCTAGCAGCCCAAATCAACAGTATAGAAGAATAAGAAAAAAATTAAACAATTTTATACTTTTTCTTCAAAAGCAATTTTTGTATCCAAAATTTAGCATCCATATTTTTATTAGATGGGCCGAATTTAATAATAAAACGTGTTAACTTTATTAACATAGTGCAATTTACACATTTAAGAATGACTAAAAAAAGATATAAATATGTCTAAAATGGATCTTTTAATTAATTTAAATAGTTTTTTTTAACAAATATTTATATGTCTAACAAAGTAATCGTTCCTGATATTGGTGATTTCGAAAATGTCGAAATTATCGAAATTTTGATAAAATCAGGAGATAAGATAAAAAAAAATGATTCCGTTGTAACTTTAGAAAGTGATAAATCAAGTGTTGAAGTACCCTCAACAGCAGAAGGTACAGTCGAAAATATAAATGTAAAAATTGGAGATAAAGTTTCAAAAGGAGATGTACTTATATCAGTTTCAGGTGAAGAAGTTCAGGTTAAAGATGAAAAAATACAATCTAAAAAAGATAAATTACCTCTAGATACAGAAAATATTATTCAACAAGCAGAAACAACTTTAAAAAAAAAAGAAGAAAACTTTACTTCAAACAAAATTGATAAAAAAAATGATTCAATTATACAAGTACCAAGAGGTGAAGATATAGATCCAGTTGAAACAAAAGAATGGATAGAGTCTCTTTCTGCTGTTTTAGAAAAAGATGGAAAAGACAGAGCTCAATTTTTAATTAAGGAACTTATTGAACATTCTTATAAAGAAGGTTCAGATTTAGTATTATCTAGAAACACTCCCTATATTAATACTATTAAGCCAGAGGAAGAAATAAAATCTCCTGGAGATCAAAATCTAGAGAGAAAAATTAGATCTTTGATTAGATGGAATGCGGCTGCAATGGTTGTTAGAGCAAATAAAAAAAATCCAGAACTTGGGGGCCATATTGGGACATTTGCATCAGCTGCAACTTTATATGATGTTGGTATGAATCATTTTTGGAGAGCAAAAAAACAATAAATTTGGTGGTGATTTAATTTATTTTCAAGGTCACAGTGCACCAGGTATGTATGCAAGAGCTTTTCTTGAAGGAAGAATTAATGAAAAAGAATTAGATCATTTTAGACAAGAAGTTAAACCAGGAGGATTATCTTCTTATCCTCATCCTTGGTTGATGCCAAAATTTTGGCAATTTCCTACGGTGTCAATGGGTCTTGGACCAATAATGTCAATTTATCAAGCTAGGTTTAATAAATATTTAATTAACAGAGGATTATTAAAAGATGAAGGAAGAAAAATTTGGTGTTTTTTAGGAGATGGAGAAACTGATGAACCAGAGTCTTTAGGAGCAATAGGTTTAGCTGCTAGGGAAAAATTAGATAATTTAATTTTTGTAGTAAATTGCAACTTACAAAGATTAGATGGGCCAGTAAGAGGCAACGGAAAAATTATTCAAGAACTTGAGGGAATATTTAGAGGAGCTGGTTGGAATGTCATAAAAGTTATTTGGGGTTCTTACTGGGATCAATTGTTAGCCAAAGATAAATCTGGATTGTTAATTAAAAGAATGGGCGAAGCAGTAGATGGAGAATATCAAGCGTTTAAAGCAAAAGGTGGAGCTTATGTTAGAGAGAGGTTTTTTGGAAAGTATAAAGAACTTTTAGATTTAGTCTCTCAAATGACAGACAGAGATATTTGGAAACTTAACAGAGGTGGACATGATCCACATAAAGTTTATGCAGCATATCATTCAGCAATGAAAAATAAAGGTACACCAACAGTAATATTGGCTAAGACTATCAAAGGCTATGGAATGGGTAAATCAGGCGAAAGTATGAATACAACTCATCAACAAAAGAAATTAGATGAACAGGATCTTTTATATTTTAGAGACAGGTTTGATGTTCCTTTAACTGATGAACAAGTTAAAAATATCGAATATTATAAACCAAAAGAAAATTCTCCAGAATTAAAATATTTAAAAGAATGCCGAATTAAATTAGGAGGTTTTGTGCCTGAAAGATCTTCATTTGCAAAAGCAATAAAAACTCCACCACCAGATATATTTGCAAAAATGAAACAATCTACTGGAGAAAAAGAAATGTCTACAACAATGGTATTAGTTAGAATGTTAACAAATCTTATGAGAGATAAAAATGTAGCTCCAAGACTTGTCCCAATCATTCCAGATGAAGCTAGAACTTTTGGTATGGAAGGTTTGTTTCAAAAAATTGGAATTTATGCTCACGAAGGTCAAAAATATGAACCAGTAGATTCAGAACAATTAAGTTCTTATCGAGAAGATATAAAAGGTCAGGTTTTAGAAGAAGGTATAACAGAAGCTGGTGCTATTTCATCATGGATTGCAGCAGGTACTTCTTATGCAAATCATGATATTTCAATGATTCCAATATATATATTTTACTCAATGTTTGGTTTTCAAAGAACAGGCGATTTTGTTTGGGCTGCGGGAGATAATCAAACAAGAGGATTTTTAATTGGAGCAACTGCGGGACGCACAACACTATCTGGAGAAGGTCTTCAACATGGTGATGGACATAGTCACATAATGTCTTCTGTTGTACCAAATTGTATTTCATATGATCCGACTTTTTCGTACGAATTAGCTGTAATTTTTAGAGAAGGATTAAGAAGAATGTATGAAAAGAGAGAAAATATTTTTTATTATATTACAACAATGAATGAAAATTATTCTCATCCAGAAATACCAAAAGAAAAAAATATAGAAGAAGATATTTTGAAAGGTATGTATAAATTTAAAGAGTTTAATAAAAATAAAAAAACTAAAATTCAATTATTAGGATCTGGAACCATTCTAAGAGAAATTATTGCTGCTGCAGAAATATTAGAAAAAGATTACAAAATAGATAGCGATGTATGGAGCGTTACTAGTTATAATGAGCTTAGAAAAGAAGCTATAGAGATAGAAAGATATAATTTACTTAATCCAGATAAAACAAACAAACAAAGCCATATAGAAAAGTGCCTTTCTTCAACAGAAGGGCCAATAGTTTCAGCTTCAGACTATATAAGGTTAAATTCAGATCAAATTAGGCCTTTTACTAGAAAAAGCTTTTATTCATTTGGCACAGATGGATATGGAAGAAGTGATACTAGAAAAAATTTACGAAAGTTTTTTGAAGTTGATAAAGAACATATTGTAGCTTATTCATTAAGTGTTTTAGCCAAAGAACAATTAATACCATCAAAGTATGCAAAAGAAGCTATAAAAAAATATAATATTGATCCAAACAAAACAATACCAACCAAGCTATAAAATATGTCAGAAAATAAAAAAATATTTGCAACACCTAAAGTAAGAAAATTTGCTAGAGAGCTTGGAGCAAATATAACTGAGATTGAAGGATCGGAAAGATTAGGGAGAATAACTGAAGATGATGTCAAAAATTTTGTAAATAAAAATTTAAATAAATCTCAATCAAATGAATATATGGAAGTTAAATCTGAGTTTAATCACTCTGACTTTGGAGATATTGAGATAAGTGATATACCTAGAATAAAAAGATTAGCTGCCCCACATCTTATAAATTCGTGGAATACAATCCCACACGTTACTCATCATGATGAAGCAGATATAACTGAGCTAGAGGATTTCAGATCGAAATTAACAGATCCATTTTCTGGTGATAAAATTAAAATTACTCCTCTGGCTTTTATAGCAAAAGCATTAACTAATAATTTAAAGAAATTTCCTACATTTAACTCTTCCATTGATAATATCAGTGAAGGAAAGATTGCTTTAAAAAAATATTTTCATATAGGTATTGCCGTTGATACGCCTTATGGTTTGATGGTTCCAAAGATTAGAAATGTAGATCAAATGAAAATAAAAGAAATAGCACAAGAATTACAAAATGTAAGTGAACTTAGTAGAAACTTAAAAATAAATAAAAAGGAATTTTTTGGAGGCTCAATAACCATAACAAGTCTTGGAGGTATTGGTGGCACTTATTTTACACCTATAATAAATTACCCCGAAGTTGCAATTCTTGGTGTTGGCAGATCTTATAAAAAACAAATTTTTTTAAAGGATAAGTTTCTTGCAAGGACAGTGTTGCCAATATCACTATCATATGATCATAGAATTATAGACGGAGCAGAAGCAGCCAAGTTTTGTAATTCATTAAAAGAAAATTTAGGAAAAAATTTTGCCTACAATTTAGCCTTTTAATTTAGCATATGTCTAAATCCTTATCATTAATTAGTGCTTTACTTTGTACATTTATTTGGGGGACAACATTTATTGCTCAGGATACAGGAATGGATAAAATAGGACCTCTTACATTTAATGGAGCTAGATTTTTTATAGGCTTTTTATCAATAATTCCAATAGCGCTTATCTATGAAAATTCAAAAATTATTAAGCAAATAAATAATAATAAAATTGAGTTTTTTAAACTTCTTTTCTGGATAGGTTTATTTTTGTTTTTGGGTACATTCGTACAACAAGCTGCACTACTTTATACGGATATAGCCAATGCAGCATTTTTTACTGTTTTTTATGTACCAATGGTTCCAATAATACTTTTTATATTTTATAAAAAAAAAAATACATTGGAGTATATGGCCCTCTGCAATTTTATGTGTTGCAGGAGTTTATTTATTGAGTGACTTTTCTAATGCAACAGTGAGATTTGGTGATAGCCTAGTTATAATGTGTGCATTCTTTTGGGCTCTTCATATAATTTTTATTGGTAAATTTATTAAAATATTTGATATACCTTTATTTTTTGGAGCTCTCCAAGCACTTGTTGTAGCCTCATTTTCATTCTTGTTTGGTTTTTTCTTTGAAGATATATCTTTTGCGAATATTTTGAATGAATCTGTATCAATTATTTATGCAGGCATATTATCAGGTGGGATCGCTTTTACATTACAAATATATGCCCAAAAAAACATTGCACCATCTCCTTCAGCAATTATTTTTTCTTTAGAGAGTGTATTTGCAGCTATAGCCGCCTGGATAATTTTAAACCAATATTTAGATATTAATAATATAATCGGATGTACATTTATTCTTGCGGGCGTTATTTTTTCACAAATATTACCAGAAGCAAAAAAAAATTAATAATAAATGGTTGAAAAAATTATTATAGATAAAATAATTCTATAAATAACAAAAAATTTTAAAGAAAATTTTTTTATATAAATTAAAAAATATTTAATTGTTAGATATGAAAATATAAAAGATAATATTATTGAAATAACAAGAAAAAAATTAAACTCTAAGTTTTCATTTACCGCATCTTTTAATGAAAGAAAGCTTGCTCCCATTAGAGCAGGGATTGATAAATAAAAAGATATTTTTGTTGAGTCATATCTATCAAAATTTAAAAACCTGCCAGCTGTAATTGTTATTCCTGCTCTACTTACGCCAGGTATAATTGCAAGAACTTGTAATATTCCAATGATTAAAATATTTTTAATTGTTAAATCTTTTTCTATATTTTTTTTAATTTTAAAATTATCTGCAAAATACATTAAAATACCAAAAATTAATGTAGTAAATGCAATTATTTTTAAATTCCTAAAAGAATTAATTATACCTGTTGAATAAAAAATATATCCAACTAGTATTAATGGAATTGAACCAATTAAAAGTAAATGGAATAATTTTTTATCATTTGAAATATTTAATAATTCTTTTTTAAAATAAAATACTATTGCAAGCAATGATCCTAAATGTAATCCAACATCAAAAATTATAGATTGATTTGAAAAATCAATTATATTAGAAAATATTATTAAATGAGCAGAAGAACTGACTGGTAAAAATTCTGAAATTCCTTGAATAACCGATAAAATTAGAGTTTCTAAGAAGTTTGAAATCATTTTGATTTGTTTCTAATAAACAATATATCCTTAAATTGAAGCAATTACGTGAAAGCATAACAGTCATGCAGGTTTATCTAAAACCTAATAAAATATAATAAATAATAAGATTTATAGTCAGTACTTATTACCCTTTTCTCTATTTATCCCTATAAATTATGATATATGCTCACTACTATATGACAGACAAAATGCTTCAATTCGTAAAATTAGGTCAGCAAAACCCACCTAAAAGAGAAGTTGTGGATCGAAAAGAAGATTTTAATGAAATTTATAAGGAATTTATTAATGAAAAAGCTAAAGAGCAATCCAGCAGATGTTCTCAATGTGGAGTTCCTTTTTGTCAAGTACATTGTCCTTTAAGTAATAACATACCTGATTGGTTGAAACTTACTGCCGAAGGCAGACTTAAAGAGGCTTATGAGTTAGCACAAAGCACAAACAATATGCCTGAAGTTTGTGGAAGAATCTGCCCACAAGATAGATTATGTGAAGGAAATTGCGTAATAGAAAAGTCTGGGCATGGGACAGTAACAATAGGATCAGTAGAAAAATTTATTACCGAAAATGCATGGGATAATAAATGGGTTGAACCTATAAAGATTAAATTAGAAAAAAATCAAACAGTAGGAATAATAGGTGCAGGCCCCGCAGGTCTTGCTTGCGCTGAACAATTAAGAAAACAGGGTTACCAAATAACAATTTATGATAGGTATGATCGTCCTGGAGGTCTGCTTATTTATGGTATTCCAAATTTTAAATTAGAAAAATTTGTAGTTGAGAGAAGAACAAATCTTTTGAAAGATAGTGGTATTAAATTTATCCAAAATTTTGAAGTCGGAAAAGACGCAACACTCAATGAATTAAAAGAAAAACACGATGCTATTCTTATTGCTACAGGAGTTTATAAAGCTAGAGAAATAGAAATCCCCGGAAGTGATTTAGAGAATATTTTTCCTGCAATGGAATTTTTAACTGCATCAAACAGGAAAGGTTTAGGTGATAAAGTTGAACAATTTGACAATGGTAAACTCAATGCTGAAGGAAAAGATGTAATTGTTATTGGTGGTGGAGATACAGCAATGGATTGTGTTAGAACTTCGGTTAGACAAAATGCAAAATCAGTAAAATGTTTATATAGAAGAGATAGAGAGAATATGCCAGGCTCTGCAAGAGAAGTTTCTAATGCAGAGGAAGAGGGTGTTGAATTTATTTGGCTTTCAAACCCAAAAAAATTTAATGGAACAACTAAAATTGAAAATGTACTAGTGGATAAAATGAAACTAGGTGATCCTGATGAAAGTGGAAGAAGAAAACCAATTATTGAAAATAATTCAGAATTTATATTAAAAGCAGATATTATAATTAAAGCTCTTGGATTTGATCCAGAAAATCTTCCAAATCTATTTAAAGAAAAAGATTTAAAAGTAAGCACATGGGGAACAATTAAAGTTGATTTTGATACTATGGAGACAAACTTACCAGGAGTATTTGCAGCAGGTGATATTATAAGAGGCGCTTCTCTAGTTGTTTGGGCAATTAGAGATGGAAGAGAAGCAGCAACTACTATTAAAAATTATTTAGAAAAGAAAGAAAGTAAAAAAGCTAAAGTTGCATGATAAAAAATTATAAAAAAAATCTAAAAATTTTGAAAAATAATTATGTTTATTCAAAAGATATGGAACATGATGCATGTGGGGTTGGTTTAGTTGCTTCTACAGAAGGAAAAAAATTAAGAAAGATTGTAGAGTATGGAATTGAAGCTCTTAAAGCTGTATGGCATAGAGGCGCTGTTGATGCTGATGGCAAAACAGGGGATGGAGCAGGAATTCATGTTGAAATTCCATACGATTTTTTCTCAGAAAAGATAGAAACTAAAGGACATAAGCACGACAATTCTGAGATATGTGTTGGAATGATCTTCCTGCCTAGAGATAATTTTAGTGTTCAAGAAGACTGTAAGACCATTGTTGAAAAAGAACTTACCAAATCACATTTTAAAATTTATGGATGGAGACAAGTTCCAATAAACACAAAAGTTTTGGGAGACAAAGCAAACAGCAACAGACCAGAAATTACCCAAATACTGTTTAAACATAATGATAAAAAATTAGTAGATAAAGATTTAGAAAGAAAACTTTATGAGATTAGAAGAAAAATTGAAAATCAAGTTATAGAAAGCAACATAGAGGGATTTTACATATGTTCTCTAAGTTCAAAATCTATAATTTATAAAGGAATGTTTTTAGCAGAGGCGTTATCTGATTTTTATCCAGATTTAAAAGATGAAAGATTTATATCAAGATACGCGATTTTTCATCAAAGATTTTCTACAAATACATTTCCAAGTTGGGATTTAGCACAACCTTTTAGAGCGATTGCTCATAATGGAGAAATAAATACTTTTAGAGGAAATTGTAACTGGATGAAAGTACACGAAGATGAAATGGAGAGCACATTGTTTAAAAATATAGATAATTTAAAACCAGTAATACAACCAGGAGCCTCTGACTCGGCAGCCTTAGACAATGTTTTTGAATTACTAAATATCTCAGGTCAGTCTGCACCTTTGGCAAAATTAATGTTAATTCCAGACGCATGGTCTAAAAAAAGTAAAATTTTACCTAGAGATCATCAAAGATTATTTAATTTTTTAAATAGTACAATGGAACCTTGGGACGGTCCAGCAGCAATAGCTGCTACAGATAATGAATGGGCAATAGCAGCCAATGATAGAAATGGTCTTCGTCCTCTAAGGTATACTATAACAAAAGATAAACTTCTTTTTGCAGGATCTGAAACTGGAATGATCGAATTAGATGAAAAAAAAATTATTTCCAAAGGAAGACTAGGGCCTGGTGAAATTATTGGAATAAGAATAAACAAGGGTAAGGTTTTTAACAATAATGAAATTAAAAATTATTTAGCAAAAGAATTTAAACATTTTAATAGCCAAATAGTAGATTTAGATAAAAAAATTACAATTGATAAGGAGAAATTTATTTTTTCTGGAGCAGATTTAAGAAAAAGACAGCATGCATTTGGAATAAGTATAGAGGACTTGGAAATGATTCTACATCCAATGGCTGAGGATGCTAAAGAAGCAGTTGGTTCTATGGGTGATGATACTCCACTTGCAGTTTTATCAGATAGATATAGGCCTTTGTATCATTTTTTTAGACAAAATTTTAGCCAAGTTACAAATCCCCCAATTGACTCGTTAAGAGAAAATAAAGTAATGAGTTTAAAAACCAGATTTGGAAATTTAGGTAACATATTGAATTTTGATAAATTAACAAAAGATAATATTTATGTTTTAGAAAGCCCTATTTTATCAAATTCACAATTTTCAAAATTTATTAAATTTTTTGGAAAAAATTCAAAAACTATTGATTGTACTTTTTTACGCGATAGTTCCTTAGTTAAGTCTTTAGATAAAATTATTAAGGAATCTGAAATTGCAGTAAGACAAGGCGCAACCCAATTAGTCTTGACTGATATAGCCGTATCAGATGAAAAAATTGCAATTCCAATGCTTTTGTGTGTAGGAGTTATTAATAAGCATTTAATTAAAAAAAAGTTAAGAGGATATGTTTCTATAAATGTACAAACTGGTGAAGCTTTAGATACCCATTCATTTGCAACCATTTTAGGAGTTGGTGCAACCACTATTAATCCATATTTAGCTTTAGATAGTTTGCATCAAAGATATGAAAAAAAACTTTTTGGAAAGTTTAGGTATGAAGAGTGTATTGAAAGATATATTAAATCAGTAAATTCTGGACTTTTAAAGATAATGTCTAAAATGGGAATTTCAGTTTTAAGTTCTTATAGAGGTGGATGTAATTTTGAAGCACTAGGATTAAGTAGGACAATCGTATCAGAATATTTTCATGGAGTAACCTCAAAAATTTCTGGTATTGGATTAGTTGGTATAGAAAAAAAAATAAAAAATATTCATAACGAAGCATTTCAGAATAGTGATAATGTTCTACCAATTGGAGGAATTTATAAATATAGAAAAAATGGAGAAACACATCAATATCAAGGCAAATTAATTCATTTACTTCAAAGTGCTGTAACTAATAATTCATTTGATACTTACAAAAAATATACAAAAGGAATTTATAATCTTCCACCTATCAATCTAAGAGATTTGATTGATTTTAGAAAAAGATATTTAAAATCTTCAATAGATATTTCTGAGGTTGAGCCAACAACGGAAATATTAAAAAGATTTGGAAGTGGCAGCATGTCTCACGGTGCTTTATCAAAAGAAGCACATGAAACTTTAGCTATAGGAATGAATAGAATTAAAGGTGCTTCATGTAGTGGCGAAGGTGGAGAAGATGAGAAAAGGTTCACACTATTAAATAATAATGATGATGCAAATTCTAGAGTTAAACAAATTGCATCAGCAAGATTTGGTGTAACAATTAATTATTTAAATAATTGTAATGAGATAGAAATTAAAATTGCTCAGGGAGCAAAGCCTGGTGAAGGAGGACAGCTACCAGGTTTTAAAGTAACAGACGAAATTGCAAAACTAAGACATTCTACACCTGGGGTAACACTCATATCGCCACCCCCACACCACGATATCTATTCAATAGAAGATTTGGCTCAATTAATTTATGATTTAAAACAAGTGAATCCAAAAGCTAGAGTAGCAGTTAAGTTGGTTGCATCATCAGGAATAGGGACAATTGCAGCAGGAGTTGCAAAAGCTAAAGCAGATATAATTTTAATTTCAGGGCATAACGGAGGAACGGGTGCTACTCCACAAACAAGCGTAAAGTATGTTGGAATACCCTGGGAGATGGGATTAACAGAAGTTAATCAGGTTTTGATTTTAAATAATTTGAGACATAGTGTTACTTTAAAAACTGACGGTGGAATAAAAACAGGTAGAGATGTTGTTATTGCTGCAATGATGGGAGCTGAGGAATATGGTGTAGCAACTACAGCTTTAGTTGCAATGGGATGTATTATGGTTAGACAGTGTCACTCTAACACTTGTCCTGTTGGAGTTTGTACACAAGATGAAAAATTAAGAGAAAAATTTAGTGGTACTCCAGAAAAAGTTGTAAATTTATTTAAATTTATTGCAGAAGAAGTAAGAGAAATATTAGCTGAATTAGGCTTTAAAACATTAAATGAAATTATTGGAAGAACAGATTTATTAAAACAAGTTAGCACTGGTTCATCAAATTTGGATGATTTAGATTTGCACCCACTTTTTATTTTGCCTGATCCTGGAAATTTCAAAAGATATTGTGAAAAAAAAAATATTAATCAAATTCCCAACACTCTTGATCAAGAGATATTACCTGAAATCGAAGATAAAATTGGAAAAATAAATGTAATTGATAAAGAGTTTAAAATAAAGAATACTCATAGAGCAGTTGGCACCAGAATATCTTACTACTTATTAAAAAAAATATGGCCATGAAAAGCTCGAAGAAGATTTTCTAACTCTAAAGTTTAAAGGTTCAGCCGGACAATCTTTTGGTGCATTTGGAATTAAAGGTTTAAAACTTTTACTTGAAGGCGATGCAAACGATTACGTTGCTAAAGGTTTGTCTGGGGCCTCGATTTCAATTAAATTACCAAAAGGTAGTAATTTAATTTCTAATGAAAATACAATTATTGGAAATACAGTATTATATGG
>CACFVG010000019.1 GCA_902569725.1 uncultured Pelagibacteraceae bacterium | reverse complement strand
AAAAAAATCTAAAAAATTTGAAAGTCCTTTTGCTCATTGGGAATTGAATGAACCTTTAACCGAAGGACAGGTTAATGAGATTGTAAATGCAGATATTGCTAATCCGATTGAGTATAATCTTAATTATGATGGAACTAGAGCAATCGATGGAGGTGAAGGAAAATTTAGAGAAGGTATTTCTGATGGAGGAAAAGCTTTAAAATTTAGGTGCTTTATAACAAAAGAAAATGCTAACAAATTTCCAAATTTAACAAATTTTATTCAAGAACTTCAAAATAAAAAAACTTATGAAAAAATTTCAAGCCTAATAGGAAAAGATTTATCTAATTCCTATGTTAGAGTTGAGGTTATATGTGATAGAAAAGGTTTTTGGTTAAAACCACATTGTGATATTAAAGAAAAGCTAATTTCATGCTTACTTTTTGTAAATAAGTTTAATGAAAACGAGGATTTGGGTACTGATTTTTATGACAGTGAACTGAAAAAAGTTAAAACTCTTCCTTATAGAGATAATTATGGATATTTTTTTTCAAGTGGTCCAAATACTTGGCACGGAATGGAAAAAAAAGAAATTGTTAAAGAAAGACGTTGTCTTCAAGTAAATTATGTTACTTTTAAAACTGATTGGAAAGTTGAAGATTAAATTTCTTGTAAAGATTTGACTTCTATTTTTTTTGTTTTTAATGATTTAATAGCCTCTAAAAAAGCATAAGCAGTTGACATATTTGTGCAATAAGGAACCTTATTTATTAAAGTTGATCTTCTTAAAGACGTAGAGTCTTGTATACGATATGCACGTTTTCCACCTCCAGTATTAATCACTAATGCAATTTTTTTTGAATTTAATACGTCAATAATGTGTGGAGAACCTCCACTAACTTTATTTATTTTTTTACATTTAATGCCATTTTTAATAATTCTGTTTGCAGTTCCTTCAGTTCCACATAATGTAAAACCTAATTTTACTAATTGTTTTGCTAAATCTACTCCTTCATTTTTGTGTCTATCTTTTAGAGAAATAAATGCCAGTCCTTTGGTTGGTAGAGAATTTTGTGAAGCAATTTGACTTTTAGCGTATGCTAAACCAAAATCTTTATCTATTCCCATTACTTCTCCCGTTGATTTCATTTCTGGACCCAACAAAACGTCAACGTTTGGAAATTTATTGAATGGAAAAACAGCTTCTTTAACAGCAAAAATGTTTTTATTTTTATCTTTTAAAACAAATTTTTTTAATTTTTCTCCTGCCATTATTCTTGAAGCAATTTTTGCTAAAGGAATTCCTTTAGCTTTAGAAACAAAAGGTACAGTTCTACTGGCTCTTGGATTAACTTCAATAATGTAAATTTCATCATTTTTAATTGCGAACTGGACATTCATAAAACCTTTAACTTTTAATGCTAATGCTAATTTTTTAGTTTGATTATTAATTTCATTAATTAATTCTTTTTTAATTGCTACTGGAGGTATACAGCACGCTGAATCTCCAGAGTGAATTCCAGCTTCTTCAATATGTTGCATAACTCCAGCAACAAAAACATCTTTACCATCAGATATCGCATCAACATCTACTTCCATTGCATTGTTAATAAACCTATCAATCAAAATTGGATTATTTTCTGCAGCCTTAAATGCTTCTTGAACAAAATCTTTTAGTTGATTTTTTTCATAAACTATTTCCATAGCTCTACCTCCCAATACATAAGAAGGCCGCACAACAAGCGGTAAGCCAATTTCAGATGCTATTTTTATGGCCTGATCATATGTTTTAGCTATTCCACTATCTGCTTGTTTTAATTTTAATTTAATTAAAAGTTTTCTAAATCTGTCTCTGTCCTCAGCTAAATCAATTGATGAATATTGAGTGCCTATTATTGGTAAAGAGTTATCATGAAGAAATTTTGCTAATTTAATAGGAGTTTGACCGCCAAATTGTGCAATTACCCCTATTAAATTTCCTTTTGATTTTTCTTTTAAAATTATGTTGTGAACGTATTCTTCAATCAAAGGCTCAAAGTATAATCTATCACTTGTATCATAATCAGTTGAAACAGTTTCAGGATTACAATTGATCATTATTGTTTCAAATCCAGCTTCTTTTAAAGAATAACTTGCTTGACAACAACAGTAATCAAACTCAATTCCTTGGCCTATTCTATTTGGTCCACCACCTAGAATAATAATTTTATTTTTTTTAGATGGATCTGCCTCACATTCTGTATTTAATGAAAAATTTCTTTGATACGTAGAATACATATAAGGAGTAAAAGATTTAAATTCAGCTGCGCATGTATCTACTTTTTTAAATACTGGCAAAACTTTTAAGGCAATTCTTTTTTTTCTAACAATTTTCTCTTTTAAATTAGTTAGTTGAGATAATTTCTTATCAGAGAACCCTATTGATTTAATTCTATTAAATTCATTAAAGTTTTTAGGTAGGCCTTTTTTAGAGATTTTATTTTCTTCATCTATAATCTCTTTAATTTGCTCTAAGAACCAAGGATCTACCTTAGATAATTTGTGTATTTTTTTTGAATTAATTTTTTTACGCATTGCTTCCGCAATTAATAAAATTTTATTTGGGATATTAATCTTAAGTTTCCTTTCAATATCACTCTTATTTAAATCGAAAATTCTATCTAAACCTGATAAACCAATCTCTAAAGATATTAATGCTTTTTGGAGAGACTCCTTAAAGTTTCTTCCAATTGCCATTGCCTCACCAACTGATTTCATTGAAGATCCTAAAATTGCAGGTGAACTAGAAAACTTTTCAAAAGTAAATCTAGGAATTTTTGTAACCACATAATCTATAGTTGGTTCAAAGGATGCAGGAGTAACTTTGGTAATCTCATTTTTTAATTCATCAAGGGTGTAACCAATGGCTAGTTTTGCTGCAACTTTTGCTATCGGAAAACCAGTTGCTTTTGAAGCAAGTGCTGAAGATCTAGAAACTCTAGGATTCATTTCTATAACTACCATTCGTCCATTTTTTGGATTAATAGCAAACTGAACATTCGAACCTCCAGTTTCTACTCCAATTTTTCTTAAGCATGCAATGGAGGCATTTCTCATAACTTGATACTCTTTGTCTGTAAGAGTTAAAGCAGGCGCTATTGTAATAGAATCTCCTGTATGAATTCCCATTGGGTCTAAATTTTCAATAGAGCATATAATTATGCAGTTATCTTTTCTGTCTCTAACAACTTCCATTTCAAATTCTTTCCAACCCTCTAAGGACTCTTCCACTAAAACTTGATTTACAGGTGATGCATCAAGACCTTCTTTGACACGTTTAAAAAAATCTTTTTTAGTTTTGGCTATACCACTTCCAAGTCCACCAAGAGTAAATGCGGGCCTTATTATTGCCGGTAATCCAACTTTGCTTAAAGATTTTTTAATTTGTTTGATATTGTTAACGATTTCTGATTTTGGAAGATTTAATCCAATATCACTCATATTTTTTCTAAATTTTTTTCTATCCTCTGCGTTAGAAATAGCTTTTGAATTTGCTCCAATTAGTTCAATTTTATATTTTTTGAGTAATCCAATTTTTTCTGCATTTATTGCCAGATTTAGTGCAGTTTGTCCGCCCATAGTTGGCAAAATTGCATCAGGTTTTTCTTTTACTATAATTTTTTCTAAAATATCTATTGTTATTGGTTCAACGTAAGTTTTATCTGCAATATCAGGATCAGTCATAATTGTTGCTGGATTTGAATTTATTAATATTACTTTATAACCTTCATCTTTTAATGCTTTGCACGCTTGCGTGCCAGAGTAATCAAATTCACAAGCTTGACCAATAATTATTGGGCCAGCTCCTACTACTAAAATTTTTTTAATATCTTTTCTTTTTGGCATTTTTTTTTACTAAGTTAATAAATTGATTAAATAAATAATGACTATCTTGAGGCCCAGGATTTGATTCTGGATGATATTGAACAGAAAAAACAGGTTTGTTTTTTAATTTTATTCCCTCTACAGAATTGTCAAATAAAGATTTATGAGTCATCTCAACATTTTTTGGTAAGCTTTCTTTAACTACTTCAAATCCATGATTTTGACTTGTTATCTCAACTTTACTATTAATTAGATTTTTTACTGGATGATTTGCTCCTCTGTGACCTAATTTCATTTTTTTTGTTTTTCCATTAAGTGCCAAAGCTAACAATTGGTGTCCAAGACATATTCCAAATATTGGAATATTTGTTTTAATTAATTTTTGAATAATGTTTATTGCATATTTTCCTGTTGCAGCAGGATCACCAGGGCCATTTGATAAAAAAATGCCATCAGGTTTTAATTTAATAATTTCTTTAGCTTCAAGATTACAAGGAACTACAATTACTTCACAATTAAAATTAGAAAAATATCTTAAAATATTTTTTTTAATTCCATAATCAATTGCAATAATTTTATATTTATTTTTTTTATTTTTTTCAAAACCTTTTTCTTTTTTCCATGTTTTGAAACCTTTCCATGTGTATTTTTTTTTGGTTGTAACTATTTTTGCTAAATCAAGACCATTTAATCCTGGCCATTTAATAGAATTATTAGTTAATTTTTTTAAATTAAAAATACCCTTGTTATTATTAGAGATAGTGCCCTTAGGCGCCCCCTTGTCCCTTATAAAATTGGTTAAGCTTCTGGTATCTAGTCCTGTTATTCCTACAATTCTATTTTTTTTTAGCCAAGTATCTAATTTTTTTAAAGATCTGTAATTTGATGGATTGGTTATTTCTGTATTAAAAATAACTCCTTTTGTCCAAATCTTATCAGACTCATGGTCTTCCTTATTAGTGCCTACATTTCCAATATGTGGAAAAGTAAAATTTATAATTTGTCCAGCATATGATGGATCAGATATAATTTCTTGATAACCTGTTAAAGAAGTATTGAAGCAAACTTCTCCTGTAGCTGTTCCCTTATATCCAATACCAATACCTTTAAATATTGTTTTATTTTCAAGAACTAAAACGCCTGATGATAAATGTGAGATTTTTTTTGAGTTTACTTTTTGCTTTTTGTTCAATTACAACTCATGAGTTAAAGGTTAATACAATAAAACGTATTTTTTCGCAACAGATCTAATATATTTTTTTTAAAATACAATTTGTTCTTTTGAACAATTTTTTCTATACAGTGAATAAAACTTATGGACCTCAAAAATAAAATTAATTTGGATTATAATGAGGCCTTAAAGGCCAAAGATAAATCAAAAATATCAACTTATAGGTTAATTTTATCAGCCATAAAGGACCTTGATATTGCTAATAGATCCGGTCCAAATAAAAAAGATACTGATGATGATGATATTAAAAAACTTATAAAAAAAATGATTAAACAAAGAGCCGAATCAATTGATGTTTATAAAAAAAATAATAGAGAAGATTTATTAAAAATTGAAGAAGATGAACATAAAATATTATCTTCATATTTGCCAAAACAATTAAGCGAGGAAGAAACAAAGAAGATATGTTCTGAAGTGGCAAAAAACCTTGGAGCTAGCTCATTAAAAGATATGGGAAAAGTAATGGGAGAGTTAAAAAAAAATTATTCAGATACTTTAGATTTTTCTAAGGCAGGATCTTTACTAAAGGAGATATTAGGGAAGTAATATTTGTCTATGAAATATCCAAAAGAATATTTAGATGAAATCAAAACTAGATTAAAAGTTTCAACTGTTGTTTCTAAGTCAGTTAATTTAAAAAAAAGAGGAAAAGAATTTGTAGGGCTTTCTCCTTTTAAAACTGAAAAAACCCCTTCGTTTACCGTAAATGATGACAAAGGTTTTTATCATTGTTTTAGCACAGCAGAACACGGAAATATTTTTGATTTTATTATGAAAACTCAAAATTTAAAATTTGGTGAAGCAGTAAAATATTTAGCAAATTTAGCAGGAATGCAGCCGTATACATTCTCAAAAAAAGATGAGGAAAGGGAAAAACAGTGGAATGAGTACTCTGAAATATTTAAAACTTATGTAGAATTTTATCATAATGAACTTTTAAAGAATCAAGATTTTAATGCTGCAAGAGAATATTTAAAAAAAAGAAAATTATCCAAAGAAGATGTATTAAATTTTAAAATTGGTTTTGTTCCCTTCAACTCAAACTTTTATGAAAAAATTAAATCTAAATTTAGTGAAAAAAATATATTAGATACGGGTTTATTTTATTTTGATGATAAAAAAAAAATACACGTAGAAAGATTTAGAGATAGGATAATTTTTCCAATTAACAGTATTACTGGACAACCAATAGCTTTAGGTGGCAGAACAATTAAAGAAAACAATTATTTGGCAAAATATATTAATTCACCCGAAACTCCTTTTTTTAAAAAAGGCTCGAATTTATATAATTTAGATTATGCAAGAAAATTATCAAACAAAGTTGAACACATCTATTTAGTTGAAGGATATATGGATGTGGTTGGTTTAAGAAGTAAGGGGATAGAAAATGTCGTTGCTAATCTTGGAACCTCACTTACAGATAGACAAGTAACGGTATTAAATCAATTTTATGATGATTTAATTATTTGTTTTGATGGAGATGAAAGCGGTTATAAAGCAGCATTAAGAGCTGCAGAAAATTTAATAAAAGAATTAAAACCTGAAAAACAAATTTCTTTTTTATTTTTACCAAATAAAGAAGATCCAGATAGTTTTGTAAATAAAAATGGTAAAGATTTTTTTATAGAATTTACAAAAGACAAAAAAATATCCATTCATAATTTTATATTTAACCACTATAAAAATGAAACAAAAAATGATCCTTCATCTTTAGCAATATTTGAAAAGAAAATAAGATCTATTGCATATTCAATAAAAGATGAATTTATAAAAAAATATGTTTTAGAGTTTTTTTTAGATAAAATAAGCTTGCTTACTCCTAATTCAAACAGAAAAAATAACAAAAATTTTTTTAAACAAGCCAAATCTTTGAAATCTACACAAAAATATTTTAACGAAACAAAGAATTTAAGTTCAATTGAAGTTAAAGAGTTTTCATTTTTATACTTAATTATTAATAATTTAGTTTTGGTAAAAAATAATTTAAATTTACTTGAAAATGTAAAGTTATTTTCAAATGAAAATAAAATTATTTATGATAGTTTAAAAAAAGTACTTTTAAGTAAAGAGGAACTGTCAATAAATGATTTACACCTAGATCCCCAAATCTTAAATAAAATTTCAAAGTTTGCATCAATTAAGCACATTTTAAATAAAATAGAAAAAGACGAATTCAAAGTTTTAGAATTGTTAGAAGAAATTATAAGAGATATTAAGAATTATGAGCTTGAAATTAGAATAGAGGAGCTAGAATCAAAATTTTCTAAAGATCTAAACGAAAATACATTTAACGAAATTAAAGAATTAAAAAAATTACAAAAAATCAATTAAATCAACCAATTTATATATGGATTTTTTCAGATTTGTCATTATATAAGACTCCCTAACTTTATTGCTGTGGAACGAATTATTACAAAATCATTTGCTAGATTAATGGGCCGAGGGGTTCATAGAGGATTTATTACTCACGAAGAACTAAATAAATCTCTAGGAAAAAGAAACTTATCAAATGAAAATTTATCCCAAGCATTTATACATATCTTGGACGAAAAAATTGCTTTAGTTGAGAAAAAATCTGATTATAAAATTTTAAAAAAAAAAGAATCTTCATCTAAAGAAGAGGGTAAAACTATAGAAAAAAGTGACGATCCCATAAGAATGTATCTAAGAGAAATGGGAGGAGTGGAACTTTTATCTAGAGAAGGCGAAATTGCTATTGCAAAAAGAATAGAGGCTGGAAAAGATGTGATGTTAAATGCTTTGTCCCAAAGCCCAATTACTGCTCAACAATTTTTTGAATGGGATACAAAACTTCAGACCGATGAAATTCTTGTAAGAGAAATAATTGATATTGACACAAACTATACTGAAGACGAAGATACTGGAGCAAGTAGCAAGCAAAAAAAATCAGAGACAGAAACGACGGATGAAAATTCTGGTGAAAACCAGGATACTTCTGATGACGAGTTTAATCCAACACTTGCTGCAATGGAAAGTGAAATAAAACCCAAAATTTTAAAGACAATTAATGTTCTTACAAAAGAATATAATAAATTAATTAAATATCAGGAAGAAAAACTACAATGTTTGCTGAAAGCTCAGTTATTTTCTCAATCCAAAGAAAAAAATTATAAAAAAATTGTAGAAAATATACTTAAAAATATTAAATCATTGCAACTATCACCATCTGTTTTGGAAGAGTTAGTACAAAAACATTATTTAGAAAATAAGAAAATCGTCTCTCTTGATGGAAATTTATTGAGACTTGCCATAAATAACAAAATATCTAGAGATGAATTTATAAAATTTTATGTAGGTAATGAGATTAATCCAAATTTAAAAATTTTTTTAGGTACCAATGAAGTTTGGAAAAAGTTTTTACAAAAAAATAAAGTTGAGTTTAAAAATACAAGAGAAAGATTAGTAGAATTAAGTACAAAGCTTGGAATTTCAGTAACTGACTATAAAAAGTTAGTCAGTAGAATTCAAAAAGGCGAAAAAGAGTCTAGAATTGCGAAAAAAGAAATGGTTGAGGCCAACCTTAGATTAGTAATTTCAATTGCAAAAAAATATACAAATAGAGGTTTACAGTTTTTAGATTTAATTCAAGAAGGAAATATTGGTTTAATGAAAGCAGTTGATAAATTTGAATATAGAAGAGGATATAAATTTTCAACTTACGCAACCTGGTGGATAAGACAAGCGATTACCAGATCAATTGCAGATCAAGCCAGAACTATAAGAATACCAGTTCATATGATAGAAACAATCAATAAAATTGTTAGAACTCAAAGATTAATTTTAAGTGAATTTGGTAGAGAGGCAACACCAGAGGAATTATCAAAAAAACTTAGAATGCCATTGGACAAAGTAAGAAAAGTTTTAAAAATTTCTAAAGAACCTGTTTCATTAGAAAAACCAGTTGGTGATGAAGAAGATAGTAGTCTTGGAGATTTTATTGAAGACACAAAAGCTTTGGCACCATTAGAACAAGCAATAAAATCTAATTTAAGTGAAGCTACAACAAAAATCTTATCTACTTTAACACCAAGAGAAGAAAGAGTTTTAAGAATGAGATTTGGAGTTGGTATGAATACCGACCATACTCTTGAAGAAGTTGGGTTACAGTTTTCAGTTACAAGAGAAAGAATAAGACAAATTGAGGCTAAAGCACTTAGAAAATTAAAACACCCTAGTAGATCTAAACAATTAAAAAGTTTCTTGGAAAGTTAATTATTTTTGGGCCGTTAGCTCAATAGTAGAGTACTGCATTGACATTGCAGGGGTAGTTGGAGCGTAACCAACACGGCCCACCAATTAAGATTTATCTTCAATTGATAACTAAACAGAAATGATATAATTAAGTAAATAATTTTGGGCCTGTAGCTCAGTTGGTTAGAGCAGTACACTCATAATGTATTGGTCCCAGGTTCGAGTCCTGGCGGGCCCACCATTAAATTTTATTTTTTTTCTACAAACTTTTCGAGATTTTTAAATAAAGCATTAATGTCACCATCATTACTTTGTATAATTGAATAAAATTCTTCTTTTTGAACCTTGGCTAAACTAACACCTTCAATGATAAGATCTATTATTAGAGGGTTATCAGGATTTTTTGTAACAACTCTCCAATCAATTTTTACTTCAGGCTTATCATCAGTTGCTAATAAGGTACTTGATACCATAGTATATTTTTCATTAAGTTTTTTTTGAGAATCTACACGTATTCTTGGATCAGTATATTCGGCCAATCTACTTGCAAATGTTTTTAAAAAATATTTAGTGAAAATTTCTAAATATTCCTTCTTCTTCTGATCTGACATATTTTTTCTATGTTTTCCAAGCGAATAAAACCCAATACCCTTTATATCAACAGTTTCTTTTGCAATCGTTTTTAATATTTCCATTTTTTCTTCTTTAGATTGTCTCTTATTTAATGCTTCTGAGGCTCTGTCAGCCGTTTCTTGAATAAAAGAGTATGGGTCGATTGCAAATGAATTGTTAATATAAATAAAATTTAAAAAAATTAATAAAAAAAAAAAGAAATAATTTTTTTTATACATCAGTTTTTAATATATTATTGTGTTTCGATTTCTTCCCAATCCGCATCGCCTTCATACAAAATCTCAATAGTTGCACTTGGTTTTGTATTTGCAATTTTTCTTTTCCTATCCTGTAAGTATAAACTTTTTACTGCCGCATAAAAATCTATTGAATTTTTTTCAAGATTTTCAAATGACTCTATGTTTTTTGCTCTAAAATCTATACCTGTTAAAGTTTTAGTTAACATATAATCAGATTTGTCTAAAAATTCATTATTACCATGAGCAGACATGTTATAATAAGGGTCTCCACCCATTACATTTATAAATGAACCAGCTGTATCTCTAATAGTTGATGGTCCTAAAACTGGTAATACCAAATAACAACCTGAACTGACTCCCCATACACCTAGTGTTTGACCATAATCCTCTTTTTCATATTCAGGGAAGCCCATTTTTTGAGCCACATCAAATATCCCAAGAATTCCTACGGTTGTATTAATAATAAATCTTCCAGTGTTAATTCCTGCTGTTTTAATTTGTCCCTGCAAAATATTGTTTGGTATGGTTATAAGCGAAGAAAGGTTAACAAGCACATTACCCGTTCCAGATCTTAATGGAGCAGGTAAATTCCTGTATCCTTTAGCAATTGGCTCAATTAGCAAATTGTCTAAGCCTTTATTAAAAGAGAAGACTGTACGATTAATACCTTCAAAACAATCTTTAACTTGACCATTAGAATTTTTTGACAATTCATTTTGACCATCGCTACCCGCCATAGACGAGGTTGTTATAAATAACAACAAAATTACAACTTTATAAATTCTGCTCATAATTCAATTTTTATATGTATATCTTTATTAAAAGTAAATCTACATTTTGTGGTATAATTCTTTAAAATGAACATAAAAACATCACTAAATTACTCACCTAATTTTTCAACCACAGCAAGAAATAAAAATAAAATAAAATACATAATTTATCATTACACTGGAATGCGTAGCGAAACTAAGGCAGTAAAAAGACTAAGTGATGACAACTCAAATGTAAGCTGCCATTACTTTATAAAAAGAAATGGTGAAATTATTTTAATGGTGCCTGAATTATATGAAGCATGGCATGCTGGAAAATCGAATTGGAAAAAAGATATTTCATTAAATAAAAATTCTATAGGAGTTGAAATATCAAATAAAGGTCATAATTTTGGATATGAGAATTATTCAAGGGAGCAAATATCTTCATTAATTAAATTGTCAAAGTATCTAATTAAAAAGTATACAATAAAGAGATCAAATATATTGGGACATTCGGACATTGCTTTTGAAAGAAAAAAAGATCCAGGAGAAAAATTTCCATGGAACTATTTAGCTAAAAAAAAAATTGGTTTTTGGCATAAAATTAACAAAAAACAACTAATCAATAATAGAAAAAGAAAAATAAACAATATTCAAGCATTTAAATTTATTAGATATTTAAATAAAATTGGATATTTCACAAAAAATTTCAATAAAAATAAAAAATTGAAATTAGTTAAAAGTTTTCAAAGAAGGTTTAGGCAAGAACTAGTAAATGGAATAATAGACAAAGAATGCTTAATTATTGCGAAAAAATTGAGCAAATTAGTTAAATAATTAATTTATCTTGAAATAAACAAAATAATGAATATTTTCATTTTGCCAGATAAACGACTTATCGCTTTAAAGTATTTTAAAGAGGAAAGTCCGGGCTCTACAAAGACGCAGTGCCAGTTAATGGCTGGCGGGGGCAACCCCAGGGATAGTGCCACAGAAAATAAACCGCCTCATCAAGGCAAGGGTGAAAAGGTGTGGTAAGAGCACACCGGCTGATTGGTAACAAGCAGCGCATGGAAAACCCCACTGAGAGCAAAACTGAGTAGAGATGACATTGTTAGAAATAACTAAAAGCTGTCTTTGGCTAGTCATCAGGGTTAGTTGCTTGAGCCTTAAAGTGATTTAAGGCCTAGAGAAATGATAAGTTTAAATGACAGAACCCGGCTTATAGTTTATCTGGCATCTCTTAATTAAAAATTTTCAATCAAAACGTTTCATTTTTGTTCTAAATAAATAGAACATTTTTATATCATATTAAGTATTGACGGCTATCTATAAAACCCATAATATCCCATAAAAACCCAAATATGGGTTATATTTATGAACTATGTTTTTATCTACTTACGAAAACAAACTGGACAAAAAGGGAAGGGTTTCTGTGCCAGCTTCTTTTAGATCTTACTTATCTAATTTAGGTTATAATGGTGTAATTTGTTATCCGTCTTTTAATAATCAATGTATAGAAGCATGGCCTCAGGATAGAATAGAAAAAATTTCAAATGCAATTGATACATTAAATCCTTTTGAGGAAAAAAAAGATTATTTTGCAACATCAATATTATCAGAAAGTACCAATCTTCAATTTGATAGTGAAGGTAGGATTTTATTAACTTCAAAATTATTAAAACATGCAAAAATTAAAAATAGCATGTTGTTTGTTGGACAAGGCAAAACTTTCCAAATATGGGAACCAGCAACATTTGAAAAATTTAGGGTAACTGCGAAAAGAAAATCAAACATTCATAGAGCTAGCCTTAAATGGGAGCGACAATTTAATAACTAAAAGGGAGATATATGACTATAAATTTTAAACAACCAGATATTAGAGAGTTGAGACCAAGAATACTAGTTCTTGGAGTAGGAGGAGCTGGAGGTAATGCAATAAATGGAATGATTGAACACGGGCTTCAAGGAGTTGAATTTATTGCTGTAAATACTGATGCTCAAGATCTTAAACTAAGTAAAGCCCATGGAAAAATTCAGATGGGAATAAATCTTACAAAAGGATTAGGTGCTGGAGCAAAATTAGATATAGGACAGGCCGCAGCTGACGAGTCTTTAAATGATATTGTAAATATTTTGCAAGGCGCAAATATGGTTTTTATTACCGCGGGAATGGGTGGTGGAACTGGAACTGGATCTGCACATGTAATTGCTAGAGCAGCAAAAGAATTAAATATATTAACTGTTGGTGTTGTAACGCTTCCTTTTCTTTATGAAGGCCCTTCTAGAATGAGAAGAGCTCAACAAGGATTAGAAGAACTAAGAAAACATGTTGATACTATCATTGTAGTTCCAAATCAAAATTTATTTAAAATTGCAAGCGAACAAACAACATTTGAGGAATCTTTTGAATTATCAAATGATGTTTTGTTGCATGGGGTTAAAAGTATTACAGACTTAATGGTAAGACCTGGCTTAATCAATCTTGATTTTGCAGATGTAGAAACAGTTATGAGCTCTATGGGTAAAGCTATGATGGGAACTGGAGAAGCAGAAGGCGAAGGAAGAGCTGTTAAAGCTGCTGAAGCTGCAATTCACAATCCATTAATAGACGATTATACTTTAAAAGGCGCAAAAGGTTTACTAGTGAATATTACCGGTGGGAAAGATCTAAAACTTTTTGAAGTTGATGAAGCAGTTAATAAAGTTAGATCAGAAGTTGATCCTGATGCAGAGTTAATAATAGGTGCAATAACCGACTCTGCACTAGATGGTAAAATGAGAGTTTCAATTGTTGCAACCTCATTAGATGGCCAACATCCAGAATCAAAATCAGTTATTAATATGGTTCATAGAATACACAATAGAAACCCAGGTTATTCTGAATTTCAAAATTCTGATTCTCACCAATCATTTAATTTTTCATCTAATGTTTCAGCGCCCATATCTGATGGAGCGACAGCTTTGAAACTAGAAAATGAAGTACATGATGAAACAGTTAGCGAAGTTGAACAATTTGAAGAAACAAATAATGAGGTTTTAGAAAATACTTTAGTCAACGAAGAACCCATTGTTGAAGAAGTTCAATCAGTTAATGAACCCGAAGTTTCTAATGGATTAGAGAATTTTAAAATTGAAGAAGAAACACCTGAGCTATTCAATTTAGGAAATGAAGAAAATTCATCAGATGAAACATCGGAGACAAAAGAAACTGATAATTTGGATGAAGATGATTTAGAAATACCGGCATTTTTAAGAAGACAAAAAAACTAATGGTCTTCGAAAAAATAAATGAATGCCACCATAAAACTTGAAAATGTAAAACATTTTCCAGTTTTGCTAAATGAAGTAATTAGCATAATTTCCCCTCTATATGGTGGCACATTTATTGACTGCACATTTGGTCAAGGTGGATATTCAAAAAAAATATTAGAAAATAGCAGTAATAAAGTTTATGCAATTGATAGAGATTGTAGTTCAATAAAAATAATTAATACATTTAAAAAAAAATATCAAAGTAGATTTGAATTTGAAAATAGAAAATTTAGTGAAATTTCAAATTTAGAAAAAAATATAAAAGATTTAAAAGGTATAATTTTTGATTTAGGTTATTCAATAAATCAAATTAAAGATCCAGAAAAAGGTTTATCTTTCAACAATAAAGGTAAATTGAATATGAGAATGGGTTTAAATAATTTTTCAGCAGACGATATAGTAAATAAATTAGGACAAAAAGAACTCGCAAAAATATTTAAAATATTTGGAGAAGAAAAAAGTAGCTCAATAATATCCAAAAAAATTATATCATTTAGAAAAAATAAAAATATTCAAACAGAAAATCTGGTTGATATTATTAACTCAGTTAAAAAAAAAAGATTTTCAAAAATTCATAATGCTACAAAAGTTTTTCAAGCACTTAGAATTATTGTAAATAATGAAATTAGTGAATTGATTAGTGGTTTAATAAATAGTTTTAAAATTTTACCTGTTGGTGGAATACTTGTAATTGTAACATTTCATTCTATTGAAGATAAAATTGTAAAATTTTTTTTAAAAAATTATTCAGAGTACAAAAATGTTTCAAGATATTTGCCTTCAAGAATTGAAAAAAAAAATTTATTTAAGTTAATAAATAAAAAACCAATAATTCCAAGCACAAATGAGATCAAGCTGAATCCAGCATCAAGATCAGCCAAACTCAGATATGGAGTCAAATTGAACAATCATTTTGATTTTTCAGAATTTACAAAAAAATTTAATTATTTATTGGATGTTGAAAAAATAGCTAAGGGAATATGAAAAAAATTATTTTTTCAACTACAATAGTCATTTTAATTTTTTTTGACCTCCATAATTAAAAATTCAACAAAAAAAGTTGATACTGAAATTTTTGATTTAAAGGAAGATATTAGATTATTAAATGAAAAGTACGAACTAGTTTTGTTAGATCATAATTACTTAAGCTCACCAAAAAAATTAAACGACTATCAAAAAAAATATTTTGAAAATGATTTAATTCCTACGGATATTGTAGATTTTGGAAAAATATATTTTAATAATAACAAAGCATTAACCAAAAATTCTGGAGCTATAGCTGAAAAATAATAATAAAGATTTATTGATTGAGGAATATGATGGTCAATTTTCATATCAAACAAAAAAAACTAACCTAAACATATCTTTTAATAGAATTGCTTTTATTTTTTTTATTTTTGTTATTATTTCATTAATTTTTTCCACTAAAGCAGTTTTTCTAGGAACTCTAAAAAATAAAATATTAAATAAAAATTTAATCATATCTGAATTTAGATCAAGTATTGTTGATAGAAATGGAAATTTAATTGCAAAGACAATAATTACAAATAATGTTGGAATAAATCCAAACTTAGCAATAGATAAAAAAAAACTATTAATTAATTTAAAGTTAATTTTTCCTGAAAAAAATATTATTGAATTTGAAAAAATTGAAAAAAATTTAAACGGTAAAAAATTTTTTTATTTAAAAAAAAAAATTAATCAAGATCAACTAGATGAATTAAATTTATTAGGAGATAAATCAATTATTGTAGAACAAAAAATATCAAGAATTTACCCTCATGAAAACTTGTTTAGCCATATAGTTGGCCAGATAGATGATAATAATATTGGAATATCTGGTATTGAAAAATCATTTGATGAAGAATTAAAAAAAAATAATATTCCTTTAAGGCTTACCCTGGACACAAACATACAATATCTCATCAGAGAGGAATTAAAAAAATATGAAGAAATTTTTCAAAATTTGGGAAGTGCTGCAATATTGATGGATATAAATTCTGGAGATATAATTTCTTTAGTATCACTTCCTGATTTTAATTTAAATAAAAGAGAAGAAATTTCCGATATAAATTTTATAAATAGAGTGACAAAAGGAGTTTATGAATTTGGATCTGTTTTTAAAACTTTTACATTAGCTGCAGCTTTTGATGAAAATATTATTGAACCACAAACAGAATTTGTTGATTTGCCAAAATCTTTAACTTGTGCTGGATTTCCAATAAGAGAATATGACAACAAGATACCTTCAAATTTGACAGCAGAACAAATTTTGGTTCGGTCTGGAAATATAGGTTCAGTTAGGATTGGTCAAAAAGTAGGAGAAGAAAAATTTAAATTATTCTTATCAAAAGTTGGTGTCTTAGATGAGATTAATTTTGACATTGAGGAAGTTGGCAAACCAATTAAATTTAATTGGGGAAAATGTCCACTTGCAACTGCCTCTTTCGGTCATGGTATTACAACCACACTACTTCAGTTAGCTAAAGCTTATGCGATAATTACTAATGGTGGATATAAAATTAATCCAACTACGATTGCAAAAACTAGAAATTTAAAAGACAAAAAAAAAGTTTTAAATGATGGTGTATCAAAAAAAATTTTACCTATTTTAAGGAAGATTGTAACATCAAAAGAAGGTACCGCTTCCCTGGCCAATGTCAAAGGTTATGAAATTGGAGGAAAAACTGGTACAGCTCAAAAAAGTATAACTGGCAGTTATTCAAAAAAAAAAATAAATACCTTTGTATCTATATTTCCTACATCTAATCCAAAATTTGTTTTAGCGGTAATGCTGGATGAACCAAAAACAAATAAAGATTATATTTATCATTATAGGGATGGCTCAAACATTAAATATAAGGGTACCCCATTTAATACTGCTGGCTGGACTACAGTTGAGGTTACAGGTCAAATTATAGAAAATATTGGACCTATTTTAGCCACAAAATATTAAGATTTTAAATTTATCGAATGTACATTGGAAAATTATTCAAGAACTTACCTAAAAAATATTATTTACATAAATTTAATAATTTAAGTTTAGATAGCAGAAAATGTAAACAGGGTGATATTTTTTTTTCAATAAGGGGGGTAAAAAAAAATGGAAATAAATTTATTAATAGTGCGATTACTAATGGTGCAAAAACAATTGTATCTGATTTAAATTTTCAAGGAAAAAAAGACAATATTTTATTTATTAATAACAAAAATGTTAGAAAATTAGTCTCAGAAATCGCTTCCAAATATTACAAAAATATCCCAGCTAACCTAGTTGCTGTAACAGGAACAAATGGAAAGTCTTCAATAGCAAATTTCTATTTTCAAATACTTAATAATAAAAAATCAAAGGTTGCTGCAATTGGAACTCTTGGTATAAAAACTAATAATAATAATAAATTAACAGATAATACAACATTAGATTCTGTAACTATTCACAAAACACTCTCACTATTAAAAAGAAAAAAAATAAGAAATACTATTTTAGAAGCATCTAGCCATGGTCTAAAACAATATAGATTAAATGGATTAAGGTTTGATACAACAATTTTTACAAATTTATCTCGTGACCACTTAGATTACCATAAAACTTATAAAGATTATTTAAATTCTAAATTAATACTATTTAATACACTTACAAAAAAAGGTGGAAATATAATATATGATAATGATATTTCTCAATCAAAAATACTTAAAAAAATCTGTATAAAGAAAAATCTAAAATCATTAACTATTGGAAAAAAAAATTCTAATTTATTAATAAAGAAACATGAGTATTTAGGAAATTTTCAAAAAGTTGAAATTGAATTTAATAAAAAAAAATACTCATTTACCACAAATTTAATTGGAAAAATTCAAGTTAAAAACCTTCTATTTGCAGCCTTAGCGGCAAGTAAAAGTAAAATTAAATTCAGCAAAATAATTGAGTTAATGAGCGAAATAAAGGCTGTTGAAGGAAGATTGGAGAATGTTGGTAATATAAAAAATAACTCAAAAGTAATTCTAGACTATGCTCACACACCCGATGCATTAAAGTATACTTTGGAAAGCATAAAAGAACAGTTCAGTCATAGCTCTATAACGATTGTTTTTGGATGTGGAGGAGATAGAGACAAATATAAAAGATCTATCATGGGTAAAATTGCAAATAATTATTGTGATAAGGTGTTTTTAACAGACGATAATCCAAGATATGAAAATCCAAAAAAAATAAGAAGCCAAATAAAAAAAAAAATATCTAGATTTAAATTAGTTGAAATTGCGTCTAGAGAAAAAGCAATAAATGCTGCAATAGAAAGTTTAAACTCTGGAGATATATTATTAGTTGCAGGCAAAGGTCATGAAATATATCAAGAATATAAAGGAAAAAGAAAATTTTTTTCAGATAAAAAATGTATTTTAAAAGGAATTAATTCAAAAAATAAAAAATTATTTAAAAATTGGAAAGCAAATATCTTGAATGAACAATGCAATTTGAATTTGGTAAGCAAAAATTTGAAAATTAACAATGCATCAATAAATTCAAAAAATATAAATAGAAATGATATTTTTTTCGCAATTAAAGGCCCTAAAAATGATGGCAATAATTATGCAGATGAAGCTATTAAGAAAGGTGCTTCTTTAGCAATAGTAAATAAATTAGGAAAATTAAATAAATCAAAAAAAATAAAAATAAATAATACATTAAGTGTTTTAACTGCCGCATCTAAAGGTTTAAGAAAAATTTCTAATGCAAAATTTATTTCTATTACTGGAAGTTCAGGAAAAACTTCATTAAAAGACTTATTATCATTCTGTTTAAACAAATTGGAACCAACTACAAAATCAACTAATTCGTATAATAATAAATATGGTGTTCCAATAAGTTTATTTAATGTAAAAAAAAATGATAAGTTTGCAGTTCTTGAAGCTGGAATGGATAAAGCAGGCGAAATAGATTATTTGACGAAACTAATAAGACCTGATTTTGGTATAATTACCAATATATCATACGCTCACATTAAAAATTTTAATAGTTTAGAAGAAATTGCAAAAGCAAAATCTGAGATTATTAACAATATAACTAAAGGTGGAAAAGTTATACTTAATCACGATGATGATTATTTTTATTTTATAAAAAAAATTGCATTAAAAAAAAATGTTAAAGTTCTTTCTTTTAGTAAAAAAAATTCTTTATCCGATGTATATGTTAAAAAAATAATATCCAATAAAACTAATTCTAAAATTATTATTAAATATAAAAATAAAACAAAAAGTTTTTTAATTAAAAAAAATTTACATCCTTATTTAAATAATATTTTAGCATCAGTAGCTATAGTTTCTGAATTTTTTGATGTAAATAATATTGATGAAAAATTATTTTATAACTTTAAAATACCATCTTCTCGAGGGGACACATCAAAAGTAAGGCTTAATAATAAAGTAATTTATTTTACTGATGAAAGTTATAATTCTAACCCTCTTTCTTTAAAGTTTGCTGTGGAAAATTTTAATAAAGAAAATCAAGGTAATAAATATTTGATATTAGGAGATATGCTCGAGCTTGGAAAATTTTCAAAAAAATTGCACAAAAAAATGTCTAAAATTATCAATAAAACTTCAATAAAAAAAGTTTATGTAATTGGAAAGGATATTAAAGAAACTTTTTATGCTATTGATAGAAAAAAAAGAGGTCGAATTTTAAGAGATAAAAATGAAATATATCATTTGATTAAAAACGATTTAAATAATAATGATCATTTAATGATAAAAGCTTCCAATTCTACTGGCCTTAATGGAGTTGCTTTAAATATAAAAAAAGGAAAAATTTATGCTGTATAGTCTATTTACAAACCTAGTAGATAGCTACCCTATCTTCAATGTTTTTAGATATTTGACAGTAAGAACTGGCTTATCAATGTTTACTTCAATGCTAATAGTTTTTTTAATTGGAAATCCAATAATTAATTATTTTTCAAGTAAAAAAATTCATAATCCAATTAGATCTGATGGTCCGTCTGATCATATTGTAAAAAAAATTGGAACTCCAACAATGGGGGGTGTGCTAATATTGATAGGAATTTTTTCAGGAGTATTGTTGTGGTCTGATTTATCAAATCCTTACAATTGGTTTTTAATATTTATTGTAGGAGGCCTAGGCATCTTAGGAGCATATGATGATTATAAGAAAATTAAGAGCGGTAACTCTGGTGGAGTTTCATTTAGATTTAAACTAACTTCACAAATTATAATAGCTTTAATTGGAATTTATATACTTACTTTTTACACAAATTCTGCTGAATTAAAAAATCTTTATTTTCCATTTTTTAAAAATTTAGTAATTAATCTTGGGTGGTTTTTTATTCCATTTTATTTATTTATTATTGTTGGGTCATCAAATGCTGTTAATTTAACAGATGGTTTAGATGGATTGGCTACTGTTCCAATAATATTGGTTGCATCTTGTTTTGCATTTATAAGTTATGTTACTGGAAATATAGTATTTTCAGAATATTTGCATATTCCTTATATTAAAGATGTTGGAGAAGTAGCGGTATTTTGTGGAGCAATTATAGGCTCATGCATTGGTTTTCTTTGGTTTAACGCTCCACCAGCAAAAATATTTATGGGAGACACAGGTTCATTGGCTTTGGGCGGTTCTTTAGGAGCAGTAGGTATAATAACTAAGCATGAAATTGTTCTAGCAATAACAGGAGGTTTGTTTGTTTTAGAGGCAGTTTCTGTAATAGTACAAGTTATTTCATTTAAGTTAACAGGAAAACGAATTTTTAAAATGGCTCCAATTCATCACCATTTTGAAAAAAAAGGATGGGCAGAATCTACTGTGGTTGTAAGATTTTGGATCATATCAATTATTTTAGCAATGATAGGACTGGCCACTCTTAAATTAAGATAATGTTTAATTTAAATGATAATCTAAAAAATAAAAAAATTCTTATTTATGGGTATGGTAAAAGTGGGCAAGCTTCATTTAAATATTTAAAAAAAAATAATAAAATTTCAATTTACGACGATAATAAAAAAGTTAAAAAGTCTTCTATTTCTTTTAAAAAGATAAGAATATCAGAATTTGATTATATAGTTTTAAGCCCAGGGATTGATATAAATAAATGCAAATTAAAGAATTACATAAAAAAAAACAAAAAAAAAATAGTTACCGATCTTGATATTTTTCATTTGAATCATCCAAAAAATTTAAAAATTACTATTACAGGCACAAATGGAAAATCAACAACAGCAAAGTTGTTATTTAAAATTTTAAAAGACCAAAATAAAGATGTTAAAATTATTGGAAATATTGGTATACCAGTTCTATCTAAAAATAAAATAAACCCTAGTACTATTTTTGTGATAGAGGCTTCCTCTTATCAAATTGATTATAGCCAATATTTTAAGACTGATTATGCTTTTATATTAAATATTAGGCCGGATCATTTGGAAAGGCATAAATCGATTCAAAATTATGCAAGTGCTAAATTTAAACTTATAATAAACCAAAATAAAAATTTTTATGCTTTTGTAGAAAATAATAAATATTTAAATCAACAAATCAAAAAGCACAAAATTAAGTCTAAAATTATTAAAATAAATACAAATTATAATAAGATAAAAAAATTAATTTCCAATATTTATTTTGATAATATTAATAATTTAACAAATTTATCTTTTATACTTGAGTTTGCAAAAGTTTATAAACTAAACAAGTTAAAATTATTTAATACGGTAAATAGATTTAAAGGTTTAGCTTTTAGACAACAAGTTATTTATAAAAATCAATTTGTTACTATTATAAACGATTCAAAATCTACAAGCTT
>CACFVG010000018.1 GCA_902569725.1 uncultured Pelagibacteraceae bacterium | reverse complement strand
ATTCTTTCATACCCCAAACCTTTTCCAGGATAAAAGTCTGCTATTGCATAATGAATAACACTTCTGTTGTCCCAAATTGCAACTGCATTTTCTGTCCAGGAAAATCTACAAGTCAAATCTAGCCTTGCCTGGTGTTCAAAAATTTGTTTTAAAATTTCATCACTTTCAGTTTTATCCATTCCAGTTATTTTTTTAGTATATGTCCAGTTAACATATAGAATTTTTTTCCCTGTTTCAGGATGAGTTCTAACAATTGGATGTTCATTTGAATATTCATCATAATTTTTTTTTTCATTAGCTTCCATTTTCTTGTAGTTTTTTATGAAAAATTCAGCACCTAAAGAACTATGTATAGCTTTTTTATTTTTTATCTTTTCTTTAATTTTTTCATCTAAAGTTTCCCAGGCAAGTTCCATATTAGAAAAACAAGTATCACCACCAACTGGAGGAATTTTAATTGATTTTAATATTACAGCTTTAGTTGGTTTAAAATTATAACTTACATCGCTATGCCAGTTTTCGCCCCACTGGTTTTTTTCATCTTCAGCTTTTATAATTCTTACAATTTCAGGATAATTTTTTATACCCTTTACATAGGCATGTGTTTCCAATGGTCCAAATTTTTCAGCAAGAGCAATATGTTGATCTGCTGTTAATGGCTGATCTCTAAAAAAAATAACCTTATGTTCTAATAATAAATCATTTATTTTGTTAAAATTTTTATCCGAAACATCTGTAAGATCTATACCACTGATTTCAGCACCTAATGCTCCTGCGAGTAATTTTACTTTCATTTTATTTTTTTAGTTTTCCCATTATAACTAAGTTATCTTCTATAAATTTTGATTTATTTAAACTAATAAATTCATCCATAATTTTATATTTCTCATCTTCAAATTCACATACTCTTCTTTTGCTTAAATCTATATATAAAGCGAGCATTTCAATAGTTGCAGATAGCTTTTTTGATGATTTTTCAACCATTTCTAATCGAAAATGTAGTCTTTTCTTGTCATGATTAAAATAAGTCAATAGTATTTCTACTTCATCACCTTCTTTAACTTCATTATTATAAGTTGTATGAGTTTCAACTACCATAGTGCTTCTCATTGTTGTTTTTGCAGCAGTTTCCCCCATCTTAAATTTTTCAAGCATTATTTCCCATGATTTATCAAAGATTAAAACATAATAAGCCATATTTAAGTGGTTATTATAATCAGTCCATTCTTTTTTAATTATTTGATTTGTTACATATACAGTCATTTTTCTAATTTTTATAACTTGGATCTTCTTTGTCTAGAATTGATCTTATAGCTTTTAAATGAAGGCTTCCCATGTCTGTAGAATAATTTTCCCATTCTTGGGCAGTTTTTTCAGCAATTTCATGATTCACTATTTTTAATTCTTTTTGAGTTGATAAAGCTGTAATGTAAGTTTCGCAGGCTTTCTCAAAATAATACAATTCATCAAAAGCATCAGCTATCGTTTGGCCAGTAGTTAATATCCCATGATTTGCTAATAACATTACTTTGTTGTTACCAATACAAGAGGCCATTTTGTTTGATTCTTCTTCAAAGCCTAAGCCTCCAAAATCATTTAATACAGCTATACGATTATAAAAACGCATTGTATTTTGATCAATTGGTGGAAGTGTTGGATCTTTCAGTGTTGATAATGCAGTAGCATATTTTGAATGAATATGAAGAATACATCTAGCATGTGGTGCTTTTTTATGAATAGCGCTATGAATATTAATTGCCGTAGGATCTACAATATCTGGATTTTTTTTTATTTCTTCAATATTTTTTTGCTCTACAAGCACAAGATCACTCGCTTTTATATTGCTAAAATGTGATCCAGTTCCATTTATATAAAAATCTTCATTTGAATCTGGAATACAAACACTAAAATGGTTAGCTATACCTTCGTGCATATTAAGCTTTGCTGTCCATCTGAAAACTGCAGCTAAATCGTTTAAAATTTCTGATCTTTCCATAAATGATATGATAGTATACTTTCTTATAAATAAAAATGAACAATAAAGTATTTATATCTTGTGCAGTTACAGGTTCAGGTGATACCGCATCAAAGCATCCTGATTTACCAAAAACACCAGAACAAATCGCTAATGCTTCGATTGAGGCAGCAAAAGCTGGAGCAGCAATTGCTCATATTCATGTTAGAGAAGAAGATGGAACACCAAGTAGAAGATTAGAATTATACAAAGAAGTTGTAGATAGAGTTAGATCTAGTGATACAGATGTTGTTCTTAATTTGACTACAGGAATGGGTGGAGATTTAGATATAGGGCAAGGAAAAAACCCTCTCGAATTTGGTCCTATGACTGATATGGCAAATGTTATGGAAAGAATTGCAAATGCAGAACAGTTTCTCCCAGAAATATGTACACTTGATTGTGGTACTTTAAATTTTGGAGATAGTTCTGTAATCACAGTAAACACTCCCAATGATTTAAGAAAAGCTGCTAAAAGATTAAAAGAAATAAATGTAAAGCCTGAAATAGAAGCCTTTGATTTAGGTAATATGTGGTTTGGTGCACAACTATATAAAGAAGGATTATTAAATGATCCACCAATGTTTCAAATGTGTTTAGGTATACCTTGGGGAGCGCCAGCAACCCCTTTAGCAATGCAAGCAATGAAAGATGTTATGCCAAAAGAAGGTATTTGGTCTGGATTTGCAATTTCAAAAAATGAAATGCCATTTGTTGCTCAAACAGTAATTATGGGAGGCAATCCAAGAGTAGGACTTGAAGATAATTTATATTTAGAAAAAGGAAAATTAGCAACTAATGCCCAATTAGTAGAAAAAGCAATTAGAATTGTTACTGATCTTGGTGTATCGATAATGACACCTGCCGAAACTAGAGAAAAACTAAAATTAAAAAACTATAAATAAATAAGATTATTTAATCCACCCTTATAGTATTTCCATCTACAGGAAAGACTTGACCAGATATTTTTTCACTATCTTTTGAAATTAAAAATGAACACATGTTTCCTATATCTTCTTGAGAAATCCATGAATTCATTGAAGCCATAGATATAAAATCTTTTTCAATTGTTTTTTTTGAAACTTTAAGAAAATTTGCTTTATCTCTTATTACTCTATCCATTCTATCTCCTTTAATCGTCCCCGGACAAATAGCATTTACTCTAATTTTAAACTTACCTAATTCTATCGCTAAAGTTTTTGTTACACCTATAATTGCCCACTTACTAGCAGCATATGGAGATCGTAACGCAAAACCCATAATTCCTGCAGTAGAAGAAATGTTTATTATAGAACCACCTTTGTTATTTTTAAGCATCGGTATTCCAAGTTTTGTAAAGTAAAAATGACTTATAACATTAACTTTTAGTGTTTTTTCCCAATCTTCAGATGTCAAATTTTCAATTGTCGCTGTTGGACCTGCAATCCCAACATTATTAATTAAAGCGTCAATTTTTTTTGTTTTTTTTCTAATTTTATTAAAAAAATTTGAAACCTCATACTCATCTGAAGCGTCACATTTATATATAAATAGTTTTTTGTTATTTAAGGGATGTTTTTGTGCTTTTTTTAAAGATTTGTTATTGATATCACATATATAAACAATAGCACCCCTTGAAAGACAAATCTTTGCAGTTGACCATCCAATTCCCGAAGCTCCAGCTGAAATGATAATTTTTTTATTAATTAGACTTAGTGGCATTAGCCATATGTTCTTTTGTTAAGGCTTTTGAAAGTTCTTTTTGAGTTAAATATCCTTTTACATTTCCACTCTTATCAACAACTTCACAATTTGCATTTGAGCAAACAACTTTTGGCAAAAACTCATCTAAAAACTGATCTTCTTGTACTTTTATAAGATTTGATTTATCAACATCTTTTGCTGCACTTGCAGGTGTCATAATAATTTTAGCTTTAATTACTTTTGCTCTATTTACGTCTTTAACAAAAGCTTCAACGTAATCATCAGCAGGATTCATAATAATATCTATTGGAGTTCCTACTTGAACCAATCTTCCTCCATTTAGTATTCCTATATGATCTCCTAATCTTAATGATTCATCTAAATCGTGAGTTATAAATACTATTGTTTTTTTTAATTCACTTTGTAAATCTATTAATTGTTTTTGCATATCACTTCTAATTAAGGGATCTAAAGCAGAAAATGCTTCATCCATTAACATTATATCTGTATTCGTTGCTAACGCTCTAGCTAACCCAACTCTTTGTTGCATTCCACCTGACAATTGATTTGGATACTGATGTTCAAATCCTGTTAAACCAACCGCTTCTATTTTTTCCATCGCTGTCTTATTTCTTTCTTCTGGTTTTTGTCCTTGTACTTCAAGACCATATCCAACATTTTCCATAACTGTTTTGTGAGGAAATAAACCAAACCTTTGAAAGACCATACTCATTTTATGTCTTCTAAATTCAATCAATCCTTTTGGATCAAGATTCATAACATTAGTACCTTCAACAGAAACTTCTCCTGAAGTTGGATCTATTAATCTATTAATATGTCTAATCAGAGTAGATTTACCTGAACCAGATAAACCCATGCACACAAAAGTTTCTCCTTCTTCAATAGATAAAGAAACATTATCTAAACCAACTGTATGACCAGTTTTTTCAAGAATTTCCTCTTTTGTTGCTCCATCCTGAACCATAGGAAGAACTTTGGAAGGCTGGTCTCCAAAAATTTTATAAACATTTTTAATTTCAATTTTACTCATATTTTTATAATTTTATTTTTTTTGTTTTTGTTCTTTCTTGAATTTTCTCACCATAAGATTGTGTAATTCGATCGAATATAATAGCTAGCAAAACAATTGCAATACCTGCTTCAGTAGCCATACCTACATTCAGTTGTTGCAATCCTAACAAAACTTCATCTCCAATTCCTCTAGTTCCTATCATAGAAGCAATTACCACCATCGCTAAAGCCATCATGGTACATTGGTTAATTCCTTGCATTATATTTGGAAGAGCCAAAGGTAATTGTACACCCCATAGCTTTTGTTTTTTACTTGCCCCAAAAGCCTCAGCTGCTTCTACAACCTCTGTATCAACCAATCTAATTCCAAGATCAGTTAATCTTATTAAAGGAGGAACGGCATATACAAATATTGCAAAAATAGCCGGAACTGCACCTAAACCAAACAATAAAATTCCTGGAATTAAATAGCAAAAACTTGGAATAGTTTGCATTAAATCAAGTATTGGCAATATGGCATTTCTTACTTTTTTATTTCTTGCCATCATTATTCCAACAGGAATACCAATGACCAAACAAAGCAACATTCCAATAACAACTATACAAGTGGTCATAATACATTTATCCCAATACCTAGGACTTAAGAAGCCTAGAAAGAAAACACAGAAAGCAACCATAATAGTTGTTCCCATATTTCTTCCACTAGCAAAATATGCGAGAGCAATTACTGAAATCATTAGTAATGGCCAAGGCAATCCAACCATAAAATTTTTCATATCTGTATAAAGACCTAGCAAGAAATTATTAATTCCTTCAAAAAACATTCCGTATTCTCTAATAAGTTTATCAAAACCTTCGTTTAAATAAGGCATCAATGGAAGATCTAGCCATTTAGGCCAGTTACCTAACCAAGACAGGTCTGTAAATAAAATTGAAACACTTTCGGGTCTATATTTTGAGCTTGTATATGCAACATAAACCATCGCACAAAAAGCAACTAAATATAACGAATATAGAATATGTTTTTTATATTTTCCCATTTATTCTTTCTCTAAAAACTAAGAGCCCTTTCGGGCTCTTAGAATTAATATTTATTTTAAAAATTAAAGAGTATCTTTAACTTTTGCTGCAACATCAGCTGGTACCCATTTTGTCCACATACCAGTGTTTGACAAGAAGTGCTTAGCTGTTGCTTCCATATCTCCACCTGATTCATCCATATAGAATGCAAGTGATCTGTTTACATCTGGCGTTGGTACAGAATAAGCTCTAACAAAGTCTATAATTTTTTTATTAGATTTTTTATTTGCAAATGTTGTTGATGCAGATTTTGTTAAAGCCATATTAACATAAGCGCTTGCACATGTATCTGTGTATGCGTCAGGTCCATCAGCTTTAATTTTTTCTACAACTGCCATCATTTTAGTCCAACATGCGTTATCATAAGCAGGCTCTTCAAGTTGCACTAAGTCAACTTTTCCCATTAAACCAGTTGGTGTCCAGTAGTAAGAAAATACTGGTTTACCTTTTTTAAATGCTCCAGCAATCGCAGCATCTAAAGCTCCACCTGATCCTGGGTCAAAGTTTGTATAGTATTCATCTAAGCCATAAACTTTGTGTTTAACCATGTTAATAGTGTAACAAGTCCATCCTGATATACAGCTAGTCATTCTACCTTTTCCTGGTGCTTCAGGGTCAGCAAATAATTTTGCAATTTCTGGTTTTTTCATATCTTCAACAGACTTTAAGCCATATTTATCTGCAGTTGGTTTATCTACATAGAATCCTTGAGTTGATGAAGGAGTGTTAATCCCTAACTCAATAATTTTACCTGCTGCTACTGCTTCTTCATGCATTTGAACAATATTATCTCTCCAAACTTCTGTGATAATATCAAGTTGTTGATCATAATGTGCAGCCATAATTGGACTAGTACTACCTTTCGTAACTTCAACTTGGCAGCCATATCCGTGTTCAAGAATATAACCAACAATTGCCGTGTGAACGTTTGCACTATCCCAGTCGAAATCTCCCAAATGCACTTTGCAAGCAGCATTAGCACTCGTTGTGCCAATCGAAGTTACAGCAATAAATGCAATCGAAAGAAAGATTTTTTTAAGAAATTTCATGAATTCCCTCCATATTATTAGTTTAAACTGGCCGTATTAAAACTTGATACGCAATAAAATACAACCATTAATCAGATTTATTGATGTTAATAAAGTAAGGAAAAAACATTATATATTTTGTAGATTCAATTATAAATTGAATTGAAAACAAATTTAAATAAAATAACAATTAATTTATGGGAATAGAAATTTCTAAAGTTTCAAAAAATGGTTCAGCATTAAATGTTGTATGGAGCGATGGTGAGAAAAGTAATTTTCACTTTATGTGGCTAAGAGACAACTGCCCTACAGCTCATGATAAAGATTCAAGACATAGGATGTTTAATATACTTGAAGTTTCAACAAACATAGAACCAAAAACATGTAAAATTAATAATGAAGGCAAGTTAGAAATCGAGTGGAGTGAAGGAAATCACATAAGTTATTATGATCAAAAATGGTTAAGAAAAAATTGTTATACAATAAATAATAATAAAAAATATAAATCTCCTTATCAATTATGGGACCACTCTTTACAAAAAAATTTAGAGACTATCAGAATAGATCATGATGAAATTATTAGTTCTGAAGAAGGTTTAATAAAATGGTTAGAACTTTTACATTACAAGGGAATTGCAATTGTCAAAAATGCTCCAACAGAAAAAGAATCTGCTTTTAAAGTTTTAAATAGAATAAGTCATACAAGAGAAACCTTTTTTAAAACTCCTTTTGAAGTTTTAAATATTCCAAAACCAAATAACTCAGCTTACACAGCGCACGCTTTAAGGAATCATATGGATCTACCTTGGTTTGAAAATCCTCCAGGGTATCAATTTCTTCATTGTTTAATTAATTCTGCAAAAGGAGGAGATTCTTCAGCAATAGATGCTTTTGCAGTAGCAGATTATTTAAGAAATAATGAAAAAGAAATATTTAAAACACTTATAAATATACCTCTTAAATTTAAAGATAAAGATTACACGCAAGAAGCTTATAGAATTTTTTATGCTCCGGCAATTTCTTTAACTAAAGATGATGATTATAACGATATAAGATTTAGCGTAGCAACTATGGATGCCTTAGATTGTCATCCAGATGTTATGGATAAAGTTTACAAAGCCCACCATAGATTTGGAAATCTTTTACACGATGACAAGTTTCAAATAAATTTTAGGCTTGAGCCTGGTGATATTTTTTCATTTAATAATAGAAGAGTTTTACATGGCAGAACAGAATTTGATCCAAATTCAGGTCATAGGCATCTACAAGGCTATTATATGGATCGTGATGAAATTATAGGAAGATTAAGTTATTTTAAAAATAATTTATAAATTTTCAAATATTAAATTATTCTTTTTATTATATTTATTAAATTCTGATTTAGTTTTGATCGTATAGTAATATTTTTTGATTTTTAAATTTTGTATATTTTTATTTTTTAAAAAAGACTTATCTAAAATTAAATAGTGAATTTGTTTGTTGTATGATTTTTTAATGACCATTTTTGCACTAGCAGAATTTGAAAAAGACAAACCTACCTTTGTGTTACTTTTTATTTTAAGCAAATTATAAATATTTTTATGCTTGAAAGAAATAAATACACATTTTGTATAATTTGATGTTTCTTTCAATAATTTTTGTAAAAGTTTTTTTGAGAAAGTTGGTTTTAATTCAATAAATAAAAGGTACTTATTTTTTGAAGTTTTTAGCAAATCTTTTAATAGTGGAATTGTCTTTTTATTTTTAGAACTTATTTCTTTGATTTTAGAATAATTTAAATTTTTTACACTAACATTTTTTCTAAAAATTCTATTTAAAGTAAAGTCGTGAAAGCAAATAAATTGATTATCTTTTGTTGTATGAATGTCAGTTTCAATTCCATATCCTTTTTTAAATGATTGTTTAAATGATTTAAGAAGGTTTTCTTTATAATTCTTATTTACAATACCTCTGTGAATTAACATATCTGTCATTAAAAATTTATTTCCAGCCGGTAATTGTTTTTACTTCTAGATATTCTTCTAACCCCCAAGAACCACCTTCGCGTCCATTTCCAGATTGTTTATATCCACCAAAAGGAGTTCCAGAGTCTGGAGAATTTCCATTAATATAAACTATCCCAGATCTAAGTTTTTTAGATACTCTTTTTGCCTTTTCTTTATCTTCAGTTTGAAGGTAATTTCCAAGGCCGTACTCTGTATCATTGGTAACACTAATTGCTTCTTCTTCTGTTTCAAAAGGGATAATAGAAAGAACTGGTCCAAAAATTTCTTTTTTTGCAATTTGCATATTATTTGTAACATCAGTAAATATGGTTGGTTTAATAAAATATCCTTTATTTAAACCATTAGGCATTTCAGGGCCTCCTGCCGCTAATGTTGCGCCCTCATTAATTCCATCTTTTATTAAGTTAATAATTTTATCGTATTGAACTTTTGAAACTACCGGACCTATATGATCTCCTTTTTTTGATGCTACATCTACTTTAATTTTATTGGCTTCGTCCACTGCTTCATTTACAGCTCTTTCGTATATAGATTTTTCAACAAGCATTCTTGTTGGGGCGTCACAAGATTGTCCAGAATTACTCATTACATTTTTTATTCCATCTCTAACAGCATTAGGGTAGGAATCTGCAAATACAATATTCCCACCTTTGCCACCTAATTCTAAACAAACTCTCTTAATTGTTTCGGCTGCATTTTTGGTAATTAGTTTTCCTGCTCTTGTTGATCCAGTAAAAGACACCATATCAATATCAGGATGACCAGACATATACGTTCCAACTCCAGCTCCATCTCCATTTACTAGATTAAAAACTCCAGATGGAAAACCAGATTCATGAATCATTTCAGCAAATAACATTGCTGATATAGGAGCTATTTCTGAAGGCTTAAGTATCATTGTACAGCCAGTTGCTAAAGCAGGTATTACTTTAAGTGCAATTTGGTTTATTGGCCAGTTCCAAGGAGTAATTAATCCACAAACTCCAATAGGTTCATAAAATATTTGATTATTTGATTTTGAGTCAAATTGTTCATCAAATTTAAAATTTTTAAGCCTTATAATAAAATCTTCCAAGTGTGCTTGACCGGATGCATTTTGAACATTAGAAGACCAATCCATCGGAGCTCCCATTTCTTTAGAAATTGCTTCAGTCATTTCACTAAATCTTTTTTTATAAACTGATAATAAATTTTCTAATAATTTAATTCTTTCTTCTTTAGTAGTTTCTTTCCAAGATTCAAAAGCATCCTTTGAGACTTTCACAGCCAAGTCAACATCAGCTTTAGACCCTAAAGATATTACAGCAAATGTTTCTTCATTTGATGGATTAATTACTTCAAAATCATTTTTTTTTGAAGGTTCTATCCATTCACCGTTAATATAGAATTTTCTTTTATCTAACATTTTTATATCTCATATCCTTTTTCTTCAGGCTCATTATCAATTAATTCCTCTGGAAAGCCTAAAGCTCTAAAGTTTATATTATACTTTTCTTCAAGTCTTTTTACCACCATAGATGACCAGGCTCTTGATCCAAACTTTTTTTCAGCTTCTCTAAATATATTTAATATAAATGGTGATATTTCTAGTTTTGTATTTAATTTTTTTGAAAGTTGATCAAATAGGTTCATATCTTTTTTTACTAAGTCCATAGTAAAATTGATGTTATATGAACCATTTAAAATTACCTGACTTTCAGTTTCATGTACAAAAGAGTTTCCAGATGAAGCAGCTATTCCTTTATAAGTTTTTTTAAGATCTAAATTAGATTTTTTTGCAACAGTCCATGCTTCTCCCAGAGCAGCTAAATGAACAGAGGCTAAATAATTAGTAATCACTTTTAAGACAGATGCAGTTCCAAGTTCTCCCGTATGTAAAATTTTTCTTCCCATAATGCTCAAAACTGGCAATATTTTTTCAAAACTATTTCTTTCACCACCAACAAAAATAGCAATATTTCCAGTTGCAGCTCTATGACATCCTCCGCTAACTGGTCCATCCATAGGAATAGCTTTTTTATCAATAACAAGTTTACCTAGTCTCTTAACCTCAGACTCATCTGTTGTGCTCATTTCTAGCCATATTTTATTTTTTGAAAGTCCATTAATAACGCCGTCATCAGATTCCATAACTTCTGCGCATATTTTAGGAGAAGGAAGACAGGTAATAATTAAATCTGTTTGTTCAGCTAGCTCTTTAGCACTGTTAGAAACTTTTGCTCCTTTACTTTTAAAATCATTTGTTAGGTTTTTTTCCACGTCTCGTACTGTTAAATCAATTTTATTTCTTAACAAGCTGTTCGCTAATTTACCCCCAACATTTCCAAGTCCTACAAATCCTATTTTCATAACAACCTTTTAATTATAGTGAATATTAAATACTTTATGATATATTTTTTTTTGAAAATGTATTCAATAAAAATAGATCCAAAATACAATAAGTATCAAAATCCTAAAATTGGTTTAATTGCACTTGCAAGTGATTATATGATCGAAAAAGACTTTATTAATGTAATTAAAGATAAAAAAATAGACTTTTTTGTTAATAGAATTGAATGTTTTAATCCTTTAACCAGTGAGAATTTAATAAAAATGTCAGAAAAAATTACAGAAGTTACAAAAGATATTTTGCCAAATGAAAAAATTGATTGTGTAGTTTATGGTTGTACCTCGGGGACTATTGCCGCTGGTTATCAATCAATAGAGAAAAAAATAAAGAAAGCAAAACCTGAAGCTGAAGTTACAACTCCAAGTACAGCATCTATTAAAGCTCTTAAAAAGCTAAATCTAAATAAAATTGCAATTTTTACTCCTTATCCTAAAAAATTAAATGACGAAGTAATAGATTTTTTTGAAAAAGAAAATTTTCAAATTACATCAAACTCTTATTTTGATATTGCTTCCGATATTGATATTGGCAAAGTAGATGCTAATTACTTATATGATGTTTTATCAAAAATGGATTTAAAAGGAGCGGATGCATTATTTATTTCGTGCACAGCTTTACCAGCTTTGTCCATAATAGATAAACTTGAAAAAAAATTGGGCAAAATTGTTTTATCAAGTAATCAGGCATTAATATGGGATACTTTAGAAAAAATAGGAGAAAATAATTCAATAAATGGCTTTGGAAAATTATTTTCAAGCAACTAAAAATGTTATTTACAAAAGAAGAATATAAAGAAAGACTTAAAAAAGTTCAAAAATCAATGCAAGAAAAAGGTATTGAACTATTAATTTCTCAAGATACTAATAATATGAATTATCTTACAGGTTACGATGCTTGGTCGTTTTATTATGCTCAGTGTGTAATAGTCCACGCTAATGCAGAAGAACCCTTGTGTTTTGTAAGAGCACAGGATGCTGGTGGAGCCTATATAAAAACTTATTTAAAAGATGAAAATATTATTGTCTATGATGAAAAATACATCCATGTCTGGCCAATACATCCATACGATAGATTAATAGAAATTATAAAAGAAAGAAAATGGCACAACCTAAGTATAGGTGTGGAGATGGATAGTCATTATTTTACTGCTTATTCATATGAAAAATTAAAACAAGGTTTGCCTAATGCTAAAATTAGAGATTGTGAGAGATTAGTTAACTGGGTTAGGTTAGTTAAATCTGATGAAGAGATTAAGTATATGAAAATAGCATCTCAAATTACTCAACTAGGAATGAAAACTGCATTTGAAGCAATTAATCCTGGAGTAAGACAATGTGATGCTGTTGCAAAAATATATTCAACATTAATAAGTGGAACTAAAGAACATGGTGGAGATTATTCATCAATTGTACCTTTGATACCAACAGGCAAAGGAACATCTGCCTCACACTTATCTTGGACAGATGATAAATTTGTCGAAGGAGAAGCGTCAATAATTGAAATTTCTGGAGTATATAAAAAATATCATTGCCCTATGGCTAGAACAGTATTGCTGGGAAAACCTGATCAAAAAAAAATAGATACAATGAAAAGAACAAGAGAAGCACTACAAGCAGGTATTGATGTAACAAAACCTGGAAATACTGCAGACGATGTAGCCCAAGCATTTTGGAAAGTTTTGGATAAATATGGAATAGAAAAAAAATCTAGAACAGGTTACTCAATAGGTATAGGTTATCCGCCAGATTGGGGAGAACATACGCTCAACATTCAAAAAGGAGACAAAACTATTTTACAAAAAAACGTTTGCTTTCATATGATAGCTGTAATGCAGTTTGGAGAATGGGGAGTTGAAAGCAGTGAGTCTATAAGAGTTACAGAAAATGGAGCAGAGAATTTTTATAAATTCCCTGATGAGCTACATATCAAAGGGTAATGAAAAAAGTTTTAGGTATTGTTTTTCTGGGCTTTTTATTAAGTACAAGTGCTCACTCAGATAATATAAAAGATTTTAAGATTGAAAACATAAGCATTGGAGATAGTGCTTTGGATTATTTTAAAGAAACTGAACTAGTGAATGGCGAGCTAGATTGGTTTAATTATAGTTATAAGGAGTTTGCAACTTCACTTGTATCGGGAAAAGGTATTTATGACTGGTTTAAAATTAGTTATAGAAGTGATGATGATAATTTTAAAATCGAAGGATTAGTTGGAATAGTAGTAAAAAAAAAATATGATGATATTAAATGCAACGAAGAATTAGATACAGCAGCATTAAATATATCAGGATTATTTAAAAATATTAAGCGAAGTAAAAAAAAATTGTACAAGGTTAAATATAATCCAAGAAAAGTTTTTCAAGAGGCAAGCCAATCAGGAAAAAGTGTAGCAACTAGTATTTTGTTTAATTTTAAGAATAAAGGAGAAATAATTTTATCATGTTACGATATGGATAAAATAACAAATCAAATTGATTCACCTATAAAAGATATTAATCAATTTGACTCTTTCAGAATTGATATTAGAAGCAAAGTTTTTAAAAATTATTTAGAAAAAGTTTAATAAAATTTATGAAAAAATTAGCACAATTCATTATTCTAAGCTTATTAATCTTTAGTAACGTCAGCGCTGAAACAAGAAATAATGAATTAAATAATCTATTTAAATTGCTTAAAAATAGCGAAAATACAAAGGCTATAGAAATAGAAAATAAAATATGGAAAATTTGGATAACACACCCATCTGAAGATAGAAGAGGCTATAGGTTGACAGAACTGTTAGCTCAGGGTTCGTTATTAATTAATCAGAGAAAATTAAATAAAGCTTATGGACTTTTTTCACAGATAATTTTAGAGGATCCTAAATGGGCTGAGGCTTGGAATAAACGTGCTACTGTTCTTTATATGATGGGTAACTATGAACAGTCTCAAAATGATATAAATGAAGTACTCAAACTTGAAGAAAGACACTTTGGAGCATTATCTGGACAAGGTTTGGTTCAAATTAAATTAAAAAATTATAAAAAAGCTATTGAAAGTTATAAAGAAGTAGAAAAATTACATCCTTCAATGGAAGCACCAAAGCTTATGATTCCGCGTATAAAAAAATTAATTAAAGAAGAGTCAATATGAAAAATATAGTAAAAACAACTATAAGATGTCATTATTAATTAATCCTTGAATTAATCTTTATCTAATGTTTTAAATGCGCATGTCTCAAAAAGATAGTTTCGTAAAATTCGAGAAAGTAGATAAAAGTTACGATGGTGAAATACTGGTCGTTAAAGATTTAAATCTTGATGTTCCAAAAGGTGAGTTTTTAACTATGTTAGGACCATCCGGATCAGGTAAGACAACAGTGTTAATGATGTTAGCTGGATTTGAAACTCCAACAAGTGGAGAAATTTATTTGGATGGAAATCCAATAAGTAGTATTCCACCTAACAAAAGAGGCATAGGTATGGTTTTTCAAAATTATGCTTTATTTCCTCATATGACTGTAAAAGAAAATTTAGCATTCCCACTTGAAGTTAGAAAAATGGAAAAATCTGAAATCGATGAAAAAGTTGGAAACGCTCTTGCAATGGTTGAATTACAAGATTTTGGAAATCGTATGCCATTACAATTATCTGGTGGACAACAACAACGTGTTGCATTAGCAAGATCTTTAGTTTTTGAACCAAGATTAGTTTTAATGGACGAACCACTTGGAGCGCTTGATAAAAATTTAAGGGAGCAAATGCAGTATGAAATAAAGCATATTCATGAAAAAATTGGAATAACAGTAGTTTATGTAACCCATGATCAAAGTGAAGCTTTAACAATGTCAAATCGAATTGCAGTATTTAACGATGGAAAGATTCAGCAAATTTCTTCTCCGGATATTTTGTATGAAAAACCAAACAGTTCTTTTGTTGCACAATTTATTGGAGAGAATAACCAACTAAAAGGAAAAGTTAAATCAATTAATGGAGAAAATTGTATCGTCACTACAGAATCTGGAGATGATATTCATGCTTTAAAAATAAATGTGAATAATAACGGTGATGGTTCTTTAATTTCATTAAGACCCGAGAGAGTTGCTATTAACTCATCTGAGAATTTTGAAAATAATTTTGACGCAAAAGTAAAAGAATTAATTTATTTAGGAGATCACATAAGATCTCGAGTAGAAGTTTGTGGAAATGATCAATTTATAGTTAAAATTCCAAATTCTTACAAGGAAGCAAACTTAAAAGAAGGTTCGACAGTCAAGCTGTCATGGAAAGCAGCAGATTCTAGGGCTCTAGACCTTAATTAAGCTAATAAATTTAGGAAAAATCTATCAAAAAACGTTTTGCAGTCTTTAAGTAATTATGTTTTACTTTCGCCTTTAAAACTTAAATTAAATTTAATTTAAAGGGGAAAATAAATGAGAAAAGCAATCAAAGCAGCTTTTTTTGGTATAATCTCAATGGCGTTTGTTGGTTCTGCAATAGCAGATATAACTTTCGTTTCTTGGGGTGGTGCTTACACAGCCAGCCAACAAAAAGCTTACATAGACACTTATAGCAAAGGTTCTTCAATTACTGTTGAAAACTACAACGGTGGTCTTGGAGAAATTAAAGCACAAGTGGAAGCAGGAAATGTAACTTGGGATGTAGTAGACGTACTTCCAGACCAAGCGATCACAGGATGCGACGAAGGTTTATTTGTTAAAGTAGACCAAAGTGAGTTTATCAACGATATGGTTGTACCACCAGTTTCTGACTGTGTTGTTCCACAAATCTTTTGGGCTTACACTGCATTTTATGACAAAGCAGCGTTCCCAGGAAAAAAACCAAAAAACATTAAAGATTTCTTTGATGTTAAAAAATTTCCTGGAAAAAGAGGAATACATACTTGGGCAAACGCTTTAATCGAAATGGCACTAGTTGCTGATGGTGTTAAAGCAAGTAAAGTATACGAAGTAATGAGTACTCCTGAAGGAATAGACAGAGCATTTGCAAAACTAGATACAATTAAAGATCATGTTGTATTTTGGTCTGCAGGTTCTAAGCCACTTGAGTTAGTATCGAGTGGTGAAGTTGTTATGGCATTAGCTTACAACGGTAGAATTGGTGCTGCTATCCTTTCAGAAGGTAAAAACTTCGAATACATTTGGGACGCTACAGTTCTTGAACAAGAATATCTTGTAGCTATCAAAGGTGGAAATGAAGCAGAAGCTCTTGCGTTTATGGCGCATGCTTCATCAGCAGAGTCAAATGCTGAACAAGCTAAATACATTCCATACGGCCCTATGAGAAAATCTAGTATCGGTATTATCAAAAAAGGTGAACCTTGGTTCATAACATCAAGTGGTAATATTGACATTTTACCTCACATGCCAACTACTCCAAAAGTTCTAAAAAGAGCTGTAATAGGAGACCCAGTTTGGTGGGCTGATAACGGTGCTGAAGTTCACGAAAGATTTGGTGCTTGGAAAGGTAGCTAATAATTCGTAGTATAATTTAAAAAAGGCGAGATTTTTATCTCGCCTTTTTTTTTATTGTATAATAATTTTATTGTATAAAATAACTTTATGAATCAATCTCAGGAATCAACAGGACCAATATTAACAACCGATGGAATTCCATTAAAAGTTAGTCTTAAAAAAGCAGAACGTATAAATAAAATAAGAGCATTTTTATTAGTACTCCCACTTTTGGCATTTATTTTAATTACATTCTTAGTTCCAATTGGTGATATGTTAGCTCGAAGTGTTGATGATAGACAAATTAATACAGTTTTCCCAAAAACTTTTGAGGTTTATAAAAAATGGGACAGACAAGGCCTTCCTTCCGAAGAAGTATATAAAACAATTTTTTTTGAATTAAAAAATAGCGAAGGTTATGCAGTTGGTAAAGCAAGTACTAGAATGAATTATTCTAAATCCGGTTGGAAAAGTTTGTTAAAAAAATCTAAAAGAAAATTCAAAAAAATTGAAGAAGGTCCTTACAAAGAGCAAATGATCGCAATCGATAAAAAATGGGGAGACCCTGAATATTGGTTGGCTATAGGACAAATGGTAGATCCTACGACAATGGGATATTATTTAAATGCAGTTGATTTAAAATACGATTCAAGCAAAAACATAGTTCAACAAAAGGAAAATAGACGTATTTATAACAAAACATGGATTAAAACTTTCAAGGTAAGTCTTTTAGTTACTTTGTTTTGCTTGCTTTTGGGATACCCAATTTCATATTTGCTTGCAACACTGCCTATGAAATATAGCAATCTTTTAATGATATGTGTCTTGCTACCTTTTTGGACCTCTTTACTAGTTCGAACTGTTGCCTGGATGGTTATGTTACAACAAAAAGGTGTTCTTAATAACCTATTGGTTATGTCAAACTTACTCGCAGATGAAAACCGCTTCCAACTTATGTACAATCAAACAGCTGTTGTAATAGTGATGACTCAAATTCTACTACCTTTTATGGTTTTACCTCTGTATAGCGTAATGAAAACTATTTCACCAACATATATGAGAGCAGCTTTAAACCTTGGAGCTTCCCCAATGCATGCATTTTATAAAATCTATATGCCAAATTCAGTTCCAGGAGTTAGTGCAGGGTGTTTGCTCGTATTTATAATTGCAATTGGATATTATATTACTCCTGAACTTGTAGGTGGTAAGGATGGACAAATGGTAGGAAACTGGATTGCTTATCATCTAAAAACAACTTTGAATTGGGGACTTTGTGCTTCATTGGGAGCTATACTTTTAGCAATGATGACTGTCTTGTACTGGGCTTACAATAAAATTGTAGGAATAGAAAATATTAAATTAGGATAAATATGGCTTTACCCTCATATGCAACAACTGGACAAAAAGTAGGATACTATTCTTTTTTAACTTATTGTGGTTTTGTTTTTTTCTTTTTAATTGCACCAATTTTTATAATTCTTCCACTTTCATTTAGTGCTTCACCATTTTTTGAGTTTACTAGAGAATTTATGAATTTTGAGCCAGAAGCTTGGTCTCTTAGATGGTATAGACAGATGGTTGGTATTAGTAGCATAGGAGATACAACAGTTGTTACTGACAAATGGATGATGGGAACTAGAAATAGTTTTTTTGTTGGAATTGTTGCTACACTTCTTGCAACTGCTCTTGGTACTGTTGCTGCGTTAGGATTAAGTAGACCACATATGCCATTTAAAGCTGTTCTTATGGCAATATTAATTTCACCAATGATTGTACCACTGATCATTACTGCAGCAGGAATGTTTTTCTTTTATTCGAAAATTGGTTTAACCCATACTTATCTAGGATTAATTTTAGCACACACTGCTCTTGGAACACCATTTGTTGTAATCACAGTTACAGCTACTTTAACTGGTTTTGATACTAATTTAATACGAGCATCACAAAGTTTAGGAGCAGATACTATGAGAACTTTTTTTAAAGTTATTATGCCCCTAATTCTTCCCGGTGTAATCTCAGGTGGATTGTTCGCATTTATTACTTCTTTTGATGAAGTTGTAATTGTTATGTTCATTGGTAGTGTTGAACAAATAACTATACCAAAACAAATGTGGGCTGGACTGCGTCAAGAAACCAGCCCTGTTATTTTATGTATGGCAACATGCCTGGTAGCATTATCAATAGCTTTATTAACAACTGTTGAGATGTTAAGAAGAAGATCTGAAAGATTAAGAGGAATCAAACAAAGATAAATTTTATCATTTCCAGGCAGACTATTATAAGTTAAAAACCATTTCATTTATGGAAATAAAAAAAGTTGTAATTATAGGATCAGGAACAATGGGAAGCGGTATAGCAGCTCATTTATGTAATGCAAATATTCCTGTAACATTATTGGATTTAAAAACTGAAATCTCTGAAAAAGCTAGAGAGAAAATACATAAGTCAAGACCTCCACTGTTAATAGATAAGTCAAAAATAAATAATATTAATGTAGGGAATATAAATGATGATCTTGATGTTGTAAAAGATGCTGATTGGATAGTTGAAGCTGTTGTAGAAAGAATTGATATAAAACATAATATTTATGAAAAAATTTTTAAATCAAGAAAATCAGGTGCTATTGTTTCATCTAATACATCATCGATACCGATAAAAATTTTATCTGAAAAATTAACAGAAGAAGAAAAAAAAGATTTTTGTATTACTCACTTCTTTAACCCAGTTCGCTATATGGGATTATTAGAAATTGTAAAAAATGAAAATAACGATCTTGATAAAATTAATTCTTTAAAAAAATTTTGTGAACAAGAACTTGGAAAAGGCGCAATAGTTTGTAATGATACCCCAGGTTTTTTAGGAAATAGAGTAGGAGTTTTTGCAATGCAAATAGCAATGACAGAAGCTTTTAAAATGAAATTATCAATTGAGGAGGCGGATGCAGTATTTGGTCGTCCTATGGGAATACCAAAAACAGGTGTATTTGGTTTATATGATTTGATTGGTATAGATTTAATGGCCGATGTTTTAAAAAGTTTTATAAAAGAACTTTCAAAAAATGATCCATTTCAATTAGTCGCTAAAGAAATCCCATTAATTACAAAGTTAATTCAAACAGGCTATACGGGAAGAAAAGGCAAAGGTGGGTTTTATAGAATGAATAAGCAAAACAATCAAAAAATATTAGAGGCAATTAATCTTGAAACAGGTGATTATTCTTCTTCAAAAAAAATTGATCTTGGTATTGATACTGTAAATTTAAACTTACTAATTAATAGAAAAGATAAGTATGGTGAGTATGCATGGTCAGTGATTTCACAAATAATAAAATATGCATCATCATTAGTTCCTGGTATCACAGATAAATTTAATGACATTGATGAAGCTATGCGTCTTGGTTTTAATTGGGCTATGGGACCATTTGAAATGTTAAAATCAATTGGAGTTAAAAATTTCTTTGATCGTATTGATAGTTTTGAAAATAATAAATTCTTAGAAAATTTATCAAAATCAAAAGATGAAAATTTTTATGGTGAAAGGCAACAGTATACAAATATTGAAACTTTAGGAAAAATTAAACCAAAAGCCATTAAAGTTGACAAAAATAAATCTGCTGAAATTTATAGATTTAAAGACTTCAATATTGTTGAGTTTACTACAAAAGCTTGTGCTTTAGACTATGACTCAATGGATGCGTTAAAAAATGCAACTGACAAACCTTTAATAATTATAAATGAAAGTATGCAATTTTCTGCAGGTGTAAATTTAACTTATACTATGAATTTTGCAGACAAAGGTGACTTTAAATCTATCGAAAAATTTATTAAATATTTTCAAGAAACTTGTAAGCACTTAAAATATTCGGATCATCCAGTTATTTCAGCTCCATCTGGTTTGGTTTTAGGAGGAGGAGAAGAGGTAGCCATCCAATCAAATTTTGTAGTATCGCATACAAATATTGTAATGGGTTTAGTTGAAACAGGAGTAGGTCTTGTGCCAGCAGGCGGAGGATGCAAAGAAGTTTTATGGAGATGGTTTCAAACACCAGAAGCTAAAGAAGATCCTGATTTTGCTCCTTTAAAAGTATTTAATATTATTGGTTACGGAACTACAGCTACCTCAACAGTTGAAGCTGAGCCACTAAAATTTTTAAGACCAGAAGATAAAAAAGTTATGAATAGAAATAGCTTGTTTGAAGTTTCAAAAAAATTAATATTAGAAAATAGAGATTTTATACCTCCAAAAGAATGTTCGTTCAATTTATCTGGAAAACCTCTTAAGGAAAAAATGATAAAAGTTTTAGAGAAATTATATAACGATAAGATTATATTAGATCATGGGATGAAGGTTGGCTCAGAATTAGCAAATGTTTTAAGTGGAGGAGATACAACAATAACTCAAACTCTTTCAGAAGACGAATTATATAAATTAGAACTAGAGTCTTTTATGAGATTAATAGAAACAAAAGAAACTCAAGAAAGAATTAAACATACTTTAAATACAGGTAAACTTTTAGTAAACTAGAATGACCTACTTGTCTGACCAGCAGATAAAATTCTATAATGAAAAAGGTTATGTTGCTCCAATCGATGTACTTTCAATTCAAGAAGCTAATGAAATTAGAGAAGAAATAGAAACTATTGAAAAAAAATGGCCAAATGCTCTTGAGGGGTTAGGACGTAATTATGTACATATGATTTCTCCCGTCTTCAATAATGTATGTATTAATAATAAAATTCTAGATGCTGTGGAAAGTGTTATTGGTAAAAATATTCTTATTTGTGGAACAACACTTTTTATTAAAAATGCCAATGAAAAAGGGTTTGTGAGTTTTCATCAGGATGCCAAATATATAGGTCTTGAACCTCACAATTGGGTAACAGCCTGGATAGCAGTAACAAATTCGAATGAAGAAAATGGATGTATGCGAATGTGGCCAGGATCTCATAAGGAAGATTTAAAAAATCATGAACAAAAATTTGATGAGGATAATTTGCTTACAAGAGGACAAACAATTGCAAATGTACCAATAGATAAAACAGAACCTATAGTTTTAAAAGCAGGTCAAATGTCATTACATCATCCAACTGTAGTTCATGGTTCAGGTTTAAATTTAAGTAATGATAGAAGAATAGGATTTGTAGTTCAAAGCTATATAGGAAGCAATGTAGATCAAGTACTTGGAAAAATATATGTTCAAAAAGCAAGAGGAGAAGATACTCACAAATTTCATGAATATTCTAATGTCCCCAAAGGACTTATGGTAAAAGAGGACATAATATCGTGGAATAAGGCAAAAGACGAGCTATCAAAAATATTTTATAGTGGAGCAACCAAAAAAGGAAAGTATTAATATTATGAATTGCCCAATTTCATCTATTTATTATTGTCCGGTTAAAACTTTATCATTTCAAAGCATTGACAGTTGTAATGTGAAAAAAGAACTAGGAATGATCAATGATAGGATATTTGCATTTTCTAGAGGTGTAGATTTAGAAAAAGCAAATTCTATGGAAGCTAATCCCAATGATAGAAAATTAATTAATTTATTAACTTTAAAAAATTCTCCAGCATTAAATAAATATAATTTTACTTATAAAGAAGGAAAGCTTAGTTTAAATCTTAAAGAAAAAGAAATAATTTCAATATCACCAGATAATAATAAAGAAAGAATTAAACTTTCAGA
>CACFVG010000017.1 GCA_902569725.1 uncultured Pelagibacteraceae bacterium | reverse complement strand
GCTTTATTTTTAAACTTTTTAATTAATTTATTTTCATTTTTAAGCCTTTTAGATTTCCCTGCAGCTAATAGAATTGCTTTAATCATTTTTTAATCTCCAATTAAATGATGAGATAAAATTCTTGTTTGATTTTCAAGTCTGTGCTCAAACAAATAAAGACCTTGCCAAGTCCCAAGAATTAATTTTTTATTTTTTAAACTTAAAGTTAATTGATTATTAGTAAGAGCAGACTTTATATGAGCTGGCATATCATCTTTTCCTTCTGTGGTATGTTTGTATAATTTTTGATCCATTGGTACTAGTTTATGAAAAAAATTTTTAAGATCATATAATACATCTGGATCTGCATTTTCTTGAATAACCAATGAAGCGCTGGTGTGTAATATATTGATATTTAAAATACCGTTTTCAATTTTTTGTTTATTGATCCAGTCTGAAGTATTTTTAGTAAAATTATAAAAACCTTGTCCTTTGGTAATAATTTTTATTTCTTCAAATGCTTGTTCCATTTATTTTTTATAAGTTTCAGATACCAACTGGGCAATAATTGATAAAGCTATTTCTGGAGCTGATCTTCCGCCTAGTTTAATACCAATTGGACCATGTATTGAATTAATTTGTTCATTATCAAATCCTGCTTCTTTTAATCTTTGACATCTATTTTCATGAGTTTTCTTGCTACCTAATGCGCCTATATAATAAAATTTTTTATTAAGTGCATGTTGCAATGCTGGATCATCTATTTTGGGATCGTGGGTCAATGCAATTAGTGCAGAATTTTCATTTGTTTCTATTTCTTTAAAAGCTTCATCTGGCCATTTATTGATAATTTTCATGTCAGGAAATCTTTGTTCTGATGCAAAATAGCCTCGTGGATCTATAATAGAAATTTCAAAGTTCAAACTTTTTGCAAAATCTACCAGATATTGAGCTATATGAACCGCACCTACAATAATAACTTTTATAGGCCGAATGTATGTTTCAACAAATATCTCTGTGCTTTCTATTACTCCATTTTTTTTTAATTTAAAAAAATTATCAATTTGTTCTTTATGAATTTCAAATTCTTTGCTTAATGATTTTCCTGGTTCATATATTTCGCTCAAGCCATTTTCAAGATTAGTTACAATTGCAAATTCTATCTTTGAAGCCTTTTTTTTTATTATTTCCTTTAGTTGAGAGTGTTTCATTTAAGCAATAAAAAAATGATAGATTAAAAGTCCAATGATTAAGCCTTTAATAAATGTTATCCAAAGCGCTGCGTAATCAGAAAGATTAAGTTGTTTTTTCCACCAGTCTATATATTTTTTATGCATCTCAATCATAAATTTAATTTATCTGTTCTAGATAAACTTCTATTTCTCCACCACATGCAAGTCCAACTTCCCAAGCACTTTCATTGGAAACTTTAAATTCAATTTTTTTACATAGTTTATTATCTTTAATTAAATCAATACACTCTCTTACTACTGCAGACTCAACACATCCACCAGAAACAGAACCTGAAAAATCTCCTTTTTCATTAACAATCATTCTGCTTCCGACTTGTCTAGGTGATGAACCCCAGGTTTGAATTACTGTTGCAAGAACAATTTTTTGGTTGGCATTTAGCCAATCATTTGCTTCTTCTAAGATTTTTTCATCAAATGAATTTTTCATCAGATGTAAAGGTATTACTGAAAGAAATATTTAGCAAGCATCAACAGCTTTTTTAGCAAAAGCTTTCACCATATTCGCTCTGTAATCTGAAGAGGCATGTATATCTGAGTTCATTCCTGATGAAGATATTTTAACACTATCTATAACTGATGAAGAAAAATTCTTAGTTAATGCTCCTGCTAGGTCTTTGTCATTGTAAACACATGACTTAGCTCCAGTTACTCCAACGTTTATTCCTGTTTTATGTTGTGCAACATAAACACCCACTATTGCATATCGTGAAGCTGGATTTGGTAATTTTTGATAACTTGATTTTTGAGGTATTGAAAATTCAATTGATTCTATTACTTCAGTACTTTTAAGACAAGTTTCAAACATCCCTCTAAAAAATTTTTCTGCATCAATAGAACGGTTATTAGTATGTATAGTAGCATTTAAAGCAATACATGCTGAAGGATAATCTGCAGCAGGATCATTATTTGCTATTGAACCACCAATCGTACCTCTATTTCTTACTTGTGGATCACCAATACCTTCTGCAAGAGCTGCTAATGAAGGAATTGCTTTTTTAACATCTTTTGAACTTGCTACTTCGGAATGCTTTGTTGTTGCACCTATTGTAACTGTTTTTCCAGAGACTTTAATTCCTGATAGTTTTTTTATTCTTTTAATATCTATAATATCTTTATAAGAAGCTAAACCTAATTTCATCGAAGGTATAGTTGTCATTCCTCCAGCTAAAAAAGCTGAATTAGAGGATGCTAACTTTGATGCTTCTTTGACATCTTTTGCAGAATGATAATTAAATGTTTTCATAATTTCCTTTAAGCCGCCTTAGCATTAGATTTTTTCATTTCTTTACATGCTTTCCAAACTTTTTCTGCTGTTGCAGGTAAAGAAATTTCTTTTCCATCCAAAGCATTAATAACTGCGTTCATTACTGTTGGTGTTGCAGCTATAGTTCCTGCTTCTCCACATCCTTTAACTCCTAACGGATTAGTAGTAGCCTTGGTACAAGTAAATCCTAAATTAAAGTCTGGAAGATCATCGGCCCTTGGCATTGTATAATCCATATAAGAAGCTGTAATCAATTGACCAGAATCATCATATTGAGCATTCTCATATAAAGCTTGCCCAATTCCTTGGGCCAATCCACCATGAACTTGTCCTTCAACAATTAGTGGGTTCACTATAGTTCCAAAATCATCAACTGCTGTGTATTTATCAAGTTTTACATGACCTGTTTCAGGATCTATTTCAACTTCACAAATATGTGATCCTGCTGGAAAAGAGAAATTAGCTGGATCAAAAAAAGAAGATTCTATCAATCCTGGTTCTTCTCCTTCTGGTAAAGGCGATTTAACTTCGTCTCTTACTCCAGGAAGATAACTTGCAAAAGCAACTTCTCCTATTGTTTTCTTTTTATTTGATTTTGCGACAACAAATTCTCCATTTTTAAAATCAACTTCATCAGGACTTGCTTCTAACATTTTAGCAGCAATTTTTTTTCCTTTATTAACTATTTTTTTGCAAGCATTAACAATTGCTATTCCTCCAACAGTTAAAGATCTTGAACCATATGTTCCCATACCAAATGTACCTTTGTCAGTATCACCATGAACAACATCAATATTTTCAATTGGAACACCTAATTCATCAGCAGCAATTTGTGCAAATGTAGTTTGGTGACTTTGTCCATGACTATGAGAACCAGTATAAACTGTAACTTGTCCCGTCGGATTGAATCTTACTTCTGCAGACTCCCATAAACCTACTCCACAACCTAACATCATAACTACTGGTGATGGTGCAATTCCACATGCTTCAAAATAAGAGGTAACTCCTATACCTCTTAGTTTACCTTTTGATTCTGATTCTTTTTTTCTAGCAGCAAAGCCATCATAATCTGCCATTTCTTTTGCTTTGTTTAATCCAGCAACATAATCACCTGAATCTATCTGGTGAACTAATGTTTGTTTAAATGGAAATTCTGTAGGAAAGTTTTTCATTCTTATTTCAATTGGATCCATACCTAATTCCATTGCAGCCTTATCTACAAGTCTTTCAATAGTATAAGTAGCTTCTGGTCTTCCTGCTCCTCTATATGCATCTACTGGCGCAGTATTTGTATATACTGCTTTAACATTAGAGTACGCAGCTGGCATTATATAAACACCTGTTGCACATGGTCCAAATAAATATGTTGGGGTTACAGTTCCAAACACTCTTGCATAAGCTCCAAGATTTGCAATTGTTTCATTTTTAAATCCTAAAAATTTACCATCGTTAGTAACTGCTAATTCCGCATGAGTAATATGATCCCTTCCGTGAGTATCTGTTAAAAAAGACTCTGTTCTTTCAGCTACCCATTTAATAGGTCTTTCTATTTTTTTTGAAGCCCAGCTACAAACTATTTCTTCATTATAAAGATTAATTTTTGATCCAAATCCTCCGCCTACATCTGGTGCAACAACTCTTAATTTATTTTCTGGAGCAACACCTCCAAAAGCTGACATAATCAATCTTGATAAATGTGGATTTTGACTTGTAGTGTAACAAGTTATTTCTTCTGAAGCTGTGTTGTAATCTATTACACAAGCTCTTGGTTCCATAGCATTAGGAATTAGTCTATTATTTACAATATCTAATTTTATAATTTTATCTGCTTTTTCAAATGCCTCTTTAACTTTTTGTCTGTCGCCAAGCAGCCAATCATAGCAAAGATTTTTATCTATACCATCGTGTATTGTTTCGCTGTTCATTGCTTCACCTAAATTAGAAACTGCCTTTAAAACTTTGTAATCAACTTTTACCAGTTCAGCTGCCGCTCTAGCTTCGTCTAAAGTTTCAGCAAAAACTACCGCTATTGGATCTCCAACAAAATTTACACTATCTTTTGCTAATGGTGGATTTGCAGGACATTTCATTTCTGAACCATCTTCGCTTCTAATAGCCCATCCAGCTATTAAACCTCCAATTTTATCTTGTGCAATATGTTCACCCGTTAAAATATCTACAACCCCTGAAGATTTAAGAGCTTTAGATATATCAACTTTTTTTATTTTTGCTCTTGCGTGTGGAGATCTAATAAATATGGCATATGTCTGGTTAGCAATATTAATATCAGAAGTATATCTACCCTTACCTGTCAAAAATCTTTTGTCTTCTTTTCTTTCAACTCTTGAACCTACTAAACTTGCCATTTTAACTCCTACATTTTTGATGCAGCTTCTTTAACTGCTGCAACAATATTATGGTAACCTGTACATCTACAGATATTACCTTCCAGCCAATCTCTTATTTCTTGATCGCTTGGATTTTTTTTATTTTTTAAAAGATCAACTGCACTCATAACCATGCCAGGTGTGCAAAATCCACACTGCAATCCGTGCATTTTTTTAAATGCTTCTTGCATTGGGTGTAACTTTCCATTTGTTGCTAAACCTTCAATTGTTGTAACTTTCGAACCATCAAGGTCTGCTGCTAATGCTGTACAGCTTTTTATTGATTTTCCATCAACATGAACTACGCACGCTCCACATTGGCTCGTATCACATCCTATGTGTGTCCCTGTCAAATTTAATTTATCTCTTAATAAACCTGATAATGTCGTATGATCTGAAATTTCTCTTGTAATTTTTTTGCCATTTACTTCTAAAGCAACTTTTTTCATAAGGTCCCGCTCCTTAATAATTAGCTTCAGTTAAACATACAATATTGTCACACTCAACTTTAAAAAATTAAAAAATTCTAGTATTACGCGATTCAACTTAGTAAATAAATCGCTACAGCTGCTAATATTGCAATAGATATATAAATTAATGTTTTGTTTTGAGATTTTTTATCACTAGGAACTTCATTTTTTTCGACGTTTTCCTGTATGGTTTTTTTAGCATCGTGATCATTTGAAACTAATTCAGAAAATTTTCCAAAAAAAATATCAGCCATTTTTTTTGCAGTCATATCAATTAAACGTGAGCCAATCTGGGCAATTTTTCCCCCGACATTTGCTTCAACTGTATAAGTAAGTTTAGTACCATTATCTTTATCCTCCAAACTAACGGTAGCTTCTCCGTTTGCAAAACCTACTGGAGAATTTCCTGAACCAGTAATTTTGTAACTATGAGGAGGATTTAAATCCTTAAGTTCAATATCACCTGTAAAACTGGCATTAAATGGACCAATTTTATTAGTCGCTGTAGCAGTAAACTCAGTTTCAGATTTTTTAATAAATTCTTCACATCCTGGTATCGTTTTTTGTAAAATTTCAGGATTATTCAATGCTTCCCAAACTTTTTGTTTTTCTAAGTTTATTTGATATGATCCAGAAAGTTTCATTAATACAATAAAACTTTAACACAAATAATTATGGATGATAATATAAAAAAGGAATTACAATCAGCTGCATTCGAAAGATTAATCAAACATCTTAGGGAAAGAAAAGATGTACAAAATTTAGATTTAATGAATTTAGCTGGATTTTGCAGAAATTGCTTGTCAAAATGGTATAGGGAAGAAGGAGAAAAAAAAGGTATTTCAATATCGGATCCTGATGCAAGAGAACATGTATATGGGATGCCTTATTCTGAGTGGAAAGAAAAATATCAAAAGTAGTTTTTTAACTGGTGATAAAATTTCTTCCAATAATATTTATTTTACTTTGGTCTTCAGCTTTTATAACAACAAAACCAATAGTTGATTACAGCGATCCTTTTGCAGCATTAAGTTTTAGATTTTTAATTGTTGCAATAGGATTTTGTTTTTTTTTATTATTTTCAAAACAAAAAGTTTTAGTTCATTCAAAAAATATTTTACCGTCAATTTCTACAGGAATACTATTTCATGGATTTTATCTTGGTGGTGTTTTTTATTCAATTTCTATTGGCCTTCCAACTGGGATTGCAGCATTAATTGTTACACTTCAGCCTGTATTAACAAATGCTTTGGCTGGTCCTATTTTGAATGAAAAAATTACATGGAATAAATGGCTTGGAGTTTTTTTAGGATTTGTTGGAGCAACTTTGGTTATTGGTTTTGATATAGGCAAATCTTTACCAACTTTGGGGGTTGTTGCTGTAATTATTTCTTTGATTGCTGTTACTTCTGCAACACTATGGCAAAAAAAGATAAGTAATAATTTGCCTTTATCAGTTAGCAATATGTATCAAGCTATAGGAGGATTTTTATTTCATTTATTTATAATTATTTTTTTCATTCAAAAACCATTTATAAATTTTTCAACAACTTTTATAGTTGCAATAAGTCATCAAATATTTTTAGTTTCTTTTGGGGCATTTACTATTTTAATGTATTTAATAAAAAAAAACTCTGCGAGCAAAACTGTTTCTGTATTTTTTCTTATACCCCCCACTTCTGCTATTATGGCTTTTGTTTTTTTAGGAGAAAATTTGGATTTAATTGATATATTTGGTTTTTTAATTGCAACCTTAGGAGTTTATATTGCAACAAGAGAAAAAAATTAAAATTTTATTTTTCTTTAAGTCTCGGAAATAATTCCACAAAATTACAAGGTTTATGATTGATATCTAGCTGGTGTACTAAAATTTGATCCCAAGCATCAGTTACTCCTCCAGAAGATCCGGGTAATGCAAATATATATTTGCCATTAGCTAGTATTGCGCAAGCTCTTGACTGAATGGAGGAAGTTCCAACAGTTTTTAAACTAATTATCCTAAATACTTCACCAAATCCTGGGATATGTTTATCTGCTATTTCTTCTAGTGCTTCAGGTGTAATATCCCTTCCTGTCAATCCAGTTCCTCCTGTTGTTATTATTACATCAATCCTTTTTTTCTTAATCCAGTCTTTTAATATTTTTTTAATTTCTTTTTTACTGTCTTTACAAATTTTTCTATCTACTAAATTATGATTAGCCTTGCTTATTTTATCTACTAAAATATTTCCTGATTTATCAGTTTTTAAAGTTCTTGTATCAGTAACTGTTAATAGTGCTATATTTACAATCATAAAATTTAAATGATTATATTATCAATTTTATTTTTTGTAACTGCAATATTATATGCCAGCGTTGGTTTTGGTGGTGGATCTACTTATCTAGCAATACTACTAATATCGGGTGTACCCTACTATATTTTTCCAGTAATTGCTTTGATATGTAATATATTTGTAGTTTCGGGAAATTGCTTTAATTATATAAAAGCTGGTAACCTAAATTTAAAATTACTTGTACCTTATCTAATAGGATCAATACCTTTAGCATTTATTGGTGGATCCTTACAAATAGATAAAAACCTATTTGAAATTTTTTTATTTATAGTTTTATCAATTGCTGGAATAATACTTTTAATAAATTTCAAATCATATGACGATAATGAATCGACATACAGAAATATTCCAATTTTAATATCAATTTTAATTGGGGGAATACTGGGTTTTGTTTCTGGAGTTGTAGGAATTGGAGGAGGAATATTCTTAAGTCCTATACTTTTTTTGATTAAAGCAGCTAAACCAAAACATATTGTTACTGCAGCTTCTTTATTTATTCTTATTAATTCTATATCTGGTGTTATTGGTCAGTTAACTAAAAATATAGTTTTGAGTGATATATCTAACTTCTGGTATTTATTTTTGATAGTAATTATTGGTGGTCATATTGGTAATTTTTTAAATTTAAAAATTTTTCCAACAAGATTACTTGCCTTGGTTACATCACTTTTGGTATTATTTGTAGCTGCCAGAATAGGAATCAATTTATTTTTGTAATATGGATTTAAATTATTTTAAAAAAACAAGAATTTTAGATGCTGGTATGGGTCAAGAGTTGCTTGCAAGAGGACTTGTAACTAAAGGAACCCTCTGGTCAGCTACTTCATTAATAGATGAAAAATTTAATAGTTTAGTAGTTGATACTCATTTATCTGCTATTGAAGCAGGAGCAGAAGTAATATTAACAAATACTTTTACTACTAGAAGAGTAAGAATGGAACAAAATCAAGTTGGAGATCTTTTTCAGTTTGCAAACCAAAAAGCTTGTGAGCTTGCCTTAAAAGCAAGGGAATTATCAAAAAGAAAAATTTTAATTGCTGGAAGTCTTCCTGCTCAAAACGATACATATGAAGTTGATAAAAGAGATCAAAATATAATTGAAAAAGATTTTTTAGATCAAGCTAATATTATTAACCCTTATATTGATTTTTTTTATTTAGATGTACTCTCTAGTGGGCGAGAAGTAGAGATAGCATTAAATGTTATTCATAAATTAAACAAACCAGTTCTAGTTGGTCTACATTTAAAGAAAAATGGTAAGCTTCCATCTGGAGAAAAAATAACAGAAATAGTAAAAAAGTATAAGAATACTAGCTGGCTGGGAGTAGTTGCTGCATGCGTATCATTAGAAATAATAGAACAAACAGTTGATGAATTAAAAAACTTAGATATACCATTTGGCTTTAAAGCAAATTTGTGGGCAGTGGAAGAACCCTTGCCTGTACATAGATTTAATACAGCTAGACACAACGAAGTAGGAAAAAATCCAAATATTACTTTAGGAAAAAGAGAAGAAATTACAGGTAAAGTATTTTGTGAATTTGCAGAAAAAATTAGTAAAAAAGGTGCAACAATTTTAGGAGGCTGTTGTGAAACAGATTCATCTCACATTAAAGAATTATCTAAACTGAAGTAACTTTAATTTTATTTGATGTTTTAACTAAATAAATTCCTAAAATAACTAGCAGTAGTGAAACAATAACTTTTGAAGTTATAAGTTCATTTAAAAATATATATCCAAGAATAACTCCAAATATTGGAATTAAAAACGCAACCTGAGATTGGAAAACTACACCATTATTTTTCAAAATATGAAATCTCAATAACCAAGCAACACCAGTTGGAAAAACTCCAAGATATAATAATGCAATCATAGAATCTAAACTTGGGGATAGATTCCAAGGTTGCTCGAAGAATATTGAGATTGGAAATACGATTATTGATCCCCAAATTAATATTGAAGCTGTGACATTTTCATTTTTCTTTTTACTTATTTTTAAAGTTAAAATTCCACCAATAACATAACATGTGGAACCTAATAAAATAGCGAGAGCATAAAGTATATTTTCTGTATTAATTAATACTTTGTCTGAAAATAAAAAAACTATTCCTGAAAATCCAATTAATATTCCAACACTCTTGAACCAATTAAATTTTTCATTTTCAGTAAAAAAATGAGCAAGAATAGTTGCACTTAAAGGTGTAGTTGCCATAAGAATCGCAGCAAGATTACTTTGTACTTTTTGAACACCATAAGCGATTAAAAAAAAAGGTATTACTAGATTTATGAATCCAATTGATGCAAACCATAACCAGTCTTTTGAAAATGCTTCAATCTTTATGTTTTTTGCTAAACATAAAAGTACAACTGGTATCGCTCCAAGAAAAACTCTAAAAAATGCAATTGTTACAGGTCCAAAAGAATAAGTTGCAATTTTAATATTAAAAAATGCAGATGCCCAAATTAAAGATAATACTCCAAGCAGCAAATAATCTAAAGGTTTTGGATTTCTCATTCAGATATATCTTTGACTGTTCCATTTGTAATTTTGCAAAGATTATCAAAATTAATTTTGAAAATACTATAAGGGTGTCCTGCGGCTGCAAATACATTTTCAAATCTCTTTAAAGATTGATCTATAAATATATCAGTTTTATTTAAATGACCTACTGGAGAAACTCCCCCAATTGTAAATCCTGTTATCTCTTTTACTTGGTCAGCACTAGCCATACTTACATCTTTTTCATTTAACAGTTTTTTTATTTTATTTAGTGAACATCTCTTATCACCTGCAACTAAGCATAACAAGAATGCGCTTTGTCTTCTAAGTAACAAACTTTTTACAATAGAGCCAACCTCTGTTTTTAAACTTTCAGCAGCATCTTTTGCAGTTCTTGCTGAACTAGACAAAGTTTCTACTTTTAATGATTCGTCAAAATCACTTAAAACTTTTAAAACTCTTTTAACTGGTTCTTTATTTAATAGATTTTCCATTCAATTAATAATTGTAATAATTTGTGAATTGATAATTTCATATTAATAGCCATTTATCTATGTAAGAAATGCATAGGTGATATCTTATTAAATTATCTTCTTATTACTGTGTTTTTTGATATTAAGTTCAGATATTGCAAAAAAAATTATGAGTTCTAATAAAGCTTTAAAATTTATGAAAGATAAAGAGATCGAATTTGTAGATCTAAGGTTTACTGATCCTAGAGGAAAGTTGCAACATTTAACAATGGACGCAACAATTGTTGATGATGATATGTTAAATGATGGAGTTTTTTTTGATGGTTCTTCAATAGCTGGTTGGAAAGCTATTAACGAGTCAGATATGATTTTAAAACCTGATTTAAGTAGACAAGTAATTGATCCTTATACTTCTCACAATACTCTAATTATATTTTGCGATATCTTAGATGCAGTTAAGAAAACTCCTTACGAAAGAGATCCTAGAGGTATTGCTAAAAAAGCTGAAGCATATTTAAAAAAAACAGGAGTTGGTGATAAAGCTTATTTTGGTCCTGAGCCAGAATTTTTTGTTTTTGATGATGTAAAAATAAAAAATGAAATGAATGAAATAGGATTTAAGATTGATAGCTCTGAAGGCCCTTATAACTCAGGTAAAAATTATGAAAATGGAAATATGGGGCATAGACCAGGGGTCAAAGGTGGGTATTTTCCAGTACCACCAGTTGACAGTGCTCAAGATATGAGAGGTGAGTATTTAAAAGGATTAAGAGAAGTTGGTATTACAGTTGAAAAACACCATCACGAAGTCGCTCCAAGTCAACATGAGCTTGGAATGTTATACAATACTTTAGTAACACAAGCAGATAATGTTCAGTTATATAAATATGTAGTTCAAATGGTTTCTAATTCTTTTGGAAAAACCGCAACCTTTATGCCTAAACCCGTAAAAGGTGATAATGGTTCAGGAATGCATACACACCAATCTATTTGGAAAGGTAAAAATCCAGTATTTTCTGGAAATAAATATGCAGGTCTATCAGAAACTGCACTTCATTATATTGGAGGAATTTTAAAACACGCTAAAGCAATTAATGCTTTTTCAAATGCTACAACAAATAGTTATAAAAGATTAATTCCAGGTTTTGAAGCTCCTGTATTATTAGCTTACTCAGCAAGAAATAGATCTGCTTCTTGTAGGATACCAATTACATTAAATAAAAAAGGTGCAAGATGTGAAATAAGATTTCCTGATGCTGCAGGAAACCCATATTTAACTTTTTCAGCAATGCTAATGGCTGGACTGGATGGTATTAAAAACAAAATTAATCCAGGTAAACCTCTTGATGAAGATTTGTATGCTTTGCCAGAAGATAAAGTAAAAAATATTCCAACAGTTTGTGGTTCTCTAAGAGAGGCTATGGAAAGTTTAGACCGAGATAGAGGTTTTTTAAAGCAAGGTGGTGTATTTTCTGATGACCAGATTGATGCTTTTATTGCATTAAAATTTGAGGAAATTTACAATCTTGAACATACTCCACACCCTATGGAGTTTGAAATGTATTACAGCTCTTAAATTATTTTTTACTTTTTAATATTTTATCGTCTGCAATTTTATTCTTATTGACACCTTTTTTTATAGTGTATTCTAAAGTACCATGTGCTCCAGCTTCAACTGCTTTACGTTGAGTTCTGAATAGTTCTTTTTCTTTTTTGCTTTCTGCTAATTTGTTAGCATGTTTCTCTAAATGTTTAGTGTCTCTCATTAACCAATATTATATCTTAAATGATTCTCCACATCCACATCTTTCAGTTTCATTTGGATTTTTAAAGACAAAAGATGAGGAAAATTCTTCTTTTTTATAGTCCATTTCGGTTCCTAAAAGATACATTATGGCCCCTGGATCTACAAAAAGTTTTACCCCTTTTTCCTCAATTATTTCATCATTTGGATTAATTTCCTTTGTATATTCCATTATATAAGACATACCTGCGCAACCACCTGATTTAACACCTACCCTTACACCAACAGAATTATTTTCCGCTTTTGACATGATTTCTTTTATTCTTTGAGCAGCATTATCACTTAGTGTAATTATTTGTTTCATCATAAATTTAATTCTAATTTTGCAGATTCTGACATCATTGATTTATCCCATGGTGGTTCCCAAACTAGTTTTAAATCAACATCTTTTACTTCTTTTATTTCTTTGACACTATTTTTCACTTCATTAGGCAAACTTTCAGCTACAGGACAATTTGGGGTGGTTAGCGTCATATCTATTTTAACATAATTATTATCATCAATTATAATATCATAAATTAATCCTAATTCGTAAATATTAACTGGTATTTCTGGATCATATATCTTTTTTATTTCAGCAATAACTTTATCTTTTAATTTCATTATACCTTCAAGCTTTCACTATTAATTTGATTTTGAGATTTGTTTATAGCAGATGTCAATGTGTGCCAAGATAGAGTTGCACATTTAACTCTCATTGGATATTGTTTTACTCCTGATAAACACATTAATTTAGTTTTTTCATCATCTTTCAAAAGGTTTGTTTTAATTTCATCTTTTTCTTTAATCATTTCTAAAAAATCATTTACAATTTCTTTTACTTCTTTTTCTTCTTTTCCCTTTAACAAATCAGTCATTATTGATGCCGAAGCCATTGAAATTGCACAACCTTGGCCTTCAAATGAAATATCTTCTACTTTTTTATTTTCATTTAACTTTAAAAAAACATGAACCTTATCACCACATAAAGGGTTGTGTCCTTTGGCGTCTTTATTAAAATTTTCTGTTTTTCTTAAATTTCTAGGATTTTTTCCATGATCTAAAATTATTTCTTGGTAAAGTTCTTTTAAGTTCATTTTAATTCAAATATTTTTTTACACTTATTAATTGACAAATTCAGTTTATCAATATCATACTTGGTATTATAAATCCCAATTGATGCTCTTGCGGAAGCAGCTATATCAAGTTTGTCATGTAATATTTGGCAACAGTGATGACCAGCTCTTATAGCAATACCATCTTCATCTAAAATGGTTGCTATATCATGGGGATGTATTCCATCAATAGTAAAGGATAGAACAGATCCTTTTGTTTTTGGATTTCCAATTAATTTAACAGAATTATTTTTTCTTAATATCTCTTGACCATATTCAATAAGTTCTTTTTCATGTTTAATGATATTATCCATTCCTATTTTGTTTAAAAATTTAATAGACTCATCAAATGCTATTACCTGTGCTGTTGCCATTGTTCCAGCCTCATATTTGTTTGGTAAATCACCATATGTTATACCATCCTTTTTAACCTCGCCAATCATCCCTCCGCCACCTTGATACGGTGGTAATTCCTCTAACCATTTTTTTTTTGCATAAAGAATACCCAAACCAGTTGGTCCATACATTTTATGACAAGAGATAGCATAAAAATCACAATCTAAGTCTTGCATATCTAATTTTAAATGTGGGGCTCCCTGACAACCGTCTACCAATACTGGTATATTTTTTGAGTGAGCTAGTTGGACTATTTCTTTAATTGGCAAAATAGCTCCAGTAACGTTTGATAAATGAGTTACTCCAATAATTTTAGTTTTTGATGTAATTTTTTTTTCTATACTCTCTAAAGTAACTTCTCCATCTTTATTTATCTCGGCAAACTTTATTTTAATACCTTTTGATTTTCTTAAATAATGCCAAGGAACATAGTTTGAATGATGTTCAAGCTCAGTTAATAAAACTTCATTACCTTCTTCCAAATGATTTTGTCCAAAAGTGCTAGCTACCAAATTTATCGCTTCAGTAGCCCCTTTTGTAAAAACAATTTCATTTGCATCTTTTGCATTAATAAATTTTTGAACCGATGTTCTGGTATTTTCATATAAATTAGTTGCCGCAACCGCAAGGTAATGAACACTTCTTCCTACGTTGGAAAATTCTTTAGTATAAAAGTCATAAATCCTATCGACAACTGCTCTCGGTTTTTGAGAAGAATTAGCACTATCTAAATAAACAAGATCATTATTATGAACTTTGTTATCAAATATAGGAAATTCTTTTTTTATATTATTTATATTCATTGTTTTAAGCTCATAATATTTTTAATTAAATTTTTAATTTCGGAATCTGTAATTTTTTCAACAACATCTAAAAGAAAACCATTTATTAAAAGTTTTTTCGCTTCTTGATAATTTAATCCTCTAGACATTAAATAAAATATTGAATCTTCATTTAAACTTCCAGATGCAGAGCCATGAGAACATTTAACGTCATCAGCATAAATTTCTAGTTCTGGCTTGGCATCAAATTCCGTATTGTCATTTAATAAAATTGCTTTGCTTAATTGATAACCATCCGTTTTTTGAGCTTTCGAATCAACAAAAATTTTTCCTTGATAAACTGCTTTTGATGTATCTTCTAAAACACCTTTGATTAATTGATAACTTTTAGTTTTTTCAACTAAATGATTTATATTAGTTTTAATTTCATGATGCTTTGTTTCGCCTAAGATATAAACTCCATTCACAAATGCTGAAGCATATTCTCCATTAAGATTACAATTTATTTCATTTTTTATAAATTCTGATCCGGATGATAAAAGGAATATTTCTGACACACTATTAGAATCTTGATTAATATTACTAAAAGAATATTTTACATTGCTATTTGAATTATTATCAATTTTATAATTTTTTAAGATAGAATTTTTTTGAAGATCAAAGTTATAATTAATATTTATAAAATTAGTAATTGATTTATCGTTAGAAAAATCAATAAGTTTTAAAGAACTATTTTCTTCAAGTAATATATCAATCTTTAAATTAATACTTTTTGAAACCAAGTCTTTATTGGTAATATTATAGATAGCCAATGGTTTTTTAAGTGAATAGTTTTTTTTGACAATTAGTTTAAAATATTTGCTCACAAATGCATTATTTAAAAAAAGTAAAGAATTATTAGAATTGTTAGACTTTTCTAAAACTAAATCATCTAATATTTCCATTTTATTTTTTTCTTCATAATCAAACTCTATTTTTTCTATTCTACCATTTACAAAAACAAGTTTATTATGTTCTAAACCATCAATAAAAATAGACTGATCTATTTTATTTGGCTTTGATAAATCGTTATAAAAACTTAAATTTTTAATATTTTTTGAAATTATTTGATTAAGATCTGAAAATTTCCAATTTTCCTCTCTTCTGTTGGGAAATCCTTTTTCAATAAAATTTTCAAAGTTTTTTCTTTTAATCTCAACATTCTTTTTAGAAAAATTTGATGTTTCTAACAACTTTTGAAAGTCTATTTTTAATTGCTTTTCCATTTAATTAAAATTTTCATATCCTTTCTTTTCTAATTCTAATGCAAGCTCTGGACCTCCAGATTTGATTATTTTACCATTGATCAACACATGCACATAATCAGGTTTTATATAATCTAATAATCTTTGGTAGTGTGTAATTATTAAAAATGAATTATCTTTTTTTCTTAATGAGTTTACTCCATCAGCAACAGTTTTGAGTGCGTCAATATCTAATCCAGAATCGGTTTCGTCTAAAATTGAAAGTTTTGGGTTTAATATAGACATTTGTAATATTTCATTTTTCTTTTTTTCACCACCAGAAAATCCTACATTTAATTGTCTATTTAATTTTTCTTCATCAAATTTTAATTCTTTTGCTTTTAATTTTACTAATTTTAAAAATTCTATTGCATCAAGTTCTTTTTCTCCTCTGGCTTTTCTAATTGCATTAAGTGACGTTTTTAAAAAAATATTTGTATTCACACCTGGTATTTCTAAAGGATATTGAAAAGCTAGAAATATTCCTTTGTGTGCTCTTTCTTCAGTTTCAAGTTCAAAAATATTTTTATTTTCAAATAAAATTTCTCCTGAAATGTCATACCCTTTTTTTCCTGATAGGATATTAGATAAAGTACTTTTTCCTGATCCGTTTGGTCCCATTATTGCATGCACTTCGCCCGGTTTTATTTCAAGATTAAAGTTATTTAAAATTGACTTATTTTCTATATCAGCCTTCAAATTTTTTATTTTTAACATTTAACCAACACTTCCTTCTAGGCTTATTCCAACTAATTTCTGCGCTTCAACAGCAAACTCCATAGGTAATTGTTGTAAGACCTCTTTGCAAAAACCATTAACAATTAACCCTACTGCCTCTTCAGGATTTAAACCTCTTTGTTGACAATAATGAAGCTGTTCTTCGCTAATTTTAGAAGTAGTAGCTTCATGAGCTATATTAGATTCTGGATTTTTATTTTTAATATATGGAACAGTATGAGCTCCACATTTATTGCCCATAAGTAAAGAGTCACATTGTGTATAATTTCTAGAGTTTTTAGCTTTTGAAGAAATATCTACTAACCCTCTATAAGTCATATCAGAAAAGCCTGCACTAATTCCTTTTGAAATAATTTTACTCTTGGTATTTTTGCCTAAATGAATCATCTTTGTTCCTGTATCTGCTTTTTGATGATTGTTTGTAATTGCAATTGAATAAAACTCTCCAATTGAATTATCTCCTTGTAAAATACAACTTGGATATTTCCAAGTTATTGCCGAACCTGTTTCTACTTGTGTCCATGAAATTTTAGAATTTGTTCCTTTACATAAACCTCTTTTGGTTACAAAATTATAAATTCCTCCTTTTCCATTCTCATCTCCAGGATACCAATTTTGTACTGTTGAATATTTAATTTCAGCATTATCTAAAGCAACCAGCTCTACGTTTGCTGCATGGAGTTGGTTTTCATCTCTCATTGGAGCAGTACAACCTTCTAAATAACTTACATAGCTTTCTTTATCCGCAATTATTAATGTTCTTTCAAATTGTCCAGTTTGAGATGCATTAATTCTAAAATATGTTGAAAGTTCCATGGGACATTTAACACCTGGAGGAATGTAAACAAAAGATCCATCGGTAAAAACAGCTGAATTTAAAGTCGCAAAATAATGATCTGTTAAAGGAATTACTGAACCTAAATATTTTTTTACAAGTTCTGGATGCTTTTGTATTGCCTCAGAAATTGAACAAAAAATTACTCCTACTTCGTTTAGTTTATCTTTAAATGTTGTAGCTACAGAAACTGAGTCGAATACAGCATCTACAGCAATACCATTTAATCTTTGCTGTTCTTGTAATGGTATGCCTAATTTTTTATAAGTTTCTAAAAGTTTAGGATCAAGCTCATCAATGTTCTTAGGTTTTTCACTTGCACTTTTAGGAGCAGAATAATAATAAATATCTTGATAATCAATTTTTGGATATTTTGGTTTTTGCCAATTTGGTTCTTTTAAATTTTTTAACCTTTCAAAAGCTTTCATTCTCCATTCAAGCATCCATTTTGGTTCTTTCTTAGCTTTAGATATGAATTCGATAACTTCTTTATTTAGGCCCTTAGGTGCTCTGATATTTTCAATATCAGTTGTAAAACCATATTTATAATCTTTTAATTTATCTATCTGTTTTTCTCTCATTTAAATTCTATTATCTCTTTTGTTTATTAGATCACTTAATTTTTTTTTTTCAAAAAAAACATTAATATAATCTTCGAGTTCATCCCATAAGTTGTGGGTAATACATTTTGTACTTTTGCCATTACATCCTTTTTTTGAATGCTTTTCACAACCTACTGTTTTTATTTTTTCTTCAACAGCTGAAAGTACTTCTGAAATATTAATTTCAGACGCATTTTTATTTAATGTGTAGCCTCCCTTTTTTCCTCTTACGCTACTAACAATTTTATTTTTTTTTAATTTTAAAAATAATTGCTCTAAATAAACTAATGATATGCCTTGTCTTAAAGATATATCTCTAAGAGAAACTGGCTCATTAGGATCAAACTTTGCAAGATCCGCAAGTGCCATTACAGCATATCTACCTTTGCTTGATAATTTCATATTTTCCGCAATCCACGGGCTTTATATATACCTGACTAATTTAGTCAAGTTTATATATAATTTAAAGACTTGCTTTTTGTCGCTCAATTTTGATAGAAAAATATAATTTTTTTTTGAGAATAATTATCAATATCTTTTATGGATAGCAAAATAGTAGAAATATTTATACCTGGGCCTGCGGGAAGACTTGAAGCAAAATATTACAAAAGTAAAAAAAATACTTCTCCAATTGCTTTAGTTCTTCATCCTCATCCTCAATACGGAGGAACAATGAATAACAAAGTAGTTGTTGATACATTTCATGTATTTATGGAAAATGATTTTTCAGTTTGTAGAGTAAATTTCAGAGGTGTAGGAAAAAGTGATGGAGAATTTGATAATGGTCAAGGAGAGCTTGCAGATGCTGCAGCAGCTCTTGATTGGTTAGAAAGAGAAAATTTTGACAATTCGCAATGCTGGATTGCAGGGTTTTCTTTTGGATCTCTAATTTCAATGCAGCTACTAATGCGAAGACCTGAGATAAATAGATTTATTGCGATTTCTCCTCAACCAAATGTTTATGATTTTTCATTTTTATCTCCTTGTCCTTCATCAGGTTTAATGATTTACGGAAAAAAAGATGAACTTGTACCGATAGAGCATATAAATGAACTAAATAATAGATTAAGTTCACAAAAAGGTATTAAAGTTGAATTTGAATCTGTTCCAGATGCTAATCATTTTTTTTCAAAAGCTGAACAACCATTAACCAAATCTTTAAATAAATATATAAAAAAAGAGTCTGCTTTATATTAAAATTTTTTAACTATAACTCCACCTTTGCAAGGTGCTTTGCATCCTGTGGTTTCTGGGAACGATATAGGTAATCCTAAATATGATCTAATGGCAAGAAATCCAAAAGCTTGTGACTCGATATAATTGCCATCTATTCCAAGATTATCAATTTGTAAAATTTTATTTTTAACTTTAGCTTGAATTAAATCTATTAAAAATTTATTTTTTCTTCCTCCTCCACATACAAAAATAGCTTCATCTGATAATTTCTTAGATATAATATCTGCTGTTAATTCAGTAATTGTTGCTGCTCCATCTTCTAAAGAAAGACCTTTGGCAAAAGAAATATCAAAATCATTAATATCAAGTGATTTTTTTTTACTAATTTTGCTATAATAAAAATTATCTATTGTTTGTTCTAATATAAACTTATCCGTCTTACCTGATCTAGCAATATCTCCATTTTTATCAAAATTTTTTTCAGAATTAGCTATTACCCATTTATCAATTAAGCAATTACCTGGACCTATATCCATACTTGTCATTTTATAATTTTCATTAATAGATGTGGTGTTCGCAATCCCCCCAATATTTAAAATTGTAATTGGTAGTTTTACTTTTCCTTTTTCTTTAAAAGTTTTAGCTAATAAATTATGATAAATTGGAGTTAGTGGGGCTCCCTGACCTTCGTTTTCTAAATCATTTTGTCTAAAATTATAAACAACTATTTTTTTTGTTAATTTTGATAACATTTCTCCATCTCCTAATTGTTTAGTAATCTTTTTTTCAGCATTATGAAATATTGTTTGTCCATGAAAACCCACCAAATCAACTTCTATTTTTGAGGTCTCTATAGTTTCATTAACAACTTTTGCATGAAACAATGTGATATCTCTTTCTAACGATTTGATATCATCAGAAAGTGCTTTCAAATCGTCTATTGTTAAGACTTTTTCTCTTATATTTATTAACTTATGACGTAGTTCATCGTTATATTTAAAGTATTTGTCTGTTTTTACTGAATATTCAATATCTCCATCTGAGCTAATGATTGAAGCATCTACTCCGTCCATTGAAGTTCCACTCATTAATCCTAAAGCTGTATATATCTTTCCCATTCTTATTTTTTTTTATTAAATAATGTATATTGTGGAACTATAGACCTATGAATAAATTTTTAAAAGAATTTAAAGATAGAGGGTATTTCTACCAATGCACAAGCGAAGATGAATTATCTAAATTGTTAGATAAAGAAAAAATCAAAGGATATATTGGTTTTGACTGTACCGCTGAAAGTCTTCATGTTGGAAGTTTACTACAAATAATGTGTTTAAGATTAATGCAAAAGCATGGTCATAGACCAATTGTACTTATTGGAGGAGGAACTACTAGAATTGGCGACCCTTCAGGTAAAGAAGAAACAAGAAAAATTTTATCTGAAAAACAGATTGAAAATAATATAAAGAATATTCAAAAAGTATTTAAAATTTTTTTAAAAACAAACAATCCAAAATTAAAACCTATTTTTGTAAATAACTTTAAATGGTTAGGAAAGTTGAACTATATTAAATTTTTAAGAGAAATAGGAAAACACTTTACAATTAATAAAATGTTGAGTTTTGATAGTGTAAAATTAAGATTAGAAAGAGAACAATCTTTAAGCTATATGGAATTTAATTATATGATACTTCAAGCATACGATTTTCTTGAATTAAATAAGACAAAAAATTGCATTATGCAGATCGGTGGGTCAGACCAATGGGGAAACATTGTAAATGGAGTAGAACTTATTAAACGTCACTCAAGTAAACAAGTGTTTGGATTAACTACTCCTTTAATTACTTTAGCTTCAGGATCCAAGATGGGTAAAACTGAAAAAGGAGCAGTTTGGTTAGATAAAAAATTACTGTCTCCTTATGATTACTGGCAATTCTGGAGAAATACAGATGATAGAGATGTAATTAACTTTTTAAAAATGTTTACAGATATTAGCCTAGATGAAATTGAAAAAATTAAAGATAAAAATATTAATGATCTTAAAATTATCTTAGCAAATAAAGCAACTGCAATGCTTCATGGAGAAAAAGAGGCTAGTAATGCAGAGAGAATTGCTGAAAACACTTTTAAAAAAGGAACTGACGCAAATAAATTACCTTCTTTGAATCTTGAAAGTGAATTTTTTTCATCTTTAGATCTTGCTGGTATTATTGCATTTTTAAAATTAACAACTTCAAAAAATGAAGCGAGAAGATTAATTAAAAATAATGGGATCAAGGTAAATGATAAATTAGTAGAAGACGATAAAGTTATAATTGATAATACTTTTTTAAATGAAAATAATTTTTTTAAATTATCTTTAGGTAAAAAAAAACATTTTAAAATTATAATTAATTAATTCTTTTTTAATTTTTCTAAAGTTCTAGTTATAAACCTAGGTGTTAGAGTTTTAATTGGATTTACTTTTGTCTTTAAATTTTTAGGTGGTCCTTTGATTTTAAAACTAACTCCAAATACACCTTCACCAACTTTCTTTCCTATGAGCAAATCTCCGAGTAATGGAATAGAGGATATTGATCTATTTATAGTAGTAGCAGGTACCAATGTTCCTCTTAAGCTTATCAATTTTTTACTTTCTACATAACCTTCCACCATTATTGATATAGCGGGTCCTATCGCATAAATTTCATGAATTGTCATTAAGCCACCTTTATTTGAATAAACCATTTCGAAATCAGTAAATCTAACACCTTCGCCTGTTAAAAGATCTGCTATACCTTGAAGTGACGCCAAAGTTAATATTTTAGCTAGTACAGGAACCTCCTGAACTTTAAAATTATCAATTATTAACTTAGATTTTGAGATATTATTTATTTTTGTGGAGCTAAAATCTAAATTTCCACCTTCAAAACCTTTAATAAATTTATATTTTTTAACAAAGGGTTTTGCTCTATCAGAAAAGAAGGTTGTTACTGTACTATTATCACTTTGTGTTTTAATCGAAAGAAACAGTTTTTCATTATTAGTAAAATTAGAATTTAAATCTAAATCATAAATTTTACTATTTTTAACTTCTAAAATACCATTAAAATGTTTAACGGTACTTATATCATCTAACTTAACTTTCGTTATATTAACTTTTATTTTTGAATTTAAATTATCAAATATATCAAAAAAATTTTTATCGTTTTCTGTGTTTGAAATATTCTCTATTAATTGTATACTATCAAAACTCTTTC
>CACFVG010000016.1 GCA_902569725.1 uncultured Pelagibacteraceae bacterium | reverse complement strand
AGAGAGATGTTTATGGATCATTAAATAGTTTAGAGTTAGTAAATTATTTAGACAAATATGCAGAAACAGGCATTGAATATACAAAAACATTAAAAAAAATTATTGAACAAAACAAACTACTCGACTTTGATGATGCAAAAATTTTGCCTACTAGTAAAAGAGAGAAAAATTTAATTTAATTTTGCTCTATCGAAAATTGAATTCCAAACCATCTCCATCCAATATCATCATTTAAAGAGCAGTTAACTCTACCTCGTCTAAAATAGAATTTATCTCGAAATTTAATATGGAGTTTATTTCCAATTAGATTAAGTTTAGATTTGTCCCATTTATTTCCTTCATCAGAAAAACAATTAATTTTTTTCCAAATTTTTTTGTTCTTTAAAAAATTCTACAATTGTTTTAGGTGGATTTTGATTTTTTTAAAATATATTTATCTTTGGGAAAAATATTTTTGTATTCAAATGGAAATAGATTTATTAAAAAACTAAATCTTTTTAAATCACCATATTTTTCGTTAATTGGAAATCTTGCTAATTCATATTTATCTTTATTAATATCAATTAATCCTGAGTGTTGCCCAAACCCAAAATCAAAATTACCAGAAATATATTTTTTTTGTTCCAAACTATATTCACCAAAAGGATAAGAAAAAAATAAAGGGTTATAACCAATATTTTCAATAAATATTTTAATTGATGTATCAATATCTGTCTTAAATTTATTAAAATCGTATTTGATAAGATATTCGTGAGAGTGTGAATGGTTACCAATAAAGGCAAAATCTTCCTTCTCAATTTCTTTAATCTGATCCCAATTCATATAGCCGCTTTTTCCTATCGCTTCTGTTGAAATAAACAATATAAAAGGAATTTTTCTCTCTTTTAGATATGGCCAAGCATTTTTGTAAAAAGAAGTAAAACCATCGTCAATTGTAAGTAAAATTTTTTTTTGATTTTTTGGTAAGTTAAAATTTATTCTAAATTCATCTGGACTAATAAAACTAATTTTTTCTTTTTCGATTAGATCAATTTGTTTTTTAAAAATTTCCATATCAATATTAGTTGATGGATATTTATCCTCATTGAATCTGTGGTACATTATTGAAAGTATACCCTTATCATTTGAGTAATATTTGTTATTATTTGCAAAAACATTAGAATTTAAAATAAAATTAACTAATATGAATAATTTAATAATTGATGCGGCAAAAGATAAAATTTTTTTTATGATCATAGCTGATAGTAAATCATATACTAGTGAGTTTAGTAACAATAGAGAAAATTTTGATAAACTGACAATTTTGATTATAAAATTTTTAAAAAATCATAATTTGAATATAAAAAACTTGAGCAATGTATTTGTAAATCAGGGCCCAGGAAAATTTTCTGGAATAAGAGCATCTCTTTCCACAGCAAAGGCACTAAGTTTTGCAAATGAAATAGATTTATATGGTTTTAATTCAGATCAAGTAATCGATCAAAATTATACAAAAATTATTGATTTATTTAATAAAGGTGTGTTAATTAAAAATTTGATAAAACCACAATATTAGAGTTATTATAAAGTTATGTCAGAAACAATAGAACAAAAATGTATAGCAAAAGGAGTTAAGTTAACTGATCAAAGAAAAATTATTGCTAAAGTTATGTCTAACTCCCAAGACCATCCAGATGTTAATGAATTATATTTGAGAATTTCTAAGCTTGATTCAAAAATTAGTATAGCAACGGTATACAGAACTGTAAAATTATTTGAAGAGGCAGGTATAATTGCTAAGCATGATTTCAAAGGTGGAAAAGCAAGATACGAAGAAGTAAGTGAAAGTCATCATGATCATTTAATTGATGTTAATACTGGAGAGATAATTGAATTTGTTGATAACGAAATAGAAATTTTACAAAAAAAAGTTGCTGAGAAATATGGTTATACTTTAGTTGATCATAAATTGGAACTTTATGGAATTAAAAAAAAATCCTAGTTAATGCAAAAAAGAATTTTTATTAAGACCCTAGGTTGCCAAATGAACGAGTATGATTCTAATAGAATTTACGACTCAGTTAAAAGATTGGGATTTGAAAAAAGCCAAGACCAAGATAATTTAGACTGCTATGTTTTAAACACATGTCATATTAGAGATAAGGCAAAAGAAAAAGTTTATCACGAAATTGGTAGAGTTAAAAAATTATATAGAAAAAAAAATAAGCCAATTGTAGTTGTTGCAGGATGTGTTGCTCAAGCAGAAAATCAAGAAATGTTAAATAGAGAACCTTATATAGATATAGTTATAGGACCTCAATCGTATCATAAGATAAATGATAAATTAAAAAATTTTATTAAGGGAGATAAAATAGAAGAAACAGATTTTGATACAGTTTCAAAGTTTAATTATTTTGATAATATTGGAAACAAAAATAATAAAGTTTCATCCTATTTAACTATTCAAGAGGGCTGTGATAAATTTTGCAGTTTTTGTGTAGTACCTTATACAAGAGGACCAGAATATTCGAGACCGTTTAACAAAATTATATCTGAAGCAGAAAACTTAATTAAAAATGGTGTCAAAGAAATAATTTTGTTAGGGCAAAATGTTAATGCATATACATTTAAAGAAAAAATTAAAGAGTATCGTATATCAGATATAATTAATACATTATCAAGTTATAGTGAATTAAAAAGAATAAGATACACAACATCTCACCCCAGAGATATGACAGATGATTTGATAGAAAGTTATCAAGAAAATAGTAAATTAATGCCACTTGTTCATTTACCTGTTCAAAGTGGATCAAATAAAATTCTTAAACTAATGAACAGAAAACACACTGTCGAGCAGTATGTTGAAATATACGAACGATTAAAAAAAATTAATCCAAAAATTGAGTTTTCTAGTGATTTTATAATTTCATATCCTGGCGAAACAGATAATGACTTTAATGATACAATCAGCCTTATAAAAAAAATAAAATTTATTAATTCTTTTTCATTTATTTTTAGCCCAAGACCAGGAACAAAAGCAGCAAATCTAGTTCAAATTGATAAAGAAGTTTCAAAGGAAAGACTACTAAAAACTCAAAAAAATCTATTTAAATTCCAATTAGATATGAACAAGTCTTTTATTAATAGGCCAATTGATGTTCTTGTTGAAAATAAAATGGATGGGCAAAAAAAATTTTTTGGAAGGAATCAATATATGAATTCTGTAATTTTTGAAGGAAATGAAAACTATATTGGAAAAAATATAAATATTAAAATAGATAATGTTAATCAAAATAGCTTATTTGGTAAAATAGAAAAAAAAATGAGAGCAGCATAATTGAAAAATATAGCTAAAAAAAATTTTAAATCTGAACTCCAATTTGTTTATTCTGACAATAATACTTTAAGCATTATATTTCAAAATAATGAAATTCTTTTAGGTGTTGTAGGAGAATTTAATAACAACATTAAGCAATTGGAGGAAATTACAAAAACTAATATATATACAAGAGGAAATTCAATATTGGTAAAGAATACTTCAGAAAAAAATGAATTGGTTAAAAACGCAATAAAATTTTTATCTGAACAGTTTATTATAAATGGCACTATAGAAAAAAAAGATGTAATTTCATCAGTAAATAAATTTATGATAGACGAAAAAAAAAATTTTGGAAAAAATATTGAGTATATAGTTAAAACTCCAAAAAAATCTGTAATACCAAGATCTGAAAAGCAAAAAAAATACGTAAGAGCATTAAAAGAAAGTGAAATTATAATTTCTACTGGGCCAGCAGGTACAGGTAAAACTTTTTTAGCAGTAGCTGTTGCTTTAACAATGCTTTTAGACAAAAAGATTGAAAGAATAATATTATCTAGGCCAGCAGTAGAAGCAGGAGAAAGATTAGGTTTTTTACCTGGTGATATGAGAGAAAAAGTTGATCCATATCTTAGACCATTGTACGACTCGTTATATGATTTATTAGATTTTGAAAAAATTCAAAAAAAAATCGAAGTAGGAGATATAGAAATAGCGCCATTAGCATTTATGAGAGGAAGAACATTGAAAAACTCCTTTGCTATTTTAGATGAAGCCCAAAATGCAACTGATACACAAATTAAAATGTTTTTAACAAGAATAGGTGAAAATTCAAAAATTGTAATTAATGGTGACCCTTCACAAATTGATTTACCAAATAAAAGTTTATCAGGTTTAAGTAGATCTAAGAAATTATTGGGTCATTTAAATGAAATTTCAGTAGTGGATTTTGATCATACTGATGTAGTGAGACATCCATTAGTATCAAAGATTGTTAAAGCTTATTCAGATCAAAAAACTGATTAATGATTAAAGCAAATGTAATATTAGACTATTCAAAATGGAAAAATAAGATTAAAAATCCCAATATTTATTTAAACAAAAAGCTTAGAAAATTATCAAAAATTGTTTACTTTAAAAAAAAAAAACAAGAATTTTCGATACTCTTAACAAACAATAAAAAAATGAAAAATTTAAATTCCAAATTTAGAAAAAAAAATAAAACTACTGATATATTGTCATTCCCAATGAAAAATTATGGAAATAGAAATAGCTATATTGGTGATATAGCTATCAGTTATGAAATAATTAACAAAAGATCAAAATTATCAAATTTTTTTCTAGAATTTGATAAAATGTGGATACATGGATATTTTCATTTAACTGGGTATGACCATAAAAAATTAAAAGATTATAAAAAGATGGCTAAAAAAGAAAATTTAGTTTTAAATTATTTTCATAAAATAAATTGACATTATTCTTACAAAATAAAATATTAATTTATATTATTCCATTTATTTTAGGTTTAATTACATCTTTTAGTCTTCCACCATATAGTTTTTTTTTTATAAATTTTATAACTTTTCCATTATTATTAATTTACCTAATTTCAAATTATCACAAAGGAAAATGGACATCTTTTAAAATAGGTTGGATTTTCGGATTTGGATATTTTATTTCAAATCTATATTGGATAACAAATGCACTAACTTTTGAAGAAAATTTTAAACCTTTAATACCAATTGCTTTAGTTTTAATTCCTCTATTTTTGGGATTTTTTTATGGGATAACAACATTAGCTTGTTCATTTTTTTCTTTAAATAAAAAGTTTTCTTCAATATTAATTTTTTCTTTTTTTATTTCTTTAATTGAATTTGTTAGAAGTTTTATTTTGGGAGGCTTTCCTTGGAATCTTATTGTATATTCCTGGACAGATTATTTGCCTTTTTTACAAATTCTTTCATTTATTGGCACTTATTCATTTAATTTATTAAGTATAACTATTTTTTTAATACCTACTATTATTTTATTTAATCATAGAAAAATTACAAAATTAATTTTTTTACTTTTTACAATAGTAATATTGACAATAAATTTTTTTTATGGATCATTGATTCTTAAAAACAATAAAAAAATAAATGAAAATGCTTTAAATTTTGTAATTAAAATTATTTCACCAAAAATTGATATTAATAGATTTTTTAAAGACGAAAATATTGAGAAAATTATTTTAGAACTAGTTAAGTTAAGTAATCCTAATAGTTTAGAAAAAACTATTTTTATTTTTCCAGAAGGAGCTCTTTCAAATATTTATTTAGAAGATTTAAAAAATTATAGCTATATATTTTCAGAGAATTATTCAGATCATCATAAAATTTTTATAGGTATAAATAGCATTGAAGAAGAGAAAGTATTTAATTCTATGGTAGTTTTAGACAAAGATGCAAATATATTGGAAAAATATAATAAAAATAAACTAGTCCCTTTTGGTGAGTTTTACCTTTAGAAAATTTTTTTAGTAAATTTGGTTTTAAAAAAATTACGCAAGGATATAAGTCTTTCTCAAGTGATAATAAAAGAAATATAATAAGTATAAATGATTTAAACTTTGTTCCTTTAATTTGTTATGAAATAATATATTCAGGAAAAATTAATAAAACCAACGATGATTTTGATTTAATATTAAACATATCTGAAGATGGATGGTTTGGAAATACCGTAGGACCATATCAACACTTTTCACACTCAGTATTTAGGTCTATAGAAGAAGGGAAGAATTTAATTCGTTCGACTAATAATGGTATTTCCGCTTTTATTGATTCAAAAGGACAAATAATAGATCAAATTAAATCAACCGAGAGTGGAGTTATTGAAGTAAAAAGTTTTGAAAAAACAAAAAAAACTCTTTTTAGTTCTTTTGGCAATAAGATCTTCTTTTATTTTTTATTATTTTATATTAGTTTAATTTTTTTTTTAAAAAAGAAAGGGAGTTAAGATGAAAAAAAATTATTTATTTACTAGCGAATCAGTTTCAGAAGGACATCCAGATAAAGTTTGTGATAGAATATCAGATATGGTTGTAGATAGCTATTTAGGCGCGGAACCCCAATCAAGGGTGGCTTGCGAAACTTTAACGACAACAAATAAAGTAGTTTTAGCTGGAGAAGTAAGAGGACCAAAAATAAAAAAAGAAGATTTAATTCAAAAAGTTAGAGAATGTATAAAAGATATTGGCTATGACCAAGAAGGCTTTACTTGGAAAGAAGCTACTAAAATAGAAAGTCATCTCCATTCCCAATCTGCAGATATTGCAATGGGAGTAGACTCATCAGGAAACAAAGATGAAGGAGCAGGAGATCAAGGAATAATGTTTGGTTATGCATGTAATGAAACAGATGTACTTATGCCAGCACCTATACATTATTCACATAAAATTTTAAGATTAATGGCAGAAGATAGAAAGTCAGGAAAGTTAAAAAATATTGAGCCCGATTCAAAAAGTCAAATTACTATAGAGTATAAAGATGGAAAACCTGCTCATGTAAAATCAGTTGTAATTTCAACTCAACATTCAGCAGATGTAAATCAATCACAAGTAAGAGAACTAGTTAAACCATATATAGAGAAATCTATTCCAAAAAATCTTATTAATGGACTAGAAGAAAGCGAAATTTATGTAAACCCTACAGGTAATTTTGTAATTGGTGGACCAGATGGAGACAGTGGATTAACAGGAAGAAAAATTATTGTAGACACTTATGGAGGAGCGGCACCCCATGGTGGAGGAGCTTTTTCTGGAAAAGATCCAACTAAAGTAGATAGATCAGCAGCATATGCATCAAGATATTTAGCAAAAAATGTTGTAGCTTCAAAAATAGCAGATAAATGTTTAATTCAACTTGCCTATGCAATCGGTGTATCAAAGCCTCTATCAATTTATGTAGATCTTTTTGATAATGATGAAGAAAAAAATAGACATATAGAAAAACTAATTAATGATAATTTTGATTTGAGCCCAAGAGGAATCAGAGAAATGTTGAATTTAAATAAGCCAATATATGAAAAAACATCAGCATATGGGCACTTTGGAAGAGATACAGGATCTGATGGCTCATTTTCTTGGGAAAAAACAGATAAAGCAAATGTTTTTAATAAGTAATTAAAGTTGAAAATATAAGAAAAATACATATATTCACGTTACATTGTTGAAATTTCAAAATGGGCCTCGGCCCATTTTTTTTTGGAGAATGCAAAAAATGTTAAATAGAAGAGCAGATAAACTAGAATTATTAAGAATAGCTGAAGCTGTAGCTTTAGAAAAGTCTATAGATAAAGAGCTAATAATTGACTCTATGGAAAGTGGAATTGCAAAAGCAGCAAAATCCAAATTTGGATCAGAGAATGAAATTAAGGTTTTAATTGACAGAGATAGTGGAGATATAGGGATATTTAGAAAACTTACGATTGTAGAAAAACCTGAAAATTCTAACTTAGAAATAAGTTTAGATAAAGCAATCGAACTAAATCAAATAAATAAAGACAAAAAAATTGGAGATGAAGTTTTGCAGCCATTGCCGTCTTTTGATTTTGGAAGAATAGCAGCACAAACTGCTAAGCAAGTTATAAGTTTTAATGTAAGAGAGGCAGAAAGAGAAAGACAATTTAAAGACTTTATAGATAAAAAAGACACTATTGTAAGCGGAATTGTTAAAAGATTGGAATTTGGAAATGTAATTGTAGATCTTGGAAGAACAGAGGCAATTATACAAAAAAATGAAATAATACCTCGAGAAAATATTAAAGCAGGTGACAGAGTAAAAGCATATTGTTTAGATGTTAGAAGAGAACCAAAAGGTCAACAAATATTTTTATCTAGAGCACACCCAAAGTTTATGGAAAAACTTTTCGTTCAAGAAGTTCCAGAAATTTATGATGGACTAATTGAAATTAAATCTTCTGCTAGAGATCCAGGAAGCAGGGCAAAAATATGTGTTAAGGCAATTGATACTTCACTAGATCCAGTGGGAGCCTGTGTTGGAATGAGAGGTAGCAGAGTTCAAGCAGTTGTAAATGAACTTCAAGGAGAGAAAATTGATATTGTAAATTGGTCTGAAGATCCGGCGATAGTAGTTTCAAATGCTTTATCACCAGCCGAAGTTCAAAGAGTTAATGTAGATAATGAATCAAAAAAACTTGATGTAATACTTACAGAAGAAAATTTAAGTAAAGCAATTGGTAGAAGAGGTCAAAATGTTAGATTGGCCACAAAACTTTTAAATTATGAAATTAATATTATGACAGACCAGGAAGACTCTGAAAAAAGACAAATTGAATTTAAAGAAAAAACCGAAAATTTTGTTAAAAATTTAGAATTGGATGAAACACTTGGGCAGCTATTAGTGGCCGAAGGTTTTTCATCAATTGATGATATAAAAGATAGTAAAATTGAAAATTTAATAAAAATTGAAGGAATTGAAGAAGAAACAGCAAAAGAACTTATTGAAAGAGCAAACGAATTTTTTAAAAAAGATCAAATGGAAATAAACAACAAAATAAAAGAGTTAGGTCTTGAAAATGAGCTAATTAATCACAAAGGGTTAACACCTGGTATGCTTGTGACTCTAGGAGAAAAAAAAATTTTAAAATTATCTGATTTTGCAGATCTATCTTCTGATGAGCTTACTGGTGCTTATGATATTGTAAAAGGAGAGAGAGTTAAAATTAAAGGATATTTAGAAGATTTTGCTCTTTCCAAAAAAGAATCTGATGAATTAATTATGTCAGCACGAGAAAAAATTTATAAAGATTGAGAGATGATGCATGGAAAAGAAAAAATTAAAGTTAACTATTTCTGGAAGTTCAAAAAAAACAATAAGTAATATTGAACTAGCAAAATCGCATGGAAAAAACTCTGTAGTAATTGAAAAAAAAAGCACAAGATTTGGATCCAAATCTTCTTTTTTCAAAAAACACTCATCAAAGAAACACATTTGATAAACCTAAAACTAGTTTTGTTCCTAGAGGTAATGTAATTGCAAAACCATCTTCAGTAAATGATTTTGAAAAGAGAAAGTTAGCTGAACAAAGAGCAACAAAAAGATTAAAAGGAGAAAATACTCAAAAAGGAAAAACTGGTTTAAAAAAAAGAAGAGAGCTAAAGCTCACTGTATCTAGAGCACTAAGTGAGGAAGATATTGGATTTAAAGCAAGAAGCTTAGCTTCCTTAAAAAGAGCAAGAAAAAAAGAAAACAAAGAGTTAAATAAAAATGAAAAGTTGGAAGATTTAAAGCCAATAAAAAGAGAAGTTAATATACCTGAAGTAATTACAATAAGAGAACTTGCGAATAGAATGGCTGAACAGTCCAGTAGTTTAATAAAACATCTTTTGTCAATGGGAGTAACAGCTACAATTAATCATAATATTAATTCTGATATTGCAGAATATCTTGTACAAGAATTTGGACATAATCCAATTAAAGAAGAAAAGGTAGAAGAAAAAATAAAAAAAATTAAAGAAGTAAAATCACAAAATTTAAATAGTAGACCACCAATAGTTACTGTAATGGGACATGTTGACCATGGCAAAACTTCAGTTTTAGATGTTTTAAGAAAAACGAATGTTGTTTCAGGAGAATTTGGAGGAATTACACAACATTTAGGTGCTTATCAAATAATTTATAATTCAAATAAAATTACATTTATAGATACACCGGGACATGCAGCATTTACTGAAATGAGAGCCAGAGGATCAAAATTAACCGATGTAGTAATTTTAGTTGTAGCAGCTGATGATGGGGTAAAACCACAAACTATTGAGTCAATTAAACATGCAAAGGCAGCAAAAGTTCCAATTGTTGTAGCTATTAACAAGTGTGACCTTCCTGAGGCCGATCCTCAAAAAATAAAAAATCAATTATTGGAACATGAACTAATTGCCGAAGAGCTTTCAGGAGATACATTAATGGTAGAAATATCAGCTAAAACTAATAAAAATTTAGATAAACTAATTGAATCAGTTTTATTGCAGGCAGAACTATTGGATTTGAAAACTGATTATGATTTAAAATCAAATGGTATCGTAATGGAGTCCAAAATAGATGTAGGCAGAGGTCCAATAGTAAATATAATTGTAACCTCTGGAACTTTAAAAAAAGGAGATTATTTTGTAAGTGGATTAAAATGGGGAAAAGTAAGAGCATTAATTAATGATCGAGGTCAAAGCGTAGATGAAGCAAATCCATCAACCCCAGTAGAAGTTTTAGGTATCAATGGTGCAGCAAAAGCAGGGGATGACTTTGTTGTATTAGAAAATGAAAAAGAGGCTAAATCATTATGCGAAGCTAGAATTCAAGAAAGTCTAGATGGAAAAAACCCTTTAACTTTTGTAACACAAGACTCGGCATTTAAAGATAAGACTTCAGAAGAATTAAATATAATTATTAAATCAGATGTTCATGGATCTTCAGAGGCAATAAAAAACGCCATTTCTCTAATAAAACATGATGAAGTTAAGCCAAAAATAATTTTGTCTGATATAGGAATGATTACAGAAACAGATATATCTTTAGCAAAAGCTTCTAATGCCGTTGTAATCGCTTTTAATGTAAAACCCAGTAAAGAAGCAAAAAAAGCAGCCGAAAGAGATAAAATTGAGATTAATTCTTACAACATTATTTATGAACTATTAGATTATATTAAAAATAGACTTTCAGGATTATTAACCCCAGATGTAAAAGAAAAAATTATTGGTTCAGCAGAAATTCTTCAAATATTTAAAGTTTCAAAAGTTGGAAAAGTTGCGGGGTCAAAAGTAATTGAAGGAGAAATTTTACAAGATTCTAATGCAAGAATCATACGAGATGGAACAATTGTATTTAATGGAAAAATAGGATCAATATTTAGAGAAAAAAATCAAGCGAAACAAGTATCTGCTGGTTTAGAATGTGGTATTACAATAAAAAATTTTAATGATTTTCAACAAAAAGATATCATTGAAGTATACAATTCTACTGTAACTGAAAGAACAATATAAATTTATGAGTAAATTAGGAAAGCCAGTTTCACAAAGACAGCTAAGAGTTGGCGAAATGATTAAACAGGCTTTAGGTATGATATTTTTAAGAGATGAAGCAAAATTGCCTAATCTAGAAACAAGAGAAATAACTGTTACTGAAGTAAGAATGAGCCAAGATCTTAAAGTTGCAAAAGCATTTGTTTTACCCCTTGGTGGAAAAAATGCTCAGGAAATAGTTGACAAACTTAAAGAATTTTCATTTGTAATTAGAAAAGTTTTATCAAAAAAAATAACAATGAAGTATTTACCTAAACTTCTATTTGTTAAGGATGAATCTTTTGATTATGCTGAAAAAATTGAAAACTTAATAAAACAAACAAATAAATAAGGAAAGAGATGACAAAAAAGAGTAAAGAACTAGCTATTCATGATAAAGACACTGGGTCTTCAGAAGTTCAAATAGCATTACTAACTGATAAAATTGAAAATTTATCAAATCATATAAAAAAATCTAAAAAAGATAAACATTCTTCTGTAGGTTTACTTAAAGCAGTAAATAGAAGAAAAAAATTATTAGATTATTTAAAAAGAAACAAAATAGAATCTTACCAGAACGTAATATCGAAATTAAATTTAAGAAAGTAGAAAGAAATGTTTAAAGTATTTAAAAAAGAAATTGAACTAAACAGAAAAAAAATAAGTTTAGAAACAGGAAAAATTGCAAGACAAGCTGATGGATCAATAATTGCAAAATGTGGAGAAACAGTTGTTTTAGCAACCGTTGTAGGAGCAAAAAAAGTAAATCCAGATATAGATTACTTTCCATTATCAGTAAATTATCAAGAAAAGTATTATGCAGCAGGAAAAATTCCTGGCGGTTATTTTAAAAGAGAAGCAAGACCAACCGAAAGCGAAACACTAATTTCAAGGTTAATTGATAGGCCTATAAGACCTTTGTTTCCAGAAGAATTTAAAAATGAGGTACAATTACTTCCAACAGTAATATCTTATGATAAAGAAAATGAAGCAGACATACTATCAATTATTGCTTCATCAGCAGCTTTAGCTATATCTGGTATGCCATTTATGGGTCCCATCGGAGCATCTAGAGTTGGTTTTATTGATGGCAAATATGTTCTTAATCCATCAAAAAAGGAATTAGAAAATTCAAAATTAGATCTTGTTGTAGCAGGAACTAAAGATGCAGTTTTAATGGTTGAGTCTGAAACAAGCGGTTTAACAGAAGAAGAAATGTTAAATGCAGTTAAATTTGGTCATGAAAATTTCATCCCAGTAATTAATATGATTGAAGAACTTGCCGCAGAATGTAAAAAACCTGATTGGATAGTAGAGAAAAAAGATGTTTCTGAAGTTAAGAAAAAAATTGAAGATGAATTTACAGATGAATTAAAGAAAGCTTTTTCAATCAGAGATAAAAAAGAAAGATCAAATTTAATTTCTGAAATAACTGACAAAGCTAAAAAATTATTTGAAGAGAATGAAAATTTTACAGATTTAGATGTTAATTCTGAACTTAAAAATTTAGAAAAAAGAATAGTTAGAACAGATATCTTAAAAAATAAAAATAGAATTGATGGAAGAGGACTTTCTGATGTAAGGCCAATTATTTGTGAAGTTGGAATTTTACCAAGAACTCATGGTTCTGCGTTGTTTACAAGGGGCGAAACACAAGCAATTGTGACAACTACTCTTGGAACTTCAGACGACGAACAGAGAATTGAAAGTTTGGAGGGTCTTAAAAGAGAAAGATTTATGCTTCATTATAATTTTCCTCCATTTTCAGTTGGTGAAACTGGTAGAATTGGAACAGGAAGAAGAGAAGTTGGGCATGGAAAACTTGCTTGGAGAGCGATTAACTCTTCTTTACCTTCAAAAGAGAGCTTCCCTTACACATTTAGAATTGTATCAGAAATAACAGAGTCTAATGGTTCATCATCAATGGCAACAGTTTGTGGAACTTCATTATCATTAATGGATGCTGGTGTTCCAATAAAAGAGCCAGTTGCAGGTATTGCTATGGGATTAATTAAAGAAGGTGATGATTTTAGTGTATTATCAGACATCCTTGGAGATGAAGATCATTTAGGTGATATGGACTTTAAAGTTGCCGGTACAAAAGATGGAATTACATCTCTTCAAATGGACATTAAGATAACAGGAATTACATTTGAAATAATGGAACAAGCTTTAAAACAAGCCAAGGATGGGAGAATTCACATCTTAGGTGAAATGAATAAAGCTTTAAATAAATCAAGAGACGGTGTTGGTAAACACACTCCGAAGATGGAAAAAATCACTGTAGATAAAAAAGATATTGCCACGGTTATAGGAAAAGGAGGTGCAACAATAAGAGAAATAGTTGAAAAATCAGGTGCTAAAGTAGATGTTAATGACGAAGGAGTTGTAACAGTTGCAGCACCAGATGAAGAATCTAGAAATATTGCACTTCAATTTATAAAAGATCTTACTGCTAAAGCTGAATTAAATAAAATTTATAATGGAAAAGTTATGAAAATTATGGAATTTGGAGCATTTGTTAACTTTCTTGGAAAACAAGATGGTCTGGTTCATATATCAGAGTTAGCTGATAAAAGAGTTGCTAAAGTAACTGACGTTGTAAAAGAAGGTGATGAGGTAAAAGTTAAGGTCATAGGTTTTGATAGAGGAAAAGTAAAACTATCTATTAAACAAGCGGCAATTTAAAAATAAAAATTGAAGTTTTTGTTGATTACTTAATTTGGTGTTTTATTTTACTAATCAGAAAAATAGCTATTCCACTTAATACTGCGAATACTTCTAGTGCATGACCAGAATTTCCCAAAAGCAATTGAACGAAATAAAATAGAATACAAATTACAAACCAAACCAGTATTAACATTACTTATTCTTTTTTTTTTCCCTTTTTATTTTTCTTTTTTCTTTAAAGGAAAGTTTTGCTTTTTTCATAACACTTGCATCTTTAAATGATTTACCACCATATCTTTTAGACATAAAATTAAGTTATATTTTTTGGATCAGGCATACCAACTTTATTATAACCAGCATCTACATAGTGAATTTCACCAGTTACGCCACCTCCAAGTTCACTCAATAAATATAAAGCTGAATTTCCAACATCATAAATATCTACATTTCTTTTTAAAAACGAGTGATCTTCATTCCATTTATATAAGAATTTTGCGTCACCAATTGCTGATGCTGCTAAAGTTTTAATTGGACCAGCACTTATTGCATTTACTCTAATACCTTTTGTACCTAAGTCTCTTGCTAGATATTTAACACTTGCTTCAAGCGCAGATTTACAAACTCCCATTACATTATAATTTGGAATAGCTTTATTAGATTCATAAGTTAATGTAAGCATACTTCCACCTTTATTCATTATTTTTGAAGCCTCTTTCGCAACTTCTGTAAATGAAAAGCATGAAATTAACATACTTCTTAAAAAATTTTCTCTAGTAGTATTTAAGTATTCTCCTGATAATTCTGATTTGTCTGAAAAGGCAACTGCATGAACAACAAAATCAATTTCACCCCATTTTGATTTTATATCTTCAAAAAGTTTTATTACTTCATCTTTTTTTTCAACATCACAGCTAAATGTTACATTTGAATTTAATTTTTCTGCTAAAGGAATTACTCTTTTTTTTAAAGCATCTCCAAGATAGGTAAATGCCAATTCAGCTCCTGCTTCAGCTAATTTTTGAGAAATGCCCCAGGCAATAGATCTTTCATTAGCAACGCCCATAATTAACCCTTTTTTGTCTTTCATTAAACTCATAGATTAAACCTTTTCAAAAACTAAAGTTGCATTAGTTCCACCAAATCCAAAACTATTAGACATTATAGAATTTAAATTTACATCTTTTTCAACTTTTGTAACTATTGGAAATTTTTTTGCCTCATCATCCATATCATTTATATTTATAGAAGCAGAAATAAAGTTATTTTTCATCATAATTAAACTATAAACAGCCTCATGAACCGAAGTAGCTCCTAATGAGTGACCTGAAAGAGACTTTGTAGAACTTATTTTAGGTACATTTTGTTTAAAAACTTCTGCTACAGCTTTTAATTCAGTTATATCTCCAACTGGTGTTGAAGTTCCGTGCGTATTTATATAATCAATTTTGTTTTTACTTGTATTTAAAGCCATTTGCATGCATCTTGCAGCTCCTTCTCCAGATGGAGCTACCATATCGTATCCATCAGAAGTTGCTCCATAACCAGTAAGTTCAGCATAAATTTTTGCACCTCTTGCTTTTGCGTGTTCGTATTCTTCTAAAACTAAAACTCCTCCACCTCCTGAAATAACAAATCCATCTCTTGTTTTGTCGTAAGGTCTAGATGCTTTTTCTGGAGTATCATTATATTTTGATGAAAGAGCAGTCATCGCATCAAACATAGCAGTCATTGCATAGTGAACCTCATCACTTCCTCCAGCAAAGACAATACTTTGCTTTCCAAGCTGAATTAATTCCATTGCGTTTCCAATACAATGGCCACTAGTTGCGCACGCAGAACTAATTGTATAATTAACTCCTTTAATTTTGAATGGGACTGCTAGAGTAGCAGAAGCAGTACTGGACATAGTTCTTGGAACTACGAATGGTCCCATTTTTTTTGGATTTTTTTCTCTTGTTCTATCAGCTGCTAAAATAACATTTTGTATTGATGGTCCACCAGACCCCATAATCATTCCAGTTGAAATGTTGCTTACATCTTTTTCTTCTAGCCCAGAATCTTTAACTGCTTCAGCCATAGAAACATAATTATATGCTGAGCCAGGTCCCATAAATCTTATAAACTTTCTATCAACATAGTCTTCAAGTTTAATATTTGGTTTACCGTGAACATTACTTTTTAAATTATATTCTTTATATTCTTCAGAAAATGTAATTCCAGATTTTGAATTTAATAAAGATTGATAAACCTCCTCTTGATTATTACCTAAACAAGATACAATTCCAATGCCAGTAACAACTACTCTTTTCATTATTTAAATAATCCTACTTTTAAATTTTCTGCTGTATAAATTTTTTTTTCATCAGCCAACAAAACTCCATTTGCCAAACCAACGGTTGTTCCATTTGGAGACATAATTTTTTTCATATCAATTATATACTTTGTTTTTTTTACACTTTTTAAAACTTCACCAGTAAACTTTACAGTGCCTACTCCCAAAGCCCTTCCTTTACCAGGATTTCCAAGCCATCCCAGATAAAAACCTACCAGCTGCCACATTGCATCTAAACCTAGACATCCAGGCATAACCGGATCTTCTTTAAAATGACAATTAAAAAACCAAAGGTCATCTTTTATATCTAGCTCAGCTGTAATAGAGCCTTTTTTGAAAGCACCATTATCTTCTTTAACTTCTATTATTCTATCAAACATAAGCATTGGAGGAAGTGGTAATTTGGCGTTTCCTGGCCCAAAAAGTTCACCATTTCCACAATTAATTAATTCTTGATAGCTATATGATGATTTTTTTTCCATAAATATAGATCTTTAATACTTTATTTATTAAAATTACAATATACAAATACTTTAGGTTTGTTATAAATTTGGCGAAAAATGGAAAATAATAGCATATTTATTGAAAAATTAAGATCTTCAGGGCTGAGACCAACTAAGCAAAGAATAAAAATTTGTAAATTGTTGTTTGATAGAAAAAAAACTTTTCATTTTACAATTAATGATCTTTCCAAAATATTAAAAAATGAAATAAGTAAAAAAATTTCTTTAGCTACAATATATAACACTGTTCACTCATTTAAAAAAAAGGGATATTTAAAAGAAATATCAGTAAATAAGGATAAGAGTTATTTTGATACAAATACCTCAAATCATCATCACTTTCTTGATATAAACACTAATGAACTAATAGATTTAAAAAATGAGGACGTTCATAATATTAAGATAAAAAAAAGAATACCTGGAAAAAAAATTAATTCTATAGAAGTTTTAGTTAAAATTGAAAATAGTAACTAATCTCAAAAATATTACAAAATAGTTAAATTATATAAAATTGTATTGAGACAATTCTACTGTATTGACACTACTTTAGAATCATTATAAATTAGAAAAATGAGTAATGAATTAATTAAAGAACAATCAAAATGTCCTTTTACAGGTGCAGGAACACCGCCAAAGCATCCAACAGGTAAAGGACAAACAAATAAAGATTGGTGGCCCAATAGCCTAAATTTGAAAATTTTAAGTCAACATTCATCATTGGTAAATCCAATGGGAGAAAAATTTAATTACAAAAAAGAATTTAAAAAACTTAACTTTAAAGCATTAAAAAAAGATCTTCATAAATTGATGACTGATACACAAGATTGGTGGCCGGCAGATTATGGTCATTATGGTCCATTTTTTATTCGTCTTGCTTGGCATGCTGCTGGAACTTATCGAACAGGAGACGGAAGAGGTGGAGCTGGAACTGGAAATCAAAGATTTGCTCCATTAAATAGTTGGCCAGATAATGTAAATTTAGATAAAGCAAGGCTTTTACTTTGGCCTATTAAAAAGAAATATGGAAAAAAAATATCTTGGGCTGATTTATTTATACTTGTTGGTAATATATCACTAGAGTCAATGGGTTTTAAAACTTTTGGTTTTGGTGCCGGAAGAGAAGACATATGGGAGCCAGAAGAGGATATTTATTGGGGATCTGAAAAGGAATGGCTAGGAGTAAATCGGTATAGTGGAAAAAGAGAACTAGAAAATCCCTTAGGAGCATCGCATATGGGTTTGATTTATGTTAATCCCCAAGGACCTGACGCTAATCCAGATCCTTATTTAGCTGCTCATGATATTAGAGAAACTTTTGGACGTATGGCAATGAACGATTATGAGACGGTAGCACTCGTTGCAGGCGGACACACATTCGGAAAATCTCATGGTGCTGCACCAGAGTCGCACAAAGGTCCTGAACCAGAAGGTTCAAAGATTCAAGATCAAGCAACTGGGTGGAACAGTAACTACAAAAGCGGTTTAGGTGTAGATACTATTAGCAGCGGTATTGAGGGCGCATGGACTTCAAACCCAATTAAATGGGATATGGGATATTTTGATAATTTATTTGGTTATGACTGGGAATTAACTAAAAGCCCTGCAGGAGCTCATCAATGGAAGCCTAAAAGGAATGGGCATGATATAGAAATGACCCCAGATGCTCATGAAAGATCTAAAAAAAATCTTCCAATGATGCAAACTACTGACCTTTCATTAAAATTAGACCCTAAATATGGGCCAATTTCTAGACATTTTCATCAAAATCCAAATGAATTTGCTGATGCCTTTGCTAGAGCTTGGTTTAAACTTACTCATCGTGATATGGGTCCAAAAGCAAATTATCTTGGCTCTGATGTTCCAAAAGAAAATTTAATCTGGCAAGATCCAATACCAAATAATAAATATAAACTTAAAAATAAAGATATTGATTTACTAAAGAAAAAAATATCTAAATCTGGTTTATCTGTTTCTCAGCTAGTTACGACCGCATGGGCATCGGCGTCAACTTTTAGAGGATCAGATAAAAGAGGAGGAGCTAATGGAGCGAGAATAGCCCTTGAACCTCAAAAAGACTGGAAAGTTAATAATCCCTCAAAATTGTCTGCCGTAATCAGAATTTTTAATAAAATTAAAAAAAGTTTTGATTCAAAAAATAAATCGGTTTCATTAGCAGACCTAATAGTTTTGGGAGGATCAGTTGGTATTGAAAATGCTGCTAAAAAGAGTGGTAAAAAAATTAAAGTTCCATTCAAAGCAGGAAGAGGTGATGCAAAACAAGATCAAACAGACAAAAATTCATTTAATCTTCTTGAACCCATAGCAGACGGTTTTCGAAACTATATTAAGCTGCATGCCAAAGGATATACCAATGGAAAAGGTATCCCCACTAATTCAGCTGAAGAAATGTTAATAGATAAAGCTCAACTTCTTGGATTAACTGGTCCAGAAATGACAGTTTTAATTGGAGGAATGAGAGTATTAAACACTAACTATGACGGTTCAGATTATGGTGTATTTACAAAAAAACCTGGATCATTAACTAATGATTTCTTTGTTAATCTATTAGATATGAAAACTACTTGGAGAGAAGTAGATAAAGAAGAACAGTTTTTTGAAGGAATAGATAGAAAAACAAAAAAAATAAGATGGAGAGCGACTCGTGCAGATTTAATATTTGGATCTAATTCTCAATTAAGAGCACTATCTGAAGTTTACGCTACAGACGATTCAAACGAAAAATTCATAGATGATTTTATATGTGCTTGGACAAAAGTAATGAATCTAGATCGTTTTGATGCAAATTAAGCTTTAATAAAAAATAAATTATTCAATTTTACCCCAAGAATTCTTAGTATATAACCATCCACTGTAGTTATTAGATTTAATTTTACACCAATTAGATATACATTTTTTTAATATTACCAATCTTCCCTTTTCTAATCTGAATAGTGGTTTTGAAAATTTACTATTTTTACTAAATATAATTTTGTCTTCGAGAACAATTAATGAGTTAGATTTTTTTAATTGAGAAATATGAATCCATCCACTATTTTTTTTATGATCTATAATTCTTCTAAAATTTTCTTTTTTATCAATCACTTTTATAGGTAAAAATTTTTTTTTATAGATATATTTTATAGGATAATCAAAACCAGGCCCATATCTTACATTAACTTTTTTATTTTTTAATGATAAAAAATAACCATATTCAGCAGAAATAGAATTTGTATAAAAATTTAAAAAAATAAATAAAATAATTATTATTTTTTGCATATACAGTTAGATTTTTTTATAAATTTGACTTTTCTAAAATCTAATTTATTTAAATCTATAATTAAAATTTTTTTATTTGATTTATTTCCAATTTTTAAAATTTTTTTTAAAACTTCTATAGCTTGAATATTGCCAACTATACCAGCTACTGGTCCTAGTATACCTTCAAATTCACAATTTAATATTTCATCTGAAGGCTCTGCTTGATAAAAGCATTTAAGACATGGGTCATTTTTATTTTTAAAATCAAAAGTAAAAATATGCCCATCCATTTTACTAATTGCACCTACAATTAAAATTTTTTTATATTTTATAGAGTATTTATTTAATAAAAATTTAGTTTTAAAATTATCGGATCCATCAATAATAAAATCATAATTTTTAAATATTTTTTTAATATTTCTTTTTTCAATTCTCTCTTTAAAAGTTTTTATTTTGATCTGTGGATTAATTAATTTAATTTTTTTTTTTAAAACACTAACTTTAAACTTTCCAACATCTTCAGAGTTGTATAATGACTGTCTATGAATATTGGAAATATTTACTTTATCATAGTCAATAACCCCTATATTTCCAACACCAGCTCTACTTAAATAATCGATTACAGGACAACCCAGTCCACCCGCCCCTACAACTAAAACTTTTGATTTAATTATTTTTTTTTGTCCTACTGGACCAACATCTTTTAATACTATTTGTCTAGAATATCTTTCAATTGATTTTTTATTAAGAATATTTTTCATTTACCAGTAGATCCAAATCCACCAGATCCTCTTATTGTTTCTGGTAATTGATCTACTTCTTCAAGTTCCATCTTTATAACTGGAGTTAAAACCATTTGAGCCACCCTATCATTATTATTTACAATAAAATCTTTATTTCCATGGTTAAATAATATTATTTTTAATTCACCTCTATAATCACTATCAATAGTACCGGGAGCATTTAATACGCTTATGCTAGATTTTGCAGCAAGACCAGATCTAGGTCTAATTTGTATTTCTAAATCTTCCGGTATTGCAATAGACAAACCTGTTGGTATTAATTCTACAGTGTTAGGTAAAATTTTTATTGGATTTTCAACAAACGCCATTAAATCCATACCTGATGACCCACTGGTTTTGTACTCAGGTAATTTAACTTTAGAATTAAGTCTTGTAACTAAAACTTTAACCATTAATTTAATTGAGAAATTATTCTATTAACTATTTCATTAGCAAGACTTGATTTTTTCATTCTTGGAAGGTTTTCTTCAGAATTATTTTTATAGAATATAGAAACTTGATTGAAGTCTGACTCAAAGCCTATATCATCTCTAGATACATCATTAGCAATTATCCAATCACAATTTTTTTCAGATAATTTTTTCAAAGAATTATTTTTAAGAGAAGTTGTTTCTGCCGCAAATCCCACAACTAATTTTGGTCTAAGTGAGTTGTGATTTGAAATATATCCTAAAATATCAGTATTTTTTTCTAAATTAAGTTCTGAAAATTTATTTTTTTTTATTTTTTCATTTTTCTTGTCTTTTACTTTAAAATCTGCAACTGCTGCTGAGAAAATTGCTACGTCTGTTGGAAGATTGCTTAAAGTTACTTTTAACATTTCATCGGCTGATTTGATTTTTATTAAATTTACTCCTTTGACTGGAATTAAATTTGTTGGTCCGGATATTAAAGTGGTATCAAATCCATTTTCAATTAAAGATCTTGCAATTTCATAACCTTGTTTGCCACTAGATTTATTTGTTATAAATCTTACTGGATCAAGGTATTCGTGAGTAGGTCCAGCAGTTACAAGTGCTTTGAATTTTTTATTATTTTCTAATCTTTTAAAATAATTATTTATATGATTTACAATTGTTGCTGGCTCAGACATTTTTCCCATTCCAAATTCACCACAAGCCATATCACCAACCTCAGGTCCAATTATCTCATAACCAAAATCTACTAATTTTTTTAAATTTTCTTTATTTGATCGATTTTCCCACATTCTTACATTCATTGCAGGAGCAATAAAAATTTTTTTATCAGAGGCAAAAACAACAGTTGAAGCTAAATCGTCTGATAATCCAAAATTAATTTTTGAAATAGTGTTTGCAGTTGCTGGAGCTATTAAAATTAAATCTGCCCATCTTGATAATGAAATATGATCCATTTCTGATTCATTTTCTGAATTAAATAATTCAGTATAAACTTTTTCTTGAGATAAAGAGGCTACTGAAAGTGGTGTTACAAAATTTTTGGCGTTATTTGTAAGAATTGTTTTTACATTTGAGCCATTTTTTTTTAAAAGTCTAATAATCTCTAAACTCTTATATGCTGCAATCCCACCACAGATAATTAATAATATTTTTTTACCATTTAAATTTTTCATTGGCAGATTAAAATACTATGAATCCAACAAATACAAGCAATAATAATCCAATAATACTTTGGTTTCTAAACGACTTCATTTCTATCTTTTTTTCATTTAACGCTGAAAAAGAATTAGACTGTTGAGGTATTTTTCCACTAGCCAAGAAAGTCAATGCTTGATTTGCCTTATCCATAATTTTTGGAAGCTCAGGAAGTTTTTTTAATGCTTCAGCTGAATCTTTTAAAGTGTCTGTTAAATTATTAATTGGGTCTTTAGTTTCTTTAAGCCATTTTTCCAAAACTGGTTTTGATGTTTCCCAAATATTTGTATTAGGATTTAATTTTCTAGCCACTCCTTCGACTACAACCATTGTTTTTTGTAATAGCAGTAATTGAGGTTGTGTCTGCATATTAAATTTTTCAGTAACATCAAACAACTGTTTTAATAATTTACCACCAGAAATATCTTTAACTGATTGTCCAAAAATAGGCTCTCCTATTGATCTCAATGCCTGAGCTAATTCATCAACTTGAACGTTACTAGGAACTAACCCAGCTACAATATGCACCTCTGCAACTTTTTTATAATCTCTTTGGACAAAACCATAAAGTATTTCTGCTAAATAACGTCTATTTAATTTATCCATCCTTCCCATAATTCCAAAATCAA
>CACFVG010000015.1 GCA_902569725.1 uncultured Pelagibacteraceae bacterium | reverse complement strand
TAAGCATTTGTTTTGGAGTTAGCTGAGGTTTAAATAATTTATAAATCTCCTCTTTTTGAGTGTACAAAACTAATTACCTTTTTTAGTTTTTAAATAATAATCTATACTAAAAATTTGTGGTTTATTTGCAACTATAACTAATAGTCCACCAAATATAGCAAAATTTTTAAAAAATATTGTTAGCTGCATACCATTGTCAAAAATATGATGACCGTGAAAAATAAAAGTAACAGTTAGAACAAATAAAGCTAACAAAGAAGCAGCAATCTTTGTTTTATAACCAACTATTAATAATAAAGAAAATGTGATTTCAAAAGCTATAGAAGGATATAAAAGAAATTCAGGAAGACCATGATCTGAAATATACATCATACTTATATCTGGATTTAAAAATTTTCTTATACCCTCAACTAAAAAAAGAGAAGATATAAGCACTCTTCCAAATATTTCTAGAATATACATATTAAATATTTTCTATTAGCTCTTTTAATTCCTCGTACTCTTCACATTTGCAATTTTTGAGCACATCCAATCTTTCTTTGGCAAGATTAATTCTATTTGTTTGAATATATAATTCTCCTAGGTATTCATTAATTCCATAATGTTTTGGTTCAATGCTAAGTCCTTGCAAGTAATATCTTTCTGCTTCTTCAAAATTTCCAAGTTTTCTATGAGCAAAACCCAAGTAGTTAAGTGTGTCAGGCTGATTTGGATTATTCTCATTAGATTTAATTAAATAATTAAGAGCTTTTTTATATCTTTTTTTTGCTTTTTCAATTTTGCCTTTTTTTTCAAGTTTTTTAGCTTTCTTTATTATATAAGCTCCTTTATCGTAGTTAGAAGAGGAACTAACCTTACCATCTCCTCCTGAACTAGCTCCATAAGAAAATGAAATTAATGTTAGAATAAAGATTATTATTAAAAATATATTTTTTTTCATATTTTTATGAATTTAACAATTTTTGATATAGTTCTTCATCTGCATCTCCTTCACAACCAAATAAAAGAACACAGGAATCCTCATTTAGATTTATTTCATTCTTAATTTTCTTGTTGTTGCATAAACTAGCTAAACTAATAATCCCTGGTGTTGAGCATTCTCCTCCTACAATTTTTTCATCACTAAATTCGCAATTTGCAAGGGATTTTACAGTTTTAGAAATATGATCATCAGTGACAGTTATGCAGTGACTTACTGAATTTTTTAATATTTCCCAAGGAACTAGTGACACTTCATCACAAGACATTCCCCCCATTAAACTTTCTTTTTTAATTGAAATTTTCTTTATTTTACCAGCTTTTATGCTTTCCAAAACACATGCTGCACTATCAGGCTCTACAACAATAATTTTAGGAACATTATTCAAATATCTAGCTATACCAGCTACCATTGCGGCAGCCATCCCTCCAACACCTGCCTGAAGTATTACATGCGAAATTTTTTCCTTATTTACTTGTTCAGAAATTTCTTTCATCATAACGGTATATCCTGCCATAGTTAAGGTTGGTGCCAATTTATAACCTTGCCACGCGACATCCTGTACAATTTGCCAATTATTTTCTTTGGATTGCTTAACACATTCTTTTAAAGAATTATCATAATTTCCCTTTACTCTTATTACATCAGCTCCAAAACTTCTCATTACCTCTGCTCTAAATTCACTTACAAATTCGCTAATAAAAATTTTACATTTTAATCCTAATTTTTTTGAACCCCAAGCAACAGATCTTCCATGATTTCCTGCTGTTGCAGTAGATATAACTGCTTTATCATTTCCTTTAACTATTTTTTCAACAGCATAAGCGCCCCCTAATGCCTTAAATGATTTTAAATGAAATCTTTTTGATTCATCTTTATATAAAATTTTCTTAAGTTTTAATTTTTGATTTAATTTATTTAATGAAATTAGTGGAGTAGGCGAATAACTATTCCAATTTGATATTGTTTTATAAGCTTCATCAATATCTTCAGAAGAAAGTAATTTTAAAATTGCTTTTTTATTAAAATTATTATTTTTATTTATTAAAAAATTTACGTATTTCCATTGTAAAACTTCAGACTTTGATGACATTGTTTAACAATCCAATGTATTATCTTTTTCCCATTTTGTGATAGGGCTTTTTTTATCAAAAGTATCATTTTGATCAAAATCTTCTATTTCTTTTCTTTTTAATTTTAAATAACTATTAATTACATCATCACCGAAAGATTCTCTTAAGATTTTATTTTCATCTAACTCATCAAGTGATTCTTCTATGTCATTAGGTAATTTTTCTAAATTAGGATAATTTTTATAATCTGTATACATATTGCAAGCCAATGGTTCACCAGGATCAGTTTTGTTGTTTAATCCAAAAAGTCCTGCAGCTATAACTCCTGCTTGTAAAAGGTATGGGTTTGCAGATCCATCCATTAATCTTAGTTCAAATCTTCCTGCATCCGGTATTCTGATCATATGAGTTCTATTATTGCCGGTGTAAGAAATACTGCTAGGTGACCATGATGCACCAGATTTAGTAGCTGGAGCATTTATTCTTCTATAGCTGTTTATCGTAGGATTAAATAAAGATGATAAAGATCTTGCATTTTTTAACAAACCACCAACAAAATGATATGCAGTTTTACTCAATCCGTATCTGTCGCTTTCATCTAAAAATTTATTTTTCTTTCCATTCCAAAGTGACACATGGGCATGACAACCATTTCCTGTTAAATTTTCAAATGGTTTGGGCATAAATGTTGCTCTTAATCCATGTTTTTCAGCCAGGCTTTTAACCATAAATTTGAAGAAAACATGCCTATCTGCTGTGATCAGACAATTATCGTAATCCCAATTCATTTCAAATTGTCCATTTGCGTCTTCATGATCATTTTGATAAGGGTTCCAGCCCAATTCAATCATACTGTCACAAATTTCTTTTATTAATTCATATCTTCTCATTAAAGCAGACTGGTCATAGCAAGGTTTAGATTGAATATCTCTACTATCCGCAATACTTGAACCATCTTCTGAAATTAAAAAATACTCACATTCGACACCTGATTTCATTTCCAAATTCATCTTATCTAATTTTTTAATTTGATTTTTAAGCATAACCCTAGGTGATGCCTTAACTTGTTTACCATTCATCCATAAATCTGAAGCCAACCAACCCACTTCTCTATTCCATGGCAACTGAATTAAACTATCAGGATCCGGTATTGCAAACATATCAGTGTCCGCAGGGGTCATATCTAGCCAAGTGGCAAATCCAGCAAATCCAGCACCATTTTTCTGCATTTCGCCAATTGCTTGAGCTGGAACAAGTTTTGATCTCAAGACTCCAAATAAATCTACAAAACTTATAAGGAAGTATTTTATTTTTTTTTGCTTCGCTAATTTAGAAAGGTCTTTTGCCATAAGTAATTTTAACCAAATAAATTTATAATTTTATCTTTGTAGTATATTAGATTAACTACCACAATTATTATTATTGCCACCATAAGTCCATACTTTGCTTTTGGCCAAGCAATACGTGACATCTTTTCAGGAGTTTTATTTATATTTTCTGATTTTTTTTCTTCCATGATTAATAAGGGCGCATAACTAAATGCGCCCTTTATTTTAATTTTAATTACCCATCAGTAACATTGTTTTTCCAGTCATTTGAACTAGGTCTTCTTCTAGCAATTGCATCCGATTTACTTTTCTCATGCATATTCGAAATGAAATGCCAACCTATCCAAAGTACCACTAACACAAGAACCAAAATTCCTTCAGTTCCTACACCAGGGTAAACTGGCCCTTGCACTTCAGCAGCGCTAAGGTGATCTATCCAATTTGTAACTGTTGCCATATGTTTCCTCCTTTACCTTGAGGATGACGCAACAGCTTTTTCATCGCTCTTTGCATCTTCCATTATTGTATAGTCTAGACCAGCTAATTCTACTTCTCTTGGAATTCTAAGTTTACCCATTCCTTGAAGTATTTTAGCTAATATCCATCCTGGTAAGAAACCAAGTACACCGAACATAATTATTGCTCCAATAAACATTCCTAATGGATTTATTGGTGCATAGTCTGTTCCTACCCACATAGCTCCTACACTATAACCTGATGAAGGATACCCGTTTAGAACAAAACCACAAATTATAAGTCCAGCGACACCGGCGTAACCGTGTACTGCAACAGCACCAACTGCATCATCAATTTTGAACTTACGTTCAACCCAGTAATGCAATCTGTATGCTACCCATACTCCAACCATTGCAATTATGAATGATTGAATTGGATGATATAAATCATTTCCTGCAGAAGCACATATTATTCCAGCTAGTCCACTTGAATATGTCCAGAAAGGATCTCCTTTAGATATAAGATATCCGGCCATTAAACCTCCAGATAACGACATCAAGAAGTTCATTGTGATAGCACCTAACGTTGTTGGTGTTACGTAAATGTTAGTTGCCGTCCAGAATGTTACTCCTTCCATTCCATACTCAGGTCCAAGATCAAAAATTGGTATATTACACGCTGCGTAAAATCCCCAGAAACCAGTATAAATTAAGAATAATCCAATAGTTACTAACCATGGATTTCTTGGTCCTATATTTCTAGGTTCACCGCTAGATGAGAATTTTCCTATTCTTGGTCCTAATACAGCTAGAACTCCAAGAGCAAATCCTCCTGCTACTGCGTGAATAACTCCTGATGCATAAGCATCATGATATCCCAATATTTTTAACATCCAACCATCGAAATGCCATCCCCAAGCAGCATCAATCGTCCAGAACACTGAACCAATTGCTATTGCTAAGATACCAAATGCAAATGTTGTAATTCTTTCAATTACCGCACCTGATACGATAGAGGCAGCAGTCCATGAGAATAATAAGAACGCAGCCCAAAATACTCCACTTATTCGGTCATTTAGGTTTGTTCCCATTAAATCACTAGTTGGTACATACCAAGCCGCACTAAATGCAGATTCATCTGTAATCAATGCCGCACTTTCATTCATTATAGAAGGTGCTAAACCCGGTCCAGTTGGAAACGCCCAATAAATCCACCAACCAAATAAAAACCACGTAACCGTTACCAATGGTATCAGCATTGTGTTTTTCATTAATGTGTGTTGGTGATGTTTATATCTAGAGGCTCCAACTTCATACATACAGAAACCTACGTGGATCAGGAACATAAGTACCACTGTTATCCAGTAATAGAACTCTGTAAATATGGTAGTCAATGCTGTAAGTTGATCAGTCATTGCCTTCCTCCTTTTATATTTACACTGTTAGAATAAACAAAAATATTTTCTAACAAGTATACTTTGTTAATTTAAACTAACTAATTAGGATTCTAGATGTTAGAAAAGTTATCTCAAGAACAAAAAAGCTTAATTTTATTGAATTATAATACTACTACACAACCTACAGTAGATTAAATTAATTAATTTACTAGAATTTTCTGTAAGCTTTTTTAAGGTCCACAAGAGGATGGTTTGGAGACATTTGAAACTTAACTAGAAGTTCTCTTGCTATCATATCTCTGTCTTGTTGGTTGTTGGGAAGTTTAATTTTTTTTGGAATTGTAACCCAACCATTAGCATTTCTATCAAAAACTGCAGGTCTATCTTCTTCATAACCCATATGAACATCCTCAAGCCAGTTAAGATCATCCCAGCCCATATGTTCAATATATTTTTTTAGAAATGGTGTTAGTCTTTTATAATCAGGTAGTAAATTTACATCGTAACGGTAACCGATAGTTTGACCTATCATTTTTTCCCTAGCTGACTCTTTCTTCTTTCCTAATTGGCCTTTTGCTTCTTTTACTTTAGTCTTTTTTTTTTTCTTTTTGCTCATATTTAACCTTAAATTTTATGAAAGTCGTCAACTCCTACAGTGTGATTTGTACCTGATAAAGGAACTTTTGCTAAAGCAGAAGCTTCCATAGTTAATGCAGCCATATCTTCTGGCTCTAGTGAATGAATGTTTGTTTTACCGCAAGCTCTAGCTAGCAATTGTGCCTCTAAAGTCATTGTATGCAAATAGTTATAAACTCTTAGTGCAGCATCATCAGGATTTAATCTTTTTCTTAGTTTTGGATCTTGAGTTGCAACACCAACTGGGCAACGACCTGTATGACAATGATAGCAATGACCGGCCGGAACTCCCATTTCTTTTTCAAAATTAGATTCTGGAATTTCTTTGTTACAGTTAAGAGCAATCATTGCTCCAGTTCCAATTGCAATAGCATCAGCACCTAATGCTAATGCTTTAGCCATATCCGCTCCATCTCTAACTCCACCAGCATAAATTAAAGTAACTTTTCCTGTTTGACCAACATCATCTAATGCTCTTCTAGCTTCTCTAATAGCTGCAATTCCAGGAATGCCTGTATTTGCAGCAGCAATGTGAGGTCCTGCACCAGTTGAACCTTCCATTCCATCTAAATAAATTGAGTCAGGGTCACATTTTGCAGCCATACGAACATCATCATAAACCTTAGCTGCTCCAAGTTTTAATTGAATTGGAACTTTGTTCTTAGTTAATTCTCTTAATTCCTTAACCTTTAACGATAAATCATCTGGTCCTAACCAATCAGGATGTCTTGCAGGTGATCTTTGATCAATTCCAGCAGGCAAAGATCTCATTTCTGCAACTTGATCAGTTACTTTTTGTCCCATTAAATGTCCACCCATACCTACTTTTTGTCCTTGTCCAATAAATACTTCTATCCCATCAGCTAATTGTGCATGATGTGGATTAAATCCATATCTAGATTGAATACATTGATAGTACCACTTTTCAGAATATCTTCTTTCATCAGGAATCATTCCACCTTCACCAGAACAAGTAGCGCTCCCAGCCATTGTTGCCCCTCTTGCCAAAGCTGTTTTTGCTTCATAAGAAAGAGCCCCAAAACTCATTCCAGTTATATAAACTGGAATATCTAATTCAATAGGATTTTCGCATCTTGGGCCTATTATAGTTTTTGTTTCACATTTTTCTCTATATCCTTCAATTACAAACCTTGTTAACGTACCAGGTAAAAATACTAAATCATCAAATGTAGGAATTTTTTTCATCAATGCCATTCCACGCATTCTGTATCTTCCTAATTGTGCTTTTATATGAATATCGTCAATTACGTCCGGAGTAAAAATAGAATTGTAACCTAACAAACTTTTATTTCTCTTTGAGAATTCAGTTTTTCCATTCGTATGACCATTAATTTTTTTATTTTTCTTTTTTGCCATTATATAGCTCCTTTTTTCTCTGTTGGTTCTAGGGCATCATAATTCCAAAGTTTCTTACCAGCTACAACTTTAGTCATTTTTGATACGTCAAAATTATCACCAATTTCAGCTACTTTAAGTTTTCTATTTAACCAATCTATATCATCTTTTGTCATAGGAGATTCTACCGCATCACTTCCAAATGAACCAATTTTTCCCCCAACATAAATTGTTCCATCATACATTGAGTCGCCTAAATTAATTCCAACATCACCTAAAATTACTATTCTTCCTCTTTGCATCATAAATCCTGTAAAAGCGCCAGCATCACCACCAACAATTATTGTACCACCCTTTTGATCTATTCCTGTTCTAGCACCAACACTACCTTTACAAACTAAATCTCCACCTCTAATTGCTGCACCAAAACAAGATCCAGCATTTTTTTCTATAACAACTTTACCCGCCATCATATTTTCCGCACAAGACCAACCGACACGTCCATTAACTCTTACAATTGGACCATCTATTGAACCAACTCCAAAATAACCTAAACTTCCTTCAAAAATTAAATTAAGTTTATTTAATATTCCAACACCCAAACTATGTTTTCCTTGTGGGTTTTTTACAACAACTGTTCCATAACCTTCACTCATTAATTGATCAATCTTTTCATTTGCTTCCTTGCAATCCATATCTTTAACATCAACCTCGGTTCTTTTATTAAAATCTACATCGTATGTTCCCCAATAGAAAAAATTTTCAGCTTCATCAGGATTAAAAAATTTTTGTTGAGTTTTACCAGTTAGAGTTTCGGTATGCATACCCATTGACTGGGCTTTTGTTTTTTTTTCAGACGTTTTTAGGTTTGCCATACTTTTACCTCTCCATCAAATGGGTCGTAAGTTTCTATTTCTTGTGGAAGAATAGATCTAATTGCTATCTCTTCAGATCCCATAGCAACTAAATCATCTGACTCATATAAAACTAATGGTTTTGCTGCCATAGTATCTTTAGCCATTCCTAATGAATCTTTTGTTGCTACAAAATAAGTGAAAACACCATCAAGTCCTGTAAGCGACTCCTTCATACCTTCCTCTAAAGTTGCTCCATTTCTCATTTTTTCTGCAAGAAAAACCGCTATTAATTCTGAATCACATTCTGACATAAAACGCATACCTTTATTTTCAAGGGCTCTTCTATTGTTCCAATAATTTGTTAGTTGTCCATTATGAACTACAGAAACGTCTGCAAAAGGATAACCCCAAAAAGGGTGAGCAGATTTAATATCAACACCAGACTCAGTAGCCATTCTAGCATGACCTATACCGTGTGTCCCTTGGACTTTATTTAGTCCATATCTTTCTGATACAGCAGTGGCGTCACCTAAATCTTTTATAAGTTCAAGTGATTTTCCAATAGATAATATTTCAACACTTTGAATACTTTCAATAGCTTTTGAGAATTCCATTAAATCTTTATCATATTTAATTTCATACCTATAAGAATATGGAGTTAACTTTTCTTCTTTAACTAAGCTTGCTCCTAGCTCAGAAAGTTTTTGATCCACAATTTTTTTTCTTTCATTGTAAACACTTTCATCTTCATTTACTGACGTACTTCCTTCTCCAACATTTTCGCCTACTTTAAATCTCAAAATAAAATTCTGCCCATCGTTATTAGCATAAAGAGCATATCCAGTTGAATCTGGACCTCTATGCTTTAACGCTTGCAGCATACTTTGCAACTCTTCCCCAACATTTGAAGATTTTCCTCTATGAATTAATCCAGCAATCCCGCACATAATTTTTCCTTATACTTATTTGTTTATGGAAGACAATCTAAATAAGTATCAAGATCCCACTGCGTGGTCGCACCTAAGAATTTTTCCCATTCATCATTTTTATACCAGTGGAATACTTTATACATTTCATCAGGCATAGCTGATTTAATAACTTCATCTTCAGCTAGTCTATCCAACGCTTCCCCTAAACTTAATGGAAGTTTTTTAACATCTTTACCTGCTTTTTTAGCTTCATACATACTTCTAGATTCAGGTTTGGATGGTTGTAGTTTTTTTGAAATACCATGGTCACACGCTTTTAATAATGCTGCACCCAGTAAATAAGGATTGTGCATTGAGTCAACCGATCTATACTCAAATCTTCCAGGAGCTGATACTCTTAAACCACAAGTTCTGTTTTGATATCCCCAATCAGCATAAACTGGAGCCCAGAAACCTTGATCCCAAAGTCTTCTGTAAGAATTGACTGTTGAAGATCCTAAAGCAGTTAAAGCGGGAAGGTGTTCCATTATTCCAGCAATGGACTGTAAACCAACTTTACCAGGTAGTTGCATATCTTTAGTATCAGGCATAAAAGTATTTGTGCCTCCTTGCACATAACCAAAAACTTCTTCTACTCCAGGTAATTTTTTATTACCTAATTTGTTTGTTACAACTTTTCCACCTTTCCATAAGGACATATTCGTATGACATCCACTTGCAGACACACCCATAAACGGTTTAGTCATAAAACATGCTATTAAATTATGTTCTCTTGCTACTTGAGCACAAATTTGTCTATAAGTAGAAAGTCTATCAGCGTTTCTTAAAACATTATCGTATGTCCAGTTTAATTCTAATTGTCCTGGAGCATCTTCATGGTCACCTTGGATCATATCTAAACCCATAGCTGAAGCGTATTCAATTACTTTCATAAATACAGGTCTCAATGACTCAAATTGATCAATATGATAACAGTATGGTTTAGAAAAGCCTGCTCCTGTAGGGGTTCCGTCAGGATTTTTTGTCAACCACATCATCTCAGGCTCTGTTCCAACTCTTAATTCTAGACCATGTTTTTTCTGAAATTCATCCATAAAAATTCTCAAGTTACCTCTGCAATCAGATGTTAAATGTCCTCCTGGATTTTGTCTTTCTTCTCTATTTCTAAAACATGTAACAAAAACTCTTCCAATTCTTTTATCCCAAGGCAGTTGACAGAAAGTTTCAGGGTCAGGTATACCAACAAGTTCCATAGCTTCAGGACCATAACCGATATAATTTTTGTGTCTGTCTACAAATAAGTTGGCAGTAGACCCATAAACTAATTGAAATCCTTTTTCAGCAGTTCTTTCCCAATGGTCTGCGGGAATTCCTTTACCAACAACACGCCCTGTAACAGATATAAATTGGTAATAAATGTATGTAATTCCTAATTCGTTAATTTTTTCTCTAACTCTTTTTACTAATTTCGCTCTTCCTGGTTGATTCACATGTTTTTCTAGATCTGTCATTTTCCCCCTTAAATTATAAGTTTAAAAAGGTAACTGAAAAAAAATTGTCTGTCTAGATAGATAAATTAGCTCCAAGGGAATGGACTGTTCGATGTAGGGTGCAACTCACCTTTCTCGTATCGGTTGAATCTAAATGGTTTCAGTAATTCGCTTTCGTTTCCTAAAATTTCTTCTGCAACAAGTTTTCCAACTCCCATCATTTTATAACCATGATTTGAATCTGCAATCACATAAACATTTTCACAGAACTTATCAAAAACTGGAAAACTATCAGGAGTAAAACAACCCAAGCCTCCTGATGGGCCTTGTTTATATTGATTAGATTTACCTTCAAATCTTTTTTGACAATGTGCTAATGCTGATGACCACATATGTGCAAAATCATCTGTTGTTTGATAGTCTTTAGATTGTAATCCATAAGGATCTATTTTTACATCTTCGACTTTATCATCAACTTTAAATGGAGCAGCTCCGCCTTGAATTCCTAAATTTTCACAAATATCAGGTTTATAATAAATTCCCCACATTTTATCTGTGATCAAAGATTTGTCTCTATCTGAATATAAAGGTTGATCACTATCTACATGAATTAACGGTGGCATTTTACCATCATCTGTTTTTAAAAATCCATCACCTACATTCATGACACCTTCCTGCAAAAACCAATACTTCCACATATTTTGATTTTTTTTAGTTTCTCCATATTTTACAGAAATTTTTTGTGGCAATTCAAGCATTTCCCAAATTTTATAAATCCATGGACCAACAGCAACTACAACCTGTTCACATTCAATTGTACCTAGGTTAGTTTCAACACCAGTTACTGCTTTACTATTACTTCCTCTTTTAAAACCTGTAACCTCAACTCCTGTAATAACATTTGCACCTTCTTTTTTTGCTTTGTTTCCACAAGCATTTATTGCAATTTTATTCGGTGAGTACCCACCTTGTTTTTCGTGAAGTATACTTGTAATTCCTTTAGCTTGCCAATCACTGAAAATATTTTTCATATAATTAAAACATTTTTCTTCTCCCTCTATAAATTCTGAGTCATATCCAATTTTTTGCTGTTGTTCATAAACAGAGGCCATATCTTTTCTCATAGGTTCAGTGTTGATTTGCATAAAACCAACTGAATGATAATTAAATTCATCTGAGTCTTTTTCCCAAACGTCAACACTATGTGCCATTAGCTCTCTCATAGCGGGCTGAAAATAGTTATTTCTTACTACACCACATGCAATTCCACTTGCACCAGCAGCAATTCCTGTTTTGTCCAAAACTACAATATCATTTTCCTTAACTGATTGACCTTTAGCTCTTAAAAGTTCACCAATATTCCAAGCTGTACTTAAACCATGAATACCAGCACCAATAATTACAAATTTTGCTTTTTTCGGTAATTCCATAGTTTAACTTTATTTTTAGTGCGACAGAAGTATATAATTTTTTTTATATATAAAAAATATAAGTAAATGTTATTTCAACCTATAATTTAAAAGCTCAAATTTCTTAATGTTTTTAAATATTCATTGAATTCATTAATAAAAGACCTACTTGGCTTAATATATTTTTTCCTTTGATCGTCAGATGTCTTTTCAAGGTAAAAAAACCCTTTTTCACAAGCTTCATTTATTATTAAAGCTGACTTAGGCCTAGAGGTTTTAAATAATCTAGTTTTTAATTCTTCAACAGAAATATTTTCTTTTAATTTATAAGCAGACATGACTAATAACATCATGTGATAATGAGAAGGTGATTTTCTAAAAAAATAACTACTAGAAGTATGTGATAGCTTCATTTGATCTTCCCAAAACTCTAAAAGATCCTTAGTTGCTTTATTCATTATTAATATTTTATGATCTTACTCTTAATTTTTTTGGGTCAAAATGTGGGAAAGGAACTATTTTTGCCGGAATTCTTTTTTGATGGCCATCAATTTTTCCAACTTCAACTTCAGTTCCTAACTCTGAATGACCAATATCTATTCTACATAGAGCAATATTTTTATTTAAAATTGGAGAAATACATCCGCTTGTAACAACTCCAACTTGAGATCTTCCGATATGAACACAATCTCTATGATTTGCTTTTTCTTTTCCAGCAAGTTCAAGTCCTACCAATTTCTTTTGAGGGTTTTCTTTTCTTTTAATCAAACTTTCTTTGCCAATAAAATTATCTGTTTTAGTTTTTAATGGGACTGTAAAACCAACGCCAGCCTCAAACGGATCTACTTGTCCGTCAAATTCATTTCCAAATAATATTAATCCTGCTTCAATTCTTAATAAATCTAAAGCACCAAATCCCGCAGGTATAATTCCTTCGTCTTTTCCAGCTTCCATAACTTTATCCCATACTTTAGGAGCATCTGATGGATGACACCATATTTCATAACCTAACTCACCAGTATAACCAGTTCTTGAGACAATTAATGGAATACCATTCAAATCTTCAATTCTACATATAGTAAATCTAAACCATTGTAATTCAGAAATAGTTGGTTGAGTTGGAGGTGTAAAAATAAATTTTTCAAGAATTTTTCTACTATTTGGACCTTGTAGAGAAATATTATTAATTTGATCAGTTGAATTTTTTATTAACACTTTGTAATTTTTTTTCTTTGATTGTTCTTTTAGCCATTCCCCAGCATATTCATCACCACATACCCATCTAAAACCATGGTCACTCAATTTTAGCAATGTTCCATCATCAAACATAAAGCCATTTTCATAACACATTGAAGAGTAAACTACTTGACCTACCGAAAGTTTTTTTACATTTCTTGTTAAAGTGTAATTCATTAGTTCTTCAGCATCAGGTCCCAAGATCTCGAATTTTCTTAATGAAGACAAGTCAATTACAACAGATTTTTCTCTACAAGCTGTGTACTCATTAATTACACCGTGCTTTGTATAATCATTTGGTAACCAAAAACCTCTAGCATCAACAAAATTTCTAGTAAGTTTTGAAGTTCTTTCGTAGAAACCAGTATTCCGAGTTAATTTATTTTCCGAGTCTGTTTTCATTCTAAATCCAAAAGATTTTGTAAACTCTTTTTTTTTATCATAAGTTCTAACAAAAATATCCGTTGGATTCCACGAATTACAAGCATCAATATCACTTGGACAAGCTGTTGTTCCGCAAGTTAAATCTTTAAGAGCTCTAAAAGTTACGTAATCACCAGGTCTAGCAAAAGATTCATCTGATAATACCGAATTCAAACCTCCAGCTGAAGTATTAAAAAAAAGATTTATTGCGTGCCAACCTCTTTTTTTTTGAACTCCAAATTTTTCCATTGAAGCATTTAGATTGTCAGAGCAATTTGGATGACCAAAATATCCAGCATCCTCATAATATTTTGATGTACAGGCTAAATTAAAAGTATCATGTTTTCCAACTGTATCTCTTATTACCTCAACCAAAGGTTCATGATCAGTGTCATAGAATTTAGAAAATAATCCTGGCCCAGGAAATGTACTTCCCATAAAAGTCCTTGTTGTTTGCCAATCTAAACCTTTTTCGATTCTTTTATCTAATTTTGCTGTATCAAATGCTACAAAATCAGAACATTGTCTTCCTGTTGGCGAAATTACTTGAATATAATCACCTTCTTTTACTTGAAAAGAAGTTGCTGTTGCTCTATCGATATTTATTTCATTAAGTGGATCAAACATTGGATCAGGAATTATATGATGTTCTTTATCTTTAGTAATTTTAGCTCTTTTAACAAAAATAGTTAAATCAGTTGGTGGATTTTGTTCATGGACCAACATTTCTGTACCTGGTGCTGCAAAAATACAATAACATTTATCTTTTGATTTTATTTTTACTTTTTCACCCCAACTTGTGTCCTTATCAAAAATAATTGAGGATTTAGACTTTGAAATATCTAAATTTCTTTTTTTTAGTTGGTGGAGAGCTGTAAGAGAACTCTCATCTTTTTTTGTAAGTATTTTTTTAATTTCAGAAGCATTATTATTTTCTTTCAAATTTAAAATTGCTGGTTCAGATTTACCTCCCTTATTAAAAACAGAAATCTCACATAGTTGATTTCCTTCGTTATTTATAATTTCTATTTCGTCATCGGGAAGAATTTGAATACCTGTAAGACCACCACCATTTACTATATATCTTTCAACTCCAGGTGGTAATACATTTAGTCCAGGTTCTTTAATATTTGCGCTTGTATTTAACATTTTTAAAAGCCTACAACGAACATAATATATCTAACTCTTGTTGACTATACATTTAATTAAGCAGATACTAAGTCTACTTAATATTAAGGAAAGGGGAAAAAATGAGAAAAATAATATCTCTTTTATCTGCTTTAGTTATTTCAGTTGTTTCATTTACTGGGATAGCAAATTCTGCAGATAGTAAGAAACCTATCGTTATCCCAACACACAATTGGTCAAGTCAAATTGTAATGGCTTACGTAATTGGTGGAATTATGGAAAGTATGGGAAATAACGTAAAATATGTAAACGCTGACTCACAAGCAGTTTATGAATCAATTCGAATTGGTGATGTAACTATATCACACGAAGTTTGGGAATCTGCTTTTGGTAAATCATTTACTACAGCTTTAGATAAAGGTGGTTTGCTTGACTGGGGAGATCACGAAGCAAGAACTCTTGAGGATATGGGATATCCAAATTGGGTCGCTGAAAAAGGTTTATGCCCAGGTCTACCAGACTGGACTGCTTTAAAAAATCCAGACTGCGCTAAAAACTTCACAACTCCTGATTCACCTGATGGAAAAGGAAGAATGTTAGAAGGACCACAAACTTGGCATGGTGATTTAATACCTCAAAGGGTTGATGCACTAGGTCTAGGAGATCTTTGGTGGGTTAAATTTGCTGGAAGTGCGGATGCACTTTGGGCAGAATTAGCAGCAGCTAAAAAAGAAGGAAGAGGAACTATCATCTTTAACTGGACACCAAACTTTACAGATGGTGCTGGTTTTACATTTATAGACTTCCCTCCATACACAGCTGGTTGTAGACCAGAAGATGGTGGAGATGGTAAATGTGGTTCACCAGATGGTTATTTGAAAAAAGCAGTTAACGCTGATTTTCCAAAAACTCATCCAAAAGCAGCTGCAATGTTCAAGAAAATGTCATTCTCAACAAGTCAAATTGGTGCAATGGCAGCTTTAGTTGACGTTGATAAAATGACTCACGAAGATGCAGCTAAAAAATGGTTAGCTGACAATAAGAGTGTTTGGCAAGCTTTTACTAAATAAGGCTTAAAGCTAATAAATTATGAAATCTCCCCCGACAATGTTGGGGGGGATTTTTTTTTAACTTCAGAATAATGATTGCTAAAAAGTTTAAATTAATATTTATAAAACATTTTTTTTATATAGTTTTTAGCTTTTTATTTTTTAATTTAACATTAGCAAAAGATATAGATATTCAAGAGGATATTAATCTTAGTTTTGTATGTGATTTAGAAAAAAAAATACTTAAAAATTCTGAATACAATTATCAAACTTTTTTAGCTAAAGATTTAGACGATAAGGATTTAGATAAATTTGATATTAAAGCAAAAAAACCAGAAACACTTTTGATCAATGGATTATCTTTATTTCTTTCAGATACGACAAAATTAAATGTTAAAATAGTAAATAAAGATGTGGTTCTATTTAAAGCAATTGACCAAGAAAAGAATTACTCAGAGTCAGGCATTATAAATAGAAAATCAGGTGAATTAGTTCATGAAATTACAAGAAATATAAAAAGTAAAAACTCAGAAAAAGATATTTCTTTTTATTTATGCAGAAAAAAAAACACAAATGTCTGATTTTTTTTTAACTAATTTTGTGTAAAGTATTGTTATGAAAAAATTTATTATTAGCATAATTTTTAGCTTTTTTATTACATCAGAAGTTCTAGCTCGTAGCACTGGATGTAAGGAGGGAAATTGTGAAAATGGTTATGGCAAGTGGATTTACACAGATAAAACAACTTATGAAGGTGAATGGGTAAATACAAAAAAACATGGTCAAGGAACAGAAACTTGGCCTAATGGATATATTTATAAAGGTGAATTTAAAAACAGTGAGTGGAGTGGGCAAGGCACTTTAACTTTTCCAAATGGCGCAACGTATGTTGGAGAGTGGGCCAATGGTTTTATGAATGGAAGAGGAACTTTTACCTGGTCTGATGGTAAAGAAAAAACAGGCACCTGGGTTAATGGAAAATTACAAGAATAATTAAAATAATGATAAAAAATAATTATATAGATAGATTAAAAGAACTGCCTGAAACAACAAAGCAATTTGGTGGTCTTCTTATCTTAACACTTATTATAATTTTATCTTTTAGTATTTTAAATATTTATTGGGGAGGAGGAGACGAATTAATTAAAAAAATGAAATTAGAAGAAGAAAGAATTGCAGAAGAAAAAAAACTCAATGCACTTATATCCCAACTTCCATCAGGTATTTTGGTAACATTTGATGGAACAGATAATTTTAGATTGACTGATGAGCTATATGAAGCAGTTTGTAATGCAACAAAACTTCTTCCTCAACGTGCTATTATGGCTGCTCATTTTTTAAATTATGAAGCTTACGAACTATATACTATCAATGGTAATAAAATTAATGAAACGTATGTTAAATGGGATAAAGAGAAAAAAAAATGTTTTGCTGGTTACAATGTAAGTGGAGCTAATGTTGGAGTAAATAAAACAGCAAATGTTAGTGGAGAGGTTTTAAGTTTTTTAAGTACCGGTATTGATACCAGAGTATATTTTATTAAAAATTTTTAGGGAGGAAAAAGAATAAATTATATAGATTTTATTTTATCTTAATTTCGTATAACTTTATTATAAAATTATGTCTAATCCAGTAATTAAATGTGAGTCTGTTTATAAAATTTTTGGAGAAAATGCCAAAAAAATGCTTAAAGATTCAAACGGTAATGTAGACGCAAAAACTTTTCAAGAAAATGGATGCATAGTAGGCGTTAACAATGCTTCATTTGAAGTTTCAAAAGGAGAAATGTTAGTTGTAATGGGTTTATCGGGCTCAGGTAAATCAACTTTATTAAGATGTATTTCAAGATTAACAGATGCTACAGGTGGAAAAATTTTTATAGAGGGTCAAGACTTACTTCAATTAAACAATAAAGAGCTTATAGAGCTTAGAAGAAATAAAATGGGAATGGTTTTTCAGAGTTTTGCTCTACTTCCTCACAAAACAGTTGTAGAAAATATTGCTTTTCCACTTCAAATTAAGGGAATTAAAACTGAAGACAGTATAAGTAAAGCGATGGATATGGTTAAACTTGTTGGACTTGATGGAAGAGAAAACTATTTTCCTAGAGAACTTTCTGGAGGTCAACAACAAAGAGTAGGTATTGCAAGATCATTAGCAGTAGAGCCAGATATTTGGTTTTTGGACGAACCTTTTTCTGCGTTAGACCCACTTATCCGAAAGGAAATGCAAGATGAGTTTTTAAGACTCCAAGATAAATTACAAAAAACAATTATGTTTATTACACATGATTTTGATGAGGCTCTAAAACTTGCTGATCGTATTGCTATTATGAAAGATGGAATAATTGAACAGTTAGACACACCTGCAAATATTGTTTTAAATCCAGCAACTGAATATGTAAGGAAATTTACTGAAGAAGTACCAAGAGAAAAAGTTCTATTAATAGAAGATGTAATGGACCCATCTACTACTGATAATTTGGGTGATTTAAAGGTTTTAAAACATGAAATTATTGAAAATGTTGCTGAAAAAATTTTAACACAAGAAAAATCAGTAGCAGTTATAGATAATAACAAAAAAATTGTAGGCTCTATTAATCCAACAAAAATAATTAATACAGTTTTTGGAGGAAGAAAAAATAAAAATTAAATTATGGAATTTATAAAAAAATATCCAAAGTTATTTCAATGGTTATTTTTATTAATTGTATTTTTTGCTTTATGTTTTGCGATTGATGTTCCTGAAACATATAAATTTATACGAGGCCAAGCAGAATTTGTTAAAGATCCCAACCAAAGCTACTACGTTTTTCTCGGTAAAGAAGTAAGATATTATGCCTTTGATGTATTTTGGAGATTGCCTCCATTACTTGGATGGTTACCTATTTGGATAAACGATTCATTATTCTTCTTAATGAATGAATGGATGCCAATTGAGTTTTGGAACGAAGATACTCAAGAATTCAGAACTCGGCCTTTAGTTTTACAAATAAGTAGAAATTTAACTGCTGTTATGACTTTTCTAATAGAGCTGATTAGAGAGATTTTATTAGGTGGACTTGAAACTATTGTTGCATTTACTAGTTGGGATTGGATAGATAAAAACCCTTGGGCAGAGTTACCAGGTTTACCATGGACTATTGTTGCTGCGGGTTCAGCAATACTTGCTTATAAATTAAGTGGCAAAGGTCTAGCTTTGTTTGCCGGTTTAGTTATGGTTTACATTTCTATATTTGGTCAATGGAAACCTTCGATGCAAACTCTTTCATTTATATTAGTTGCAGCACCACTATCATTTATTTTTGGCTTAGGTTTAGGTATAGCAGCATTTAAAAGTAAACGTGTTGAGAAAGCTTTATATCCAATACTTTTAGTTATGCAAACAATGCCACAATACGCGGTATTGGTTCCTGCGCTTGTTCTTTTTGGAGTTGGTGATCATGCTGCAGTGATTATAACTATGGTTGTTGCTGTTCCACCAATGATATTATTAACTATATTAGGTTTAAGAGCAATACCACCAGAAGTTATTGAAGCAGGTAGAATGAGTGGGTGTAATAATTGGCAACTAATGTTTAAAGTATTAATTCCAACTGCAAGAAGAGATATCTTAATTGGAGTAAACCAGGTCATTATGGTGTGTTTTTCTATGGCTGTTATTTCTGCATTTATAGGTGCAAAAGGTTTGGGGTTTAATTTATTATTAGCCTTAAACCAACTCAATATCGGTTTGGCCTTAGAAGCTGGATTATGTATTAGTTTAATTGCAATTCTTTTAGATAAAATGTCATTGGCTTGGGCAAATAAACAAACAGATTATTTTGGCAATCTGACATTCTTTCAAAGAAATAAAAATATTTTATTTTTTGCCGCTACAGTAATTATAGGAATTATACTTGCTTATGTTGGAACTTTTTTGTTTAAAGGTAGTTACAATTATTTGTTTGAAGTTCCACATAACAAAGGAATATCAACAGCAGATTTTTGGAATAAAGGTGTTGATTGGATTTTTGATACGTTCTTTGTGTATATAAAAGCATTTAATACATGGTTGATTCAAGACGTGCTTCAGCCAATGAGAGCTTTATATTTAAGAATGCCTGCGGTAGCTACAATAGTTTTAGTTGTTGGAGCTGGATATTTAATTGGCGGTATTCGTTCAGCCTTAGTTGTTTGTGCATTAACATTATTTATAGCCTTCAGTCCTTGGTGGGATAGAGCATTGGTGACGGCATATATGGCAACTTTTGGGGTAATTGTATCTTGTATAATTGGGTTTACAGTTGGAACCTTATGCTTTCAAAACAAACACTCAGCAAGTTTTATGCTGGGAGTTTGCGATATATTTCAAACTTTTCCTTCTTTTGTGTATTTAATTCCAGTGATGATGCTTTTTGGTATAACAGATACATCAGTTTTAATTGCTGTTATAGTCTATGCCACAATACCTGCAACAAGGTATACTATTGAAGGTCTTAGAAGTGTTCCAGTTGGTTTACATGATGCTGCAACAATGTCAGGTGTAAATAAATTCCAAAGGTTAACTAAAATAGAATTTCCTTTAGCATTTCCTCATATGATGCTTGGTTTAAATCAAACAATCGTATTTGCATTGTTTATGGTGATCATCGGGGCATTTATTGGAACTGAAGATCTAGGACAATATATTCTAAAAGCATTGTCCGATAAAAAAGGAGCAGGTATAGGATTTACACTTGGGATTTGTGTTGCTTTCATAGGTTTAATATTTGATAATTTAATTAGAACCTGGGTAGAAAAAAGAAAAAAACATCTTGGCATAAATTAAAATTGTGAAAAAATTTCTTGTTGCTATTGACCAAGGCACAACATCAACAAGAGCAATTTTATTTGATACAAAAGGTAATAAAAAATTTATATCACAATTTGAATTTAAACAATATTTTCCAAAAAATGGTTGGGTAGAACATAATCCAAATGAGATTTGGATGACAACCCTTAAATCATTAAAAAAAGTTACACAAAAAGCGAAACGGTTAAAAGGAAAAATATTAAGTATTGGAATTACTAATCAGAGAGAAACAACTGTGCTTTGGAATAAAAAAAATGGAAGACCTATACATAACGCTATTGTCTGGCAGGATAGACGTACAAAACAATTTTGCCAAAATTTAAAAAAAAATAATTACGAAAGTATTATTAGAAAAAAAACTGGTTTATTTATTGATCCATATTTTTCATCAACAAAAATTAGATGGATATTAGATAATGTAAAAGAATCAAAAATATTATTAAAATCAAATAATTTATTATTTGGAACCATTGATACTTTTCTAATTTGGAAGCTCACTAAAGGAAAAAGACATTTAACCGAAGCAACTAATGCATCTAGAACAATGCTTTTTAATATAAATACAAACCAATGGGATAAAAATATATTAAAAAAACTAAAAATACCTAACAAAATTCTTCCAGAAGTAAAAAATTCAGCTGATAATTTTGGAACTACAGACAAAAAAATTATTGGACAAGAAATTCCTATATCTGCCGTTTTAGGAGATCAGCAATCAGCAGCAATAGGTCAATCCTGTTTTCAAAAAGGTTCAATTAAAAGTACTTACGGTACTGGTGCTTTTGTAATAATGAATACTGGTTCAAAGAAAATTTTTTCAAAAAATAAATTATTAACAACAATTTGTTATCGATTAAAGGGAAAAAATACTTATGCTTTAGAAGGTTCAATTTTTATTGCTGGAGCGGGAGTTCAATGGCTCAGAGATAAAATAAAATTAATCAATAATGCATATGAAACAGAAAAAATTGCTAAATCAAAAAAAAATAATGATGGTGTATATGTAGTTCCAGCCTTTAGTGGAATAGGCGCCCCCTATTGGAGACCAGATGCAAGAGGTGTCATTACTGGTTTAACAAGAAACAGTGACTGGAAAAGTTTAGTAAGATCTGTTGTAGAATCTGTTGCTTATCAAAGTTATGATTTATTTGAAGCAATGAAAAAAGATGGAATAAAACCTAAATTGATTAAAGTTGATGGAGGAATGGTGGCTAATAATTGGTTTGCTCAATTTTTATCAGATATAATAAATTTAAATGTTATTAGACCAAAGACTCTAGAAACAACAGCTTTAGGAGTTGCACTTTTAGCCGGATATCAGGTTGGAGAATTTAAATCTTTGAATGAAATTCAAGATAAGTGGAAAAAAGATAGAGTTTTTTCTCCAAAACTTAATAAATCATTGAGAAATAATTTATTGCAAGGATGGAAACAAGCAATTAGAAAAACTTTAGCATAATTTTAGCTATGAAAAAAATATTAATAATTGGTGCTGGAGCAATGGGATCTGCTTTTTCAATTCCATGTGCAGAAAATAATAATGATGTCACTATAATTGGCTCAGTATTAGAAGATGATTTTATCTCTTCAATAAAAGTGAATAAAAATTTGCACCCAAATTTAAATGTAATTTTACCAAATAATATTAAAATTGAAAAATTTGAAAAAATTATTGAAATTACCGATACAGATTTAGATTTAATTGTAGTTGCTGTTAGCTCAGTTGGAATTGATTGGGTAGGTGATGAGATTTCAAAATTTTATAAAGCTAACACGCCAATAGTTTTACTAACAAAAGGCCTTTCAATAATTGATGATCAACTAACAACTTTGACTGAAAAATTGGAAATGATTTTAAAAAAAAATGGTCATAAAAATGTTAATATTTCTTCAGTTAAAGGTCCGTGTTTGGCTTCAGGCCTAGCAAATAAAATAAGAACAGGAACCATAATAGCAAATAAAGATATCAAAGAGGCTCAAAAAATTCAGAATATTGTTCAAACGAAATACTACAAATGTGAAATATCTGACGATATAGAAGGCGTGGAAATTTCTTCAGCAATAAAAAATCTCTATTCAATGTTAATTGGAGGTTCACAAGGATTAAGCAACCCAGAAGCTTCAAAAGAAATACAGAAAAAATATTTTTTAAATACCGCTGCTAGTTTAATTCATAGATCAATTTCCGAGATGGTTGAAATTGTTAATTATTATTCAGGCAAAACCGATACGGTTTATGGTTTAGCTGGTTTAGGAGATATATATGTAAGTGTATCTGGTGGAAGAAATAGCCAAATGGGAAAATATTTGGGACAAGGCTATTTATACAAAGAAGCAAAAGAAAAATTTATGAAAAGTACAACAGTTGAAGGTGCACAATTAGCTTTTGATATTGGACCAAAACTTATGGCTAAATTTGATAAACGTAAATTTCCACTTTTATTTAGCATTCTAAAATGTATTTGCGAAAATAAAAAATTACAGATCGACTGGTAATTATTCTATTTTTTTGGTTGATTTAAAAAAACTTTAGATGAATCGTCCATTGCTGTTGCCCACGGTGTATGATGTACAGGAGCAATAGATCCTGTAACTGGCGAAGAAAAAGATTTATTTCTATAAGTCATAATATCTTCTACCTTATGGTGTTCCCATTCTTTAAAATGTTTTCTAATTAACTCAAAATCAATTTTTGGATAATCAGATAACTCATGAAGTTCTTTAGTATATTCAGTTTGAAAATCTATCATTTGATCTGGATTTTCTAATTTTTCTTCTAAACCAACCCATTTATTTATATCTTTTTCTATTTCTGAACTGTTTGGAATTTTAATTTTTCCCATTATTACATCTCTCGCATACCACGCCTGACAGTCAAACATATTAAATGTATGAAACTGATCTTGCATACCCAAATAAAGCAATTTGTGATTATCTTCCCACACAATACCTTTATATAATTTTGGTGGATATAATCTGTTTCTAGTTTTTAATTTTAGATCCTCAGTTAAAAAAGGAAAATGATGAAGATAACCAGAACACAAAATTATTGCATCAGCCTCTTGTTCGTGCCCATCTTTAAAGATTGCTTTATTTCCAACCAGTTTATCTAAATAATGTACTTCTTTTACTCCTTTAGGCCATTTAAATCCCATTGGGTTATTTCTGTAACCTATAGTTACACTTTTGGCTCCATACTTATGACATTGAAGAGCAACATCTTCAGCTGAATAACTACTTCCTAAAACAATAACATTTTTTCCTCTAAACTCCTCCGCATCTCTAAAATCATGTGAATGCATTATTCTTCCAGGAAAAGATTTCATTCCTGGGTATTCTGGAATAAAGGGAACTGAAAAATGTCCAGTAGATACAATCACATAATCAAAAATATCATTTGAAAATTTATCATTTTTTTTATCATGGGAAGTAATCTCAAAATCATTTCCATTGAAAACAACTTTAGAAACACTTGT
>CACFVG010000014.1 GCA_902569725.1 uncultured Pelagibacteraceae bacterium | reverse complement strand
TTTATTTTTCATTTTTTTATTATGCACGCATAGGCATGTAACTTTTTTTGAATTCATTATAGATAAAGCTTGGGTAGCCAGCATATCTTTATTTACACTTATAGGATTTTTTTTCATAATGTTTTTAGTAATAAGATTTTTTATATTAGTATTTTTTTCTGATATTCTTTTGATATCTCCATCACTTATAATGCCAGATGTTTTTTTAAAATTATTTCTTACAACCAATACTCCTAAATTAAATTTATTCATCGTTTTTAGTGCATTTCCCAATAATATATTCTCTTTAATAAATGGAACTTTTTTTTCTTTAACCATTAAATCTTCTACAGTCTTAAGTTTTGCTCCTAAACTTCCGCTTGGATGAAATTTCTTAAAATCAAGTTTCCCAAATTTTCTATAATTCATAGTTGATATTGCCAAAGCATCTCCTATGCTAAGAGTTATTAAAGCAGATGAAGTTGGAACAATATTTCCTGGTCCAGCCTCTACAACATTTGGAATAAGTAATTTTATGTCTGAAGATTTATATAAAAGTGAATTTTTTTTTGAAACTATACTAACTAATGTTATTTTTTTATTTCTATTTGCATACTGGATAATATTTTTTAATTCTAAACTTTCGCCACTAAAGCTTATTAAAATTAGAACGTCATTTGAGCTGATTTTACCCAAGTCTCCATGAGAACATGATGCTGCGTCAACATAAAAAGATGGTATGCCCACAGATGCTAATGTGGATGAAATTTTTTGTCCAACAATTCCAGATTTTCCAATTCCAGAAATTATTACTTTACCATTTTTACAATTAATTATCGCTTCTACTACTTTATTAAAAGACTGATTGATACTTAACTTTAGTTTTTTTAGAGATTTAATTTCTGCTTCTATTACTTCCTTAGCAATTGGTATAAAGTTTTTTTTTTTCATTTTTAGTGCTCAAATATTGACGGTTTAAAACCTGACATTTCCATATCTACAAGGGTAGGTATAACTTTCATACATTTTTCGAAAAGATCAAATCTTTTTTCTCTTATTAGCATTTTTGTTAATTTTTCTTTTATATCAAATAAATATTCAGTATCTTGTGCAGCGTAGCTAATTTGTTTTGTAGTAAGATTTGGGTTGCCCCAATCACTTTGTTGTTCTTTCTTTGAAATGTCTTTGCCACATAATTCTTTAACCAAATCTTTATATCCATGCACAGAGGAAGCTGTCCTTGCTAGTTTTGAAGCAACTTTTGTACAAAAAATATTTTTAGGTTTTGCATTGAGGTGATATTTTAACCATAACAAATCTTGTCTAGCATAGTGCATTATAAATTGTGTTGAAGGATTTGATAAAACTTTAATTAGATTGGGCGCTTTATATGTTTTTCTATTTAGTTTAATTAAATAGAACTGTTTAGATTCAAGACCCAATTGAACCAAAGTTAAAGGATCTCTTCCTAATACTAAGCCGAGCGCCTCATTATCAATTCCTATTACTTTTTCTCTAGACAAATCAATTTCTGATGGCAAATCATTTTCAAAAATTTTGATGTTATCCATTTGAATATATATATGTTATTTTTTTTTAATTTATATATATAAAGACACAAGAATAATGTCTATTTTTAGATTATGAAAAAAGTATTGATCTTTGGAGGTTCGGGAATGGTTGGTCGTCACTTGATCCGAAAATTAACAAAAAATAATCATTTAATTACCGTAGTTACTAGAAATATTCATACAAAAGGAGCTATCTTAAAATTAGGCGGTAATCCCGGATATGTAGATGTAATTGAAGCAAATGTATTTGATGAAAATCAATTAAATAATCTATTTAAAGATAAAGATGTATGTATAAACCTTGTCGGAATTCTTTTTGAAAATAAAAAAAATAGCTTTAAAAACATTCATACAAACTTTCCTAGTATTCTTTCAAAAAAAGCAGAGGAACACAAGTTAAAACAATTTATTCATGTTTCTGCATTAGGAATTGAGAAGGCTCTGGATAGTAAATATGCAACAAGCAAACTAGAAGGAGAAAAAAAAATAATTAATAATTATCCAAAATCTACAATTTTAAGACCATCAGTAATTTTTAGTGTAGATGATGATTTTTCATGTAGGCTTTTAAATCTATTAAGCTTGATGCCTGCATTTCCATTATATTATAATGGAAAAACTAAATTTTCTCCAATACACGTTACTGAAATGTGCAAAATAATTTCAAGTGTGATTGATAGAAATATTTGTTCTAATATAATTGAATGTGTTGGGCCAGAAGAATTGTCATTTAAAGACATTATAAAAAAATTATTAAATTCAATTAATAAAAAAAGATTGTTAATCCCTGTTCCAATAATTTTTGCTAATCTAATTGCCTATTTCTTTGAGAAATTTCCAAAACCATTAATAACTAGAGATCAATTACGGTTGCTTAAATATGACAATATACTTTCAAAAGAATATAAATCAAATTCAGATATGGGGCTAGAAGCAAAACTTAAATTTGATGATGAAATTTTAAAGTATTCATTTATGTGGAAAGAAGGTGGGGAATATTCAAAATAGTTAATTTAACTTTTTAAGCTGACTTAATTTTTTTTTCTATAAATTCAGGTATTTCATTATCGCTATCTAAATCTTCTTTTTTACCCCGCGGCTGAAACACAACTATCAAATGTAAGGGGCAGTAAGAAAATTTATCTACAGTTTTTCTGCCACAAAAAGAAAATTCAGGTTTATCGGGATCTGACTCACCATACTTACAAGTACTTTCTGTTAGTTCTTCTAAACTTAAATTTTTTGCAGGTTCAAAATTTTTATCTAAAAGTAATGATCTAAATTTAACTTTTCTACTTCTCTTTTGAATATTATTTTTTTCTTCAAAATATAAATTAGATTGAGAGTTCGACCTTGATCTTTTTACAATTTTTGCTGATAACTTTAATCGATGTGCTTTACCAATTACCGCATTCCTACTTATGCCTCCAATAATAGCAGCGATTTGACTTGCTGTATTACCCTTGCCCCAGAGTTCCTTTAATTTATTTACTTTTTCTTCTGTCCAGCCCATTTAATACTATATATTGTGTGTTTAACTGTTTTAATAACAATATGGAGATACACATACAATACAAATAAAAACAAGTATTTTTTTGGTTTTTTTAACAAAATTTTTAAAAAAAGTTTATGAATAATGACTTATGGTTGAATTAGATAACAAATATCAAATTGGTAAAAAGAGATTTGGAATTAATTGGGTTGGTGCATACACTTTATACTTAAAAGAAACGCTAAGATTTCTATCAGTTTTAGGTCAAACAGTTATAGGACCAGTAATTACCGCAATACTTTTTCTTTTGGTAATTTCTCTAGCAATAGGCGAAGATAGACCAAATGTTTTAGGTGTAACATTTATTGAGTTTCTTGCTCCAGGTTTAATAGCTATGCAAGTTATCCAACAAGCTTTTTCTCATTCATCCTCATCACTTTTAATGGGCAAGGTAATGGGAAACATTGTTGATTTAATTGGAGCACCCTTATCAGCTGCAGAAGTTACTTTAGCTATAATATTTGCTTCGATAACAAGATCTTTAATAATCTCAATTATTTCAATAATTCTATTTTCACTGGTTATTCAAATAGAAATAAAACACTATTTAATTTTTTTTACTTATCTATTTTTGAGTTCATTTATTATGGGTGCAGTTGGTTTCATAGCAGGATTATGGGCAGATAAATTTGACAATATGGCAACTGTTACGAATTTTATTATTGTTCCATTATCTTTTCTATCAGGAACTTTTTATTCTGTGGAAAGGTTACCTATTTTTTTAAATGTATTAAGTCAATATAATCCTTTTTTTCATATGATTGATGGATTTAGATATTCATTTATAAATAATATGGATGGATCAATTAAATTTGGCTTAATATATTTAATTATACTTTCAATACTAACCTGGTTTATTTCATATATACTTTATAAAAAAGGTTATAAAATAAAATCATAATAATAAATTAATGAGTGCTTTAGCTAAAAATTATAACAGAAGAAAAATTGCTTTTAAGAAAGGAAAGGGTAGCTTTCTTTATGCTACTAACGGAAAAAAATATTTAGACTTTGTTCAAGGCATAGCAGTTAATTCACTAGGACATGCTAATCCATATCTAATTAAAGCAATTAACAAACAAGCTAACAAAGTTTGGCATGTATCAAATGCATTTATAATTCCTGAAGGAGAAAAGCTTGCCAAAAGAATTAAACAAAAAACTTTTGCTGATTATGTAATTTTTCAGAACTCAGGTACAGAAGCAACCGAAGCAGCAATAAAAGTTGCAAGAAGATATTTTTACTCGAAAGGTAAGCCATATAAAAATAGAATTTTATGTATAAAAAATTCATTTCATGGAAGAACTATTGCTGCAATTTTTGCAAGTGGATCAAAAAAAATGACAGAGGGATTTGGACCTAAAGTTCCAGGATTTGATCATATTGAATTTAGAAAATTTAAGCCAAGATTTCCAAATATTAGAAGTAAAATTAAGAAGAATACTGCAGCAATAATGGTAGAGACTATAATGGGTGAAGGAGGCATTAAATCTATACCTGACAAATGTCTCAAATATTTAAGAAAAATTTGTAATGAAAAAAAAATATTGTTAATTTTAGATGAGGTTCAATGTGGAATAGGTAGGTCAGGAGATTTTTTTGCATTTGAAAAATCAAAAGTAAAGCCAGATATTGTTCCTATAGCCAAAGGAATTGGAGGTGGATTTCCTATTGGTGCAGTTTTAATGACAAAAAAAGTATCATCTGCAATGGTTCCAGGAACTCATGGATCAACATTTGGAGGAAATCCGCTTGCTATGAGTGTTGGAAATGCTGTTTTGGATAAAATTTTTGAAAAAGGATTTCTCAAGAATGTAAAAAAAATATCAAAATATTTTTATAATGAACTAAATAAAATTAAAAGTGATTATCCAAAATTAATTAAAGAGGTCAGAGGATCAGGATTATTAATTGGCTTACAACTTTTTAAAGATCAAAAATTATTTATCCAAAAATTAGAAGATAATAAGATGCTTACAATAAGAGCTGCTGAAAATGTAGTTAGAATATTACCTCCTCTTAATGTAAAAAAATATGAAATTAATCTTGGAATAAAGATAATTAGAAAAGTTTGTAAGGAACTTTAAATAAAATGAGGCATTTTATTAAGTTAAGAGATATTTCGAGTAAAAATTTAAAAAAAATAATTTTAGATGCCAAAAAGAGAAAAGGAAAAAGGAAAAATTTAAATACTTTAGATATAGACAAAGACTGTCCTTTAAAAGGAAAACTCTTAATTCAAATGTTTGAAAAATCTAGTTTAAGAACTAGATTGAGTTTTTATATAGCAATAAAACAATTAAATGGTGGCGCACTAACATTGCGTCCTGACGAACTTCATTTAGGAAAAGGCAGTGAAAGTTTGGAAGATACTGCTAAAATCATTTCTACGTTTGGCAATGCATTTATGTTGCGAACTGATAGTGATCAAAAGTTAGAAGAATTTAAAAAATATATGACGATTCCAATAATCAATGGATTAAGTCCTTCTTCACATCCAACTCAAGTTTTGTCTGATGTTTTTACGATTGAGGAAATTACAAAAAAATCTATTTCAAAACTACAAATCTGCTGGATTGGAGACGGTAATAATAACGTTATTAATAGCTTGATTGAAGCTTCCGTAAAGTTTTCATTTAAATTAAATATTGGAAGTCCAAAAAAATATCAACCAAATAAAAATTTACTAAATTGGATTAAAAAAAATGGCGGAAGAGTAAATATATTTAATGATTGTTTCAAAGCAGTAAAAAGTAGCGATGTAATATTTACGGATAAGGTTATATCAATGAATGAGAAGGTAAATAAGGTAAAAAAGTTAAAAGAATTTAAAAATTTTAAAATAACATCAAAAGTTATGAGTTATGCAAAAAAGAATGCGATTTTTTTACATTGTTTACCAAGAGGTTCTGAGGTTTCTGATAAAGTTTTTTTAGGAAAACAATCTAAAGTTTGGCAACAAGCATTAAATAGAATCTATGTGCAAAAAAGTATTTTGTTATATTGTTTTGAAAAATTAAGGTAATGGCTTAGGATTATCACTATTTTGATTTAGATATAAAATTACAGAAGCTCTGTCTTTTTCATTTTTAAGTCCTGCAAAACCCATTTTATTACCTTTAATCCAAGTAGATGGTTTTATTAAAAAACCATTCATTTCTTCCCAACCCCATTCTTTTCCGTAAGAAGATAAAGCTTTTGAATATTTATATTCAGTTACCGCTCCAACTGGTCGAAACATAACATTCCATAGCTTCGGGCCTATGTTATTTTTACCACCCTGTTTAATACTATGACAACTTTTGCACTTACGAAATACCTGTTCTCCATGTGCAATGTCGCCCATTGCTAATAAAGCATTTATATCTACAGATGCTTCAGCACTTGTTTGTACAGCTGAGTCTTCAGGAGCTTCTACTTTATACGCAACAATATTTTTGTCATCCTTATTAAAAATTACATCTGATATTTTTCCAATACCAAAAACTACTAAAACTGTTACTAGAATTGCTGTAATAATCTTATTTATTTCAAAAGAATTCATTTAAATTTATAGTATATAATATCATTCATATAACATGTTAGTTATTAAAATGCTTAAATATTTAATTATACAATTTGCGTCTCTTGGACGCATAAATTAACATTAAATACAATGTCCAAATCAGTAATTTTAATACCCTCAAGGCTTTCAGCTACAAGGCTACCCAGGAAACCTTTATTAGAAATTAATGGAATATCAATTATTTCTCACGTAGTTAAAAAAGCGAAAGAAGCTGATATCGGAGATGTTTATGTTGCTACAGAAGATAAAGAAATTATAGACGATGTTAAATTGAACGGAGGAAAAGCAATATTGACAAGCAATAGACATAAAACAGGCTCTGATAGAATCTTTGAATGTTTTGAAAAATTAAATTTAAACAATATAGATTATATCATTAATCTCCAAGGGGATGAGCCAAACATAGATATAAATGATTTAAAACATCTAAATAAGCTGATAGAATTAAATAAACCAGAAATAGGAACCCTAGCTTCTAACATTGAAGATAAGTCAAAGTTAAATAACGAAAATATTGTTAAAGTTATTACAGATGTCAAAGTTACTGATAAAAATTTTCCAATTGCATTAAATTTTAAAAGAAAGACAAATAATTTAAATTCAAATATTTATCATCATTTAGGAATATATGCTTATAAGCCAGAGATTTTAAAAAGATTAATTAAATATGAACAAACAAATAATGAAATTAAAAATAAACTAGAACAGTTAAGAGCAACAGAAAATGGAATAAAAATAAACGTAGGATTAGCAAAATTTTGCCCTATCGGAATAGATACAATGGAAGATTATCTAGCTTTAAAAAAAAAATTAGAATATAACTCCTGAAATGAAAATTGCTTACCAAGGTATTGCTGGAAGTTATAGCGAAAGTTGTGCCAAAGAAAAGTATCCAAATTGTGAGACAATTCCATGCAAAACATTTGATGAATGTTTTGATAAAGCTAATAGCGATAACTCTGTCAAAGCCATTATACCTGAATCCAATAAAACAACAGGAAATATTGGAGTAGAGTATTTAATTTTTAAATACAGGTTAAATATTTTTGCTGAACATTTTTTTCCAATTAATCACAACCTTCTAGGTTTACCTGGGGCAAAACTAACCGATATAAAAGATGTTTATTCTCACGCTCAAGCATTAAGTCAATCATCAATATTTATAAAAAAAAACAAACTTAATGAAAATGTCAGGGCAGATACAGCTGGGTCTGCAAAATACGTTTTTGAAACTAAAGATAAATCGAAAGGAGCAATATCTTCTAAACTTAGTGCAGATATATATAATTTACAAATTATAGATTCAAATATTCAAGATGAAAAAGAAAATGTAACTAGATTTTTGATTATGCAAAAAGATATTTTTCAACCTGAATTTCAAAATAACAAGTATATTACATCCCTACTATTCAAACTAAAAAGTAAAGCTGGTGCACTTTATAGTGCCTTGGGAAGTTTTACTCTTAATGGTGTAAATTTAACTAAATTACAAAGTTTTCCTGAAAAAAATTCATTCTCTTCTTATTTCTTTTTATGTGAACTTGATGGACATATTGAAGAAAAAAAAGTTAAAAATTCGCTTGAAGAACTAGGTCTTCACTGTGATGATATGCACGTTTTAGGTGTTTTTGAAGCAGATAAATATAGAGATAAATAAACAATTACTTTTCTTGTAGAATAAGAATCTTTACTGTTATAATACATTTTGGAGGCTAGAGGTGGGTGCTGCTTGAACCCGATCAGATCCTAACGGAAGCAATCGTAAAGACAGTTTCTCAGGTTCTAGTCTCCTAAAATAATTATTTTTATGAGTAATAATTCAAAAGTCTTAGCGTTAAAATATCGTCCAAAAACATTTGAGGACTTAATCGGACAAGAAACAGTTGCAGAAGTTATTTACAACTCAATTGCAAATGATAGATCTGCTAATGCTTATTTATTTACAGGCATAAGAGGAGTTGGAAAAACAACAATCGCAAGAATCGTTGCAAAATCACTAAATTGCTTAAAAGGAATTGATAAATTATGCAACGAAGATTTTTGTGAAAATTGTGAAGCTATTAGCAATTCAAATCATATTGATGTTCTAGAAATGGATGCTGCAAGCAAAACAGGAGTTGAAGATGTGAGAGACTTAATTGAGTTTTCTAGATATAGACCTGCTTCCGCAAAATATAAAATATTTATTATTGATGAGGTTCATATGTTAAGCAAACAAGCCTTTAATGCTCTTTTAAAAACACTTGAAGAGCCGCCAGAATATTTAAAATTTATTTTTGCAACAACTGAAATAAAAAAAATTCCAGTTACTGTAGTCTCAAGATGTCAAAGATTCGACTTATCAAGAGTAGATTCTTCTAATTTATTTAATTTTATTAAACAAGTAAAAGATAAAGAAAAAGGAAAAATAAAAGACGAAGCCCTAAAGTTAATTGTAAAAATATCCGAAGGTTCAGTAAGAGATGCTCTTTCTCTTCTAGATAGAGCTCTATTAAGTCAAAATAAAAAATCAGAAATTGATTTAAAGGAAGCACAAAAGATATTTGGTTTTTTTGATAAAAGTTATCTTATAAACTTATTTAAATCTTTATTTAAAGGAGATGAAGAACAAGTAATAAATATTTATAGATCAATATATAACCAAGGAGTTGAACCAAAAGTATTTTTAAATGATTTTCTGGAAGTATTATACTACATTAAAAATATTTCGTCGATAAAGTTAGATGGAAAAAATTTTTCTCTTAATGATGAAGAATTTAGAGAAATAGAGTTACTTTCAAAAAATGTAAGTTCAGAAACTTTATTATTGTTTTGGCAATTTACGATCAAAACTTTGAGTGAGCTAGACATAGTTTCAAATCAAAACTTATCTATGGAAATGTTTTTAATAAGACTACTATACCTTAAGGAAGATAGAATTCTTGAAAGAGAAGATATGGCAAACTTGAATAATGAAAAGTATTTAAATAACAATGTGAGTAAAGCCGAACAAGTTAATTTAAGTAAAGACGAAGATAATTTAGATATTAAAAATAAAACAATAAGTCAAATAAAAAACTTTTCTCAGGAAGAAAGTTCCAAGCCTGAAAAAAAAATTGAACCAAGATTAATAAAAATAGAAATAAAAAATTTTGAAAAATTAATACAATTGTGTAATGAAAAAAAGGAATTAAAATTAAAATATGAACTTGAAACAAATGTTAATTTAGTAAGTTTTGCTGATCAAAGAATTGAAATTTCCTTCAATGAAAATTTAGAAAAAAATTTTGTAAAAGAGCTAACTTCCAAATTGTATGATTGGACTGGACAAAGATGGATTATTGCTTTTTCAAAAAAAATTGGACAGTTGTCAAAAAAAAAAAATATAGAAATTATAAAATCAAAAATTATTGAAGATGCGAAGAATGAAGATGTTTATAAAAAAATACTGGAGAAATTTCCTGATGCTGAATTAGTTGATATAAAATTGAAAGATAATGAATAATGTCTGACTTTAGTAATATTTTAGATAAAGCCAAGGAACTTGAAACTAAGATGAAAGAAAGCCAAGAAAAAATAAAGAATATAAGTGTAACCGGTATATCTGGAGGAGATTCTGTAAAAATAACTCTTAATGGAGAAGGGGAAATAATAAATTTAGATATATCTTCTAACATTTTAAAAGAGGACAAAACTATAATCGAAGATTTAATTAAAGCAGCTCACAGTAACGCAAAATCTCAATTAAAGTCTAAAACATCTGAGGAAATATCCAAAGCAACTGGTGGATTTGGGATACCAGGTTTTAAGTGGCCTTTATAATTTAAATGCAAAACATAACTGAAATTGATGAATTAATTAAATTAATATCTAAACTTCCTGGGTTAGGACCAAAATCTGCAAAGAGAATAGTTTTAAAATTAATTAATAATAGGGAAGAATTAATTAAACCTATGGCCAAGACTTTAGCAGAAGTTTATAAAAATATATTTAGATGTAAAATTTGTGGATCTTTAAAATCTAACTCAAATGGGTGTAATAATTGTGAAATCAATAAATATAAGTACAATAAAATCTGTGTTGTAGAAAATATAGCTGATCAGTGGAGCATTGAAACTTCCAGTGTATACAAAGGTTATTTTCATATTCTTGGAGGAACAATTTCATCCTCTAACAATCAAAAAAAAGAAGACTTATTAATAAATTCTTTAGTTGAAAGAGTTAAAAGAGACGATATAGAAGAAGTAATTTTAGCGACTAGTGCAACTGTAGAAGGTCAGACAACTGCATTTTATATTCAAGATAGTTTAAAAAATATTAATGTAAAAATTTCGAAACTTGCGCAAGGGCTACCAATTGGTGGAGAGATAGAAAATTTAGACGATGGTACATTAATATCAGCCTTTAAAAATAGACAAAGTTTTAAAAAGTAAAAAAAAGTTAGTTTTTTTTAAGCAGCCTGTTAAGATGAAGAATTGGCTCAGTATAACCTGAAGGTTGGGTTTTTCCATTAAAAATAAGTTCACAAGCAGTTTTAAAAGCAGTTGATTTATTGAAGTCATCCGACATTGGTTTGTAAGGAGCATATCCTTTCATGCCTGGGTCCTTAAGGTTTTGATTATCAACAATTTTCGCCATTTTTTTCATTATTTCCAAAACTTGCTTTTTGCTACATATACCGTGGTGCAACCAGTTAGCAATATGTTGGCTACTTATTCGGCAAGTAGCTCTATCTTCCATTAATCCAATTCCATTAATATCAGGAACTTTTGAACAGCCAACAGACTGATCTATCCATCTAACTACATAGCCTAAAATACCCTGAGCATTATTTTTTATTTCTTTATTAATTTCTTCCACAGACCAATTAGGTTTTTTTGCAATCGGGATAGTTAAAATATCAGCTAGTTTAGCAGGTTTTCTTTTTGCCAATTCTTTTTGCTTATTAAATACATTTACCTCATGGTAATGTAGGGCATGTAGTGAGGCTGCAGTTGGAGATGGTACCCATGCACAATTTGCTCCGGATAAAGGATGAATAATTTTTTGCTTCATCATTTCTTCCATTAAATCTGGAGCTGCGTACATACCTTTTCCTATTTGACATTTTCCTGAAAAACCACATGCTAAACCAATATCTACATTATTGTTTTCATAAGCTTGGATCCATTTTGATGACTTCATATCGCCTTTTTTAATCATTGGACCAACTTCCATTGATGTATGAATTTCGTCTCCAGTTCTATCTAAAAAGCCCGTATTAATAAAAAATACTCTATTTTTTAGTGCTCTTATGCATTCTTTTAAATTAACAGAAGTTCTTCTTTCTTCATCCATAATACCACAAAGGATTTGATATTTTTTTAAATTTAAAGCTTTTTCAACTTTGTCAAAAATTAAATTAGTAAATTCACATTCCTCGGGACCATGCATTTTTGGTTTAACTATATAGATCGAATTAACTCTTGAATTTCCTTTTTTTTTAAAATCATGTAAACATGCAAGAGAAGTGATAAATGCATCTAATATTCCTTCTGGACACTCAGATCCATCTTTAAGAAGTATTGACGGAGTCGTCATAAGATGACCAACATTTCTATTTAATAACAAAGATCTACCATGCAATTTTATTTTTTTTCCCTTTAATGAAATATATTCTCGATCTTCATATAATTGTCTTGAAGTTTCTTTACCATTTTTATTAAATTTTACTTTTAAATTACCCTTCATTAAACCAAGCCAATTTCTATATCCCAAAACCTTATCTTCTGCGTCTACAGCAGCAACACTGTCTTCATGATCACATATAGTAGATATTGCAGACTCTATTATTACATCATAAATTTTAATCTTGTCTTGGATTCTTTGTGATTCAGGATTGTCAACTTCTATATTTCCTTTTTGATTAAACAAAATATCAATATGAAGGTTATTATTAACAAATAAGAGAGATGATAATTTATTTGATTTTTTTTTATATCCAACAAATTGTTGAGGATTTTTAAGTTTTAATAATAACTTATTATTCTTTATTTCAGGAATTTTTTTAAGGTTTTTCCAGTTTTCATTTTTTAAGGGTATATACTTGTCTAGTAGGGTACGAGCATATTCAATCACTTTTTTACCTCTTACTGGGTTATACGTTTTTCCTTTAAGAGCTCCCTGAGTTTCTGGTATTATATCAGTTCCATACAAGCTATCATACAAACTTACCCATCTTGCATTAGCTGCATTTAATAAAAATCGAGCATTTGAAACTGGACAAACTAATTGTGGACCGCATATACTTGATATTTCTGTATCGACATTTTTCGTTTTGATTTTAAAATTCGGTCCATTTTTTTTTAAATAACCAATTCTTTTTAAAAACTTAGTATATTGTTTTAAATTTAATTGACTTCCCTTTTTGTCTATATGTAGAGTATCAATTGTTTTTTGCAATCTTTCTCTTTTTTGAAGCAGTATTCTATTTTTAGGTGAAAGTTCGTGAATAGTTCTATCAAAATCGTTCCAAAATTTTTTCTTAGTTATTTTTGTTCCTGGCAATAATTCTTTATTTATAAAATTAGCTAAATTTTTTGAGACTGATAACCTTTTAATTTTTAGGTATTTTTCTTTCATTATAGTAATTTTCTAAAGCTTTTATAAGCATTCAGTATAACTTTTTGGCTATAAAATAGTCAATTTATAATTGATATTTTTAAAATTTTTACCATTTTCTTGCCTTTTTTTGTTTTATAAACACTATAAGAAAAATATGAAAAATTATTTAAATTTTGAATCAGAGATTAAAAATTTAGAAGTTGAGATTGATAAACTTAAAGACCCTTATAATCAAGAAGGTTTGTCAGAAGTTGACACCCAAAATATTTCTAAATTACAAAATGAAATAGATTCTAGACTGAAAGATATTTATTCAAATTTAGATCCCTGGCAAACAACTCTTGTTGCTAGACATGAAGATAGGCCTAAAGCAAAACATTTTATAGATAACCTTTTTGAAGATTTTATTTCTCTTTCTGGTGATAGATTCTATGGTGAAGATCAATCAGTATTATGTGGATTTGCAAAATTTGAAAGTAAATCAGTTTTAGTAATTGGACAAGAAAAAGGAGATGATCTTGAAACAAGAATTGAAAGAAATTTTGGAATGATGAGACCAGAAGGTTATAGAAAAACAATAAGACTAATGAAACTAGCAAATAAATTCAAAATCCCAGTTATATCTTTTGTGGATACTCCAGGAGCATACCCAGGTGTAGGAGCAGAAGAAAGAGGCCAAGCAGAAGCAATTGCTAGATCAATCGAATGTTGTATGAAATTAACTGTTCCAACAATATCAATAATTATTGGAGAAGGTGGATCAGGAGGGGCAATAGCTTTAGCATCTTCCAATAAAGTTTTAATGTTAGAAAATGCAATTTATTCAGTAATATCACCAGAGGGATGCGCCACAATATTGTGGAGAGATCCAAAAAAAACACTAGAGGCCGCAAAAGCAATGAAATTATCTTCTAAAGATCTTTTTGACTTAAAAATAATTGATGAAATTATTTCAGAACCTTTAGGTGGGGCCCATAGAGATAAAGATTTAATTTTAGATAATGTCAGAAATTCGATAAGGAAAAATTTAGATTTTTTTTCAAATATGGGTAAAGAAGAAATTTTATTACAAAGAAAAAATAAGTTTTTGTCTATTGGTAGAAATCAAGGTTTTGTACATAGTTCAAAATTATCAGACAACTTAATGATGAAAACCAATATCATTGATAAATTTGTTAACAAATTTTATTTTTTGAAAAAATATTTAATTTATTTTTTATTTTTAGCAATATTAGTTACTATTTTTTTTGCCTCATCATAGAGAACCGTGGCAATGCTTGTATTTTTTTCCTGAATTACAAGGACACGGCTCATTTCTTCCTATTTTTTTAAAAGAAACATCATTCACTTTATTATTTTCAATTGGCCCTTCTTTTTCTTGAACAACTTCAAGATTTAATAAGACAGTAACCAAGTCAGATTTTAGTTTAAATAATAAATTTTCAAATAATGAATAGGCTTCTTTTTTATATTCTACCAAAGGATCTCTTTGGCCATATGATCTTAGGCCCACTACTCCTCTCAGTTGTTCCAAGTATTGAATATGGGATTTCCAATTTTGATCGATAAGTTGTAATAAAATTCTTTTTTCCAATTCTAAAGCTTGATCTTTGCCTAATATTTTTTCTCTTTCTGATCTTTTTTTAAAAAATCTGTCTTTAATCTTGTTTTCAAAATTTTCTTCGTCTAAATCTAAAATTAAACCAATTTCATTATCGTTAAAAGATTTTCCTAAAATCGATTTTATTTGAATTGAGCTTTCGTTATTTTTATCTTTTGTTAAATTAAATTTTTTTAATTCTTTTAATTTAATTATAATTTCATTTAGAAATTCATCTGAATAATCAAATGAATTTTTATTAACAATTATATTGTTCCTCTGGCCAAATATCACTTTTCTTTGATCGTTAAGCACGTTGTCAAATTTTAGCAAAGTTTTTCTAATATCAAAATTTCTTGCCTCAACTTTTTGCTGTGCTCTTTCTAGCGCTTTATTAATCCAAGGATGATCAATACTTTCACCATCTTTTAATCCAAGTTTTTCAAGTATACTATTCATAGAATCAGAACCAAAAATTCTCATCAAATCATCTTCAAGACTTACATAGAAAATTGAGTTTCCCTCATCTCCCTGTCTTCCAGAACGTCCTCTTGCCTGATTATCAACTCTTCGGCTTTCCATTCTTTCAGTGCCAATTACATATAAACCACCCAAAGATTTAATTTCTTTCTTTTCACTATTATTTTCAGAGGATCTGCCTCCTAATTTAATATCCACCCCTCTTCCTGAAATGCTAGTTGTAATTATTACTGAATTTTTCTTACCAGCATTTAAAATAATTTCTGCTTCCTTTTCATGATTTTTTGCATTTAACACTGTATGGCTTATTTTTTCTTTATTTAATAAATTAGAATAATGCTCAGATTTATTTATATTTGCTGTAAAAACTAATAAAGGCTGGCCTGTTTTATTACATTCGAGTATTTTTTTTATAATTGCATCATCTTTTTCTTTTGAGGATCTAAAAATTTGGTCATTCCAATCTTTTCGTATCATTTTTTTATTCGTTGGAATTATAATTACGGGAAGTTTATAAATTTCAAAAAATTCTTCAGATTCAGTTGCTGCTGTTCCAGTACAACCTGCAAGCTTAGAATAAAGTTTAAAATAGTTTTGATAAGTTATTGAAGCAAGTGTTTGATTTTCATTTTGTATTTCAACTCTTTCTTTTGCCTCTATACTTTGGTGAAGGCCATCTCCAAATCTTCTTCCTGGTAATTGCCTTCCAGTTTGTTCATCTATTATGACAACCTGCCCATCTTTAACAATATAATCTTTGCCATTTTCATACAAATGGTTTGCTCTTAGAGCTTGATTTACATGGTGTACCAAATGTAAATTGTCTGGATCATAAAAATTATTATTTTTTAGAATTCCTGCATTTGATAAAATTTTTTCTATACTGTCTATTCCTTGATTAGTTAATAAAATATTTTTATCTTTTTCATCAATTTCAAAATCTTCCTTTTTTAAATTTTTGGTTAACTTATCTATTGAAAGATATTGATTTGTCTTATCTTCTGCTCCACCTGAAATAATCAGAGGTGTCCTTGCTTCATCGATTAAACAAGAATCTATCTCATCTACAATTGCATAGTTATGTCCTCTTTGAACCATAGACTCAAATGAGAACTTCATATTATCTCTTAGATAATCAAAACCTAATTCACTGTTTGTTGCATAAGTAATATCACAATTATAATTTAGTTTTCTTTCTTCATCAGTTTGATCATTATTAATATAACCAGCTGTTAGACCTAAAAAATTATAAATTCTTTTCATATTTTCACAGTCTCTTTTTGCTAAGTAGTCATTAACTGTAACTATGTGCACACCTTTTTTTGATAATGCATTCAAATATGCTGCTAGAGCAATAGTTAAAGTTTTTCCTTCTCCAGTTTTCATTTCAGCAATTTTATTTTTATGGAGAACAATTCCCCCGAGAATTTGAACATCAAAGTGTCGTTCGTTGGTTGATCTTTTTGATGCTTCTCTTACCAAAGCAAATGCCTCAGGTAGTATTTCATCTAAAGAAGCTCCATTGTTGATTTGTTCTATTAATTCTTTAGTTTTTTGTGGAAAAGACTGATCACTCAACTTAACCATCTCTTCTTCTAAATCATTAATTTTTATTGAAGCTTCTCTAAATTTATCTAGCTCTTTTTGGTTACTAGGTTTGATAATTTTTGATAAGAAATTTAGTGGATTGAACATTTAATAAATATATTGTTTTATAATTTAAATATAGAGTTTAATATAGTAACTAAATTTAAATTTTAAATAGTATGGCAATTAACATAAATAATTTTTTTAATTCAATAAATAAAAACTCAAAAATGGGTGATTTTCAAGACCTAGACCATATTGATGGTTTATCAATATCAACTACAAGCGCCAATTTATACTCAAAACAAAGAGATGATTTAGTTTTGTTTTATTTTAGAAAGGGAGCCAACTATGCATCAGTTTACACACAATCAAAATTAATTTCAGAAAATATTAAGTGGAATTTAAAAATAAATAAAAAAAAAATTAAAGCTTTATTAATTAATACCAGAAATGCAAATGCCTTTACTGGAAAAGATGGTTTTAAAGGATTAAAAATTTTAGCTGAGGACCTATCAGAAAAACTAACACAAAAACAAAAAAGTGATGAGGAAAAACCTGAAAAAATTGAAGCAGATGAAATTTTGTTTGGATGTACAGGAACGATAGGAGAAATTTTTCCAACAGAAAAAATTAAAAAAAGTATTCCAGAGTTAATAAAAAATATTAAATACACTCAAAATAAATATATATGGATGAAAGCATCTATGGGAATTTTAACAACTGATCTAAAGCCAAAACTTGCAATGGAAGAGTGCTATATTGGAAATAAAATGGTAAAAATTTATGGAATTGCAAAAGGCTCAGGAATGATTTTTCCTAATATGGCAACTACATTGGGATTTATATTCACAGATGCAACAATTTCATCATCAATTTTAAATCAGTTATTAAAACAGAATATACAAAAAACATTTAATGCTATTTCTTGCGATGGAGATACAAGTACTAACGATATGGTTTCTATTTTTGCAACAGGAGAAGTCACGAATTCAAATTTAAACAGCGCTAAAGATAAAAAATTATCTGAGTTTAATTCCTCATTATTTAATGTTCTACTAAATCTTGCAAAAAGAGTTACTGCAGATGGTGAGGGAGCTTCAAAATTTATTACAATCAAGGTAAAAAATTGCAAAACAGAAGAAGATGCAAAAAAAATATGTTTTTCAATTGCAAACTCTCCATTAGTAAAAACTGCTATTGCAGGAGAAGATCCTAATTGGGGAAGAATTATTATGGCCATAGGAAAAGCAAATGTAAATTTGAAACCAAGTAAAATAGCAATTAAATTTGGAAATATAACAATTATTGAAAATGGAAAATTATCAAATTCTTATAATGAAACTGAAGCAGCAGATTATATGAAAGGTGAAAAAATTGACTTACTGGTAAATTTGAATTTAGGAAAAAAAGAATTTACATCTTATACAATGGACTTTACAAAAAAATATATTGAAATTAATTCAGATTATAGAACTTAAAGAAGTTAAAATAATTAATTAAATATTATGATAAAATATAGAATATCCTGCAAAGATTGTTCAAAAGATTTTGATAGTTGGTTCGCATCATCAAAAGAATTTGAAAAACTAAAAAAATCTAAATTTATAAACTGTCCAAATTGTAACTCTTTTAAGATCGAAAAGTCTTTAATGGCACCCTCAATAATTAATAATAAAGAGCAGAGTATCAATTTAAATCAAAAAAAACATCTAAAAATCAAAAATAAATTAAAAGAATATAAAAATTTTATTAAAAATAATTTTGAATATGTTGGAGATAATTTTACTTATGAAGCAAGATCAATTCATTATAATAATAAAAAAAAAACCAAAGGTATTTATGGAAATGCTTCAGCCGAGGATATTAAAGAATTATCAGAAGAAGGCATTGAGACCGAAACTATTCCCTGGATAAATGATAATGAAAATTAAATTTTTTTAAACTTTGTTATATAATTTACAGAGTCATCTTTGGAAATAACCCATTCATTTTTTAAAATATCTAGATTAACTCCATTTATTTCCTCTAGCTTTAAATTATTAACTTTTCCAATTTCTATTAATTCTTCAGGTTTAACAAATTTATTCCATTCGTGTGTTCCAATTGGTAACCATCGCAAAATATATTCTGCCCCAATTATCGCAAAAATATATGATTTAAGAGTTTTGTTTATTGTAGCTACAAACATTAGTCCGTTTTTTTTTAAAAGTAATGAACTTTTTTTTAAAAAAAGATTTAAATCTTCAACATGTTCTACAATTTCCATATTTAAAATAACATCAAATTTTTTTTTTAAACCTATATTTTCTGGTGATGAACATAAATAATTAATTTTTAAGTTATTTTTTTTTGAATGAAATGATGCAACATTTATATTTTTTTGAGATGCATCAATTGCAGTAACTTTAGCCCCCAATCTACACATTGGTTCTGACAAGAGACCTCCACCACAACCAATATCTAAAAGTTCAATATTTTTTAATGGTAAAGACTTTGGCTTAATTTTGAAGTGAGAGACAATTTTTTTCTTTATATAACTTATCCGTAGAGGATTAAATTTGTGTAATGGTTTAAACTTACCTTCAGTATCCCACCATTCATCAGCTATTTTTGAAAATTTTTCAATTTCTTTTTTATTTATAGTGCTCATAATTGATTGATTGTTGACATTACAATTAAGATGTATTTTATCAACATAATTTATTTAAAAAAAAATATTAAGACCAATGAAAATTATAGTATTAAAATTTGGAGGAACCTCTGTAGGCTCAACAGATAGAATAAAAAAAGTTGCCAATATAATTATTTCGTATGTTAGAAAGAATTATAAAGTAATTGTTACTTCTTCTGCAATGAGTGGTGCAACAAATGATTTAGTAAAAAAATCTAAAAGTATTTCTAATGAATTTATACCTGAAGAATATGATGTTTTAGTTTCTTCAGGAGAACAAGTATCTTGCTCCTTAATTGCGGGAAGACTAAATCATTTAGGTTTTAAATCTAGATCTTGGATGGGGTGGCAAATACCAATTATTACTGAGGGAAACCATTCATCTTCAAGAATACAAAATATATACAAAAAAAACATTGTAAATTATTTAAAATCAGGTGGGATACCTATTGTTGCAGGTTTTCAAGGAATTAATTCTACAAACAGAATAACTACTATAGGCAGAGGAGGAACGGATGCTAGCGCAATAATGCTTTCAAGATTTTTTAATGCAGAAAAATGTATAATATATACAGATGTTGATGGTGTTTATACAACTGATCCAAATACAATTTCAAAAGCAAAAAAAATAAAAGTAATTTCATATGAAGAAATGTTAGAAATGGCTTCATTAGGAGCAAAAGTTATGCAACCACACTCTATTCAAGATGCAAGGCTAAATAGAATCGATATTGATGTAAGGTCATCATTTAAAAAATCTTCAGGAACTTTAATTACTAAAAAAAAAAATATTGTTAGTAATAAGATTATTCGTGGAGTATCCTTTACAAAAAATGACGCAAAAGTAACTTTAATTGGAGTAAAAGATAAACCAGGTATTGCAGCAGCTATATTTGAACCACTTTATAAAAATTCTATTAATGTCGATATGGTTGTTCAAAATATATCGTCTAATGGAAAAGAAACTGATTTAACTTTTACAATTAAGTCTGAAAACTTGTCTAAAACTGAAAGACTACTAAAAAAAAATAAAAAAATTAGTTTTAGAAAAATTATTGTAGATAATAAAGTATCAAAAGTATCAATTGTTGGAGTTGGAATGGTAACCACTCCAGGTGTAACCTATAGAATGTTTAATGCTTTAGCAAAAAAAAATATAAATATTATTGTAATTTCGACATCAGAAATTAAAATATCTGTATTAGTGAATAGAAAAAATATAAATAAAGCAGTATCAGCATTACATAAAGAATTTAATTTAGAAAATTAAACCAAAAAAATGAGTATTAGACCTTTCAGGGATATAAAGCGTAGAGCTACAAAAGTTATAAATGTAGGAAATGTGAAAGTTGGAGGAAGCAACCCAATTTCTGTTCAATCAATGACCAACACATTAACAAAAAATGTAAAAGAAACTTTAAATCAAATTAATAAAATTTCTGAAGTTGGAGGTGATATTGTAAGAGTTTCTTGTCCTGACGAAGACTCCACAAATGCCTTTAAAGAAATTACTAAACATTCCCCGATTCCTGTAGTTGCTGATATCCATTTTCATTTTAAAAGAGCCATAGAAGCCGCAGAGAATGGTGCAGACTGCTTAAGAATTAACCCAGGTAACATTGGTGATAAAAAAAAAATCGCAGAAGTTATTTCTGCCGCAAAAAATAATAATTGTTCAATAAGAATAGGAGTAAACTCTGGTTCCTTAGAAAAGGATATATTAGAAAAATTTAAAGAACCCTGTCCCGAAGCTCTAGCTGAAAGTGCAATTAGAAATATAAAAATTTTAGAAGATTTAGATTTTTTTAATTTTAAAATAAGCGTTAAATCTTCAGATGTATTTCTATCTATAAAAGCATATAGAGAACTTTCAAAAGCTACAGATTATCCTTTGCACTTGGGTATTACAGAGGCAGGAAGCTTTATTCCCGGAAGTATAAAATCCTCTATAGGTTTAGGAAATTTATTATTAGACGGCATCGGTGATACTATCAGGATTTCACTTTCAGATGATCCAGTTGAAGAAATTAAAGTAGGTAATGAAATTTTAAAATCATTAAATCTAAGAAATAGAGGAGTTAAAATAATATCATGCCCATCATGTGCAAGACAAGGTTTTCAGGTTATAGATACTGTTAAAATTTTAGAAGAAAGACTTTCTCACATTAAAACTCCAATAACACTTTCAATTATTGGATGTGTTGTAAATGGACCTGGAGAGGCAGCGCTTACTGATATAGGCATAACAGGAGGTGGTAAAAATAGTAATATGCTTTATTTAAAAGGTGTTCAGACTGAAAAATTAGACAATCAAGATATTATTTCAAAAGTTGTTGAGTTAGTGGAAAAAAGGGCTGAAGAAATTGAAAAAAAATAAAAATGATTCCATCAAAAAAAGTTGAAGAGTTAATATTAAAGCACAAAAATCTGGAAGGGGAGCTATCTTCTGGAAGCATAGATAAAAAACTATTTGCCGCAAAATCAAAAGAATATTCTGATCTTAATGAAATAATAGACCAAGCAAAAAAATATCTTAATTTTGAAAAAAGTAAAAAGGATTTAGAAAAATTAATGGATGATATTAATAGTGACAAGGAAATAAAAGAAATGGCTCAAATAGAATTAGATCAGTTAATTAAAAATAATGAATCAAACGAAAAAAAAATTAAACTATTTTTACTTCCCAAAGATGATGCAGATTCAAAAAATGCAATAATTGAAATAAGAGCTGGAACAGGTGGGTTAGAAGCTAGTTTGTTTGCATCAGATTTATTTAAAATGTATGAAAAGATTTCTCATAAAAAAAAATGGAATTTAGAAATAATAAGTATTTCAAAAAGTGAAGCTGGAGGTTTAAAAGAAGTAATAGCAAATATAAAAGGAAAAAATATTTATTCTCTTCTAAAATACGAAAGTGGAGTTCATCGAGTTCAAAGGGTACCCGATACAGAAACGCAAGGAAGAGTTCATACGTCAGCTGCAACGGTAGCAGTGCTGCCTGAAGCAGAGGAAGTTGATGTTAAGATTGAAGAAAAAGATTTAAGGATTGATGTTTTTAGAAGTAGTGGTCCTGGAGGACAAAGTGTAAATACCACAGACTCAGCAGTTAGGATAACCCACATTCCATCAGGTATTGTTGTTAGCCAACAGGATGAAAAATCACAAATTAGAAATAGAGAAAAGGGATTAAAAATTCTTAGATCTAGATTATATGAATGGGAACGGCAAAAGTTAGACGAGGCAAGATCCAAAGATAGAAGGAGCAAAATAGGAACAGGAGACAGGTCAGAAAGAATTAGAACTTATAATTTTCCACAAGGAAGAGTTACTGATCACAGAATAAATCTTACTCTGCATAAACTTGAAGAATTTATGCAGGGAGAAATATTTGAAGAAATGATTGAAAGCTTAACTCTTCAAGCACAGGAAGAAGAATTAAATAAATTAAATTAAGATGAAATATCAAGAAATACTTAATCATGGCTCTAAAATATTAAAATTAAATGATATAAAATCTTTTAATTTAGACAGCGAAATTTTATTGTCATTAACATTGAAAATAGATAGGTCTCAATTACTTTTAAACCTAGATAAAAGAGTAGAAAATAAAGAAAAAAAAAACTTTTATAATTTAATTGAAAGAAGAAGTAATAATGAGCCCATAGCTTACATTAGTGGTTATAAAGATTTTTGGAAAAGTAAATTCAAAGTGGATAAAAATGTATTAATACCTCGACCAGACACTGAAACTCTAATAGAGCAAGTTTTAGATGAATTAGATATTAATTCTTCAAAAAAAATTTTAGATATTGGCACAGGATCTGGATGTATTTTAATTTCAATACTTAAAGAAAGAAAAAGATGTTCAGGTGTTGGTATAGATATTTCAAAAAAAGCAGTAAAATTAGCAAAATATAATGCAAAAATACAACACATTGATAATAGAATTAAATTTTTGAACTCTGATATTGACAATTTTTGTAGAGATAAATATGATCTAATAATATCTAACCCTCCTTACATTAAACAACTTGAAATTAATGATTTGGATAAAGATATAAAAAACCATGAGCCTAAAGTTGCTTTAGATGGAGGGGTTGATGGTTATTGTAAAATTAGGCTTATAATAAAAAAAAGTTCAAATTTGATAAAAAAAAAAGGTAAATTATTTTTGGAAATAGGAATAAATCAAACAAGAGAGACTTTAAAAATTTTAAACTTAAATGGTTTCTACAAAACGAGGATAGTTAAAGACTTATCCAGCAAAAACAGATGTATAGTATCTACAAAAATTTAAAACATAAGCCCAAATAATGAGGAATTTTAGGAACAATTTTAGAAGAAATAGGTACAAAAATCATTTAGATAGAAATAATCATAGAAATGAAAATGGAAAAACTGCAAATGATTTACAAAATGGTTCAAATTTTTTTAGAAAAAATGCAGGCAGAAACAATCATAATGCATCTAAGCTTATAGAAAAATACTCTAGTCTGGCAAGAGAAGCTCTTTCAAGTGGAGATAAAATTTTATCAGAAAACTACTTTCAACATGCAGAGCACTTTATAAGAGTTCTTGAAGAAAAGGATGCTCGTTTTAATAAAGAGCAAATATCAAAAGAATCAACTAAGGTTAATGACGAAAAAGACCAAGACCAAAATAATCAAAATGGAAAAGATTCAAAATTATTAGAAACAACAACTTCTACTGAGAGCTAATTATTTTTGATTTCAATACATTTAATTTAATTTTACTAACTTCAAAAAGTTTTCTTTCTTTTTTTTTAAGCACTTTGCCTGATGGCAATTTTAATGTTTGTGAATTTACCTTTTTTCCATTAATAATTACTTCATAGTGTAAATGTGGTCCAGTTGACATTCCTGTTGACCCTACGTATCCAATTATTTGACCTTGATTAACTCTTACTCCTTCCCTTATGCCTCTTGCAAAATTTTTTAAATGAGCATAAACAGTACTGTAGACTGAGTTATGTTTTATTTTTATACAGTTTCCACCTCCACCACACCATCTAGCTCTTATAATTTTTCCGTCTCCAGATGCCATAATAGGAGTTCCTTCAGGAGCAGCAAAATCTGTTCCACGGTGCATTTTATTGTATCCAAGTATTGGATGTTTACGCATACCAAAGTTTGAAGAAAGTCTTGCTCCATTAATAGGAGTCTTCATTAAACTTTTTTTTATGCTTCTTCCTGCTTGATCAAAATGTTCATAGCCATCTTTTGTTTTAAAAATATACAAATCGTTTTCTTTACCTTGCAGAATTAAGTTAGCATATAAAATTTTTCCGGTATCTAAAACTTTATTATTTGAATCTAAAAAGGTTTCATATAATATTTGAAAACTATCATTTTTCCAAATGTCTCTTTGAAAGTCAATTTGAAACCCATATATTCTTGCAAATTCAATTATTATATTTGGCTCTATCCCAACTTTAATTGCACTTGAATATAAACTATTTTTGATTATTGACTCTTTGTAAATAATTTTCTGATCTAAATTTTTACTTATTTCTCTATGCTCAAATTTATTTAAACTATCTTTTCGGTTAAAAACAATAGTCTTTGTTTTTGATTTCTCAATTGATATCCCAATAACTTTAATTGGTTTAGAATTATTTAATTTAAATGATATTTTTTGATTTCTATACAATTTATTTATAAATTTAAATTTTGATACTTTATTTATTACCAATTCTCTTTCAGTTGATGATAAATTTAATTGTTT
>CACFVG010000013.1 GCA_902569725.1 uncultured Pelagibacteraceae bacterium | reverse complement strand
GTATAGTAAGTCATATTTTTGGAACTAAATATGTGTCTTTATTATATGGTTTTGTTTTTTTAAGTCACCAAGTTGGATCATTTCTAGGTGCCTACCTTGGCGGTTTATTCCATGATTTATATGGTTCACTTGATTATGCATGGTACATTTCTATCGCTTTATCTTTATTTGCAGGCTTGATACATTTACCTATAAAAGAGATAGCAATTGAAAGAAAACAGCTCGCAACATCTGAAATTTAATCCTTATTTAGAAAGGCTATATCATTCTGATAAGCCCTTGATAATTTATAAAGTTCATGATGGTTATAATCTTTATACTGATTTTTCAAAAAAAATTGTATTGACAAAAAACAATATAAATAATTTTTTTAGTTCATTTAAGAGTAAAAAATTTAATAAAGAGACAGATCTTTTAATAGGTTTTTTTGGATATGAAATTCTTTGCAATTTACTAAATATTAAAATTAAAAATCAAAAAAAACTTAATTTTTATAAAGGTATTTTTTACAAACCAGAAACATTAATAAAGATAAGAAAAGATATAAAAATAATATCTTCAGTAAAAAAACATAAGTTCAATAGTTTTTTTAACAAAACCCAAATCTTAAGTCCCTTTAAAACAAATATTAATTATAAAAAATATAAAACAATATTTGATTTATTTTCAAAAAAAATAAGACAAGGAGAGACGTACCAAATTAAAATTTGCACTAAATATAAAAATAAATCAACAATTAACCCAGTCAATTTTTTTTGGAAATTAATGAAAATAAATTCATCGCCTGAGTCTTTTATGATAAGAGATAAAAAATTTTCAATAGTAAGTTGTTCGCCTGAGACTCTTATTGACAAGAAAGGGAATAGTATAATTACAAAACCTATTGCTGGAACACTTAAAAAAAGTAAAAAAATTAACAAAATTAAAGCACTAAATTTTTTCAGAAATAATGAAAAAGAAACGAAAGAACACAACATGATTGTTGATATGGAAAGAAGTGACCTATCAAAAATATGCAAGCCAGGATCAGTGAAAATATTGAAGAAAAAATATGTGGAAGAATACAAACACCTCTTTCATTACGTTACATCAATAGAAGGAATATTAAAAAAAAATACTACTCCAAAAAATATAATTAAGTCAATGATGCCAGGAGGTTCAGTTATTGGATGTCCAAAAATTAGAACTCTAGAGCTTTTAAACAATCAAGAAACAGAAGATAGAAATATATTCACAGGCAGTTTCGGATACATCAAATTTAATCAAGATATGAAATTTAATATAATTATAAGATCAATTTTAAATTATAAAAATATTTCAGAAATTTCAGCAGCTTCTGGTGTTGTTTTAGACAGCTCGTCCAAAAAAGAATTTAATGAAAACTTTATAAAAGCAAAATCTTTATTGGAACTTTATAAATGATTTATATAATTGATCATCAAGACTCTTTTACCTGGAATGTCGTCCATCAATTTTCGAAGTTTGATAAAGTTTATTGCTCTAATTATTTCAATATTAATAAAAAAAAGTTAGATCAATCTAGCACAATTGTTTTGTCTCCTGGACCAGGGTCACCAAAAGATTATCCATTAACATCAAAAATTTATAAAAAATACAAAGGGAGAAAGAAAATTATAGGGATTTGTCTTGGTTATCAGCAAATTTTATTTAATGAAAAAGGTAAAATAGTACAGCAAAAAAATATTTTCCATGGCTATCAGTCAAAAGTAAAAGTAACAAATGAAAGTAAATTATTTAAAAAAAATAAAATATTTAAAGTTGGACGCTATCATTCTTTAAAATTGTATGAACCGTATAAGTCAAATAATATAAAAATAACGATGAGATGTGTTAAATCAAATATTCCAATGGCTATCGAAAATAAAGAAAATAATGTATATGGTTTTCAGTTTCATCCAGAATCTTTTTTAACAGAAAATGGTAACTTTATTATTAAAAAAATCTTATCTTCATAAAGATCTTAAAGAAATTAAATTTAACGATCTTTGGAATGGGTATGGTATCTTTACTACGATGCGTGTCATAGGTAGATCCGCAAAAATTCTATTCTATAAAACTCACATAGATAATTTAATCAAATCATTAAATAAATATAATATTAGAAAAAAAAATTTAAGAAAAAATATTTTAAAATTAATTAAATTAAATTTAAAAAAAAATAAAAATTATGACCATTTATTAAGAGTTGCTTCAAATAATAAAATTATTTCTATTTCTTTACGTAAAAGGTCAATACCCAAATCTAATTTCAAACTTAAGCTAGTAAACTATAAAAGAGTAGATGCTGCTTATAAAAATTTAAAATACAAAAAAATTTTAAAAATACTAAGTAAATTAGACGTTACAAAATTTGATATAGCACTTTATAAAGGAACCAAAATATTAGAAACTGGTACATCCAATTTATTGTTCGTTAAAAGCAATAAAATATTTTCTCCTAATTCCGATTGCTACAAGGGTACAACAATCAAGTTTTTAAGTAGAAAGGTTAAGATAAAATTCAAGAATATATTTATAAAAAATATTAACAGTTTTGATGAAATCTTAGTTGTAGGATCTGGAAAAGGAATAATATCTGTTTCATCAATAGATAACAATTTATGGTTAAGAAAAAGTCTTAAAATATATAAAAAACTTGATAAAATTTACAAAAACCAAGTTAATATTAAACAATAGATAATGAAATTTTCATTTATTAACGATACTAAATTACTAGATTCGAAGGTTGATCTATTTTGTTAACTATACTAAATACTTTATTCGAAAGGGAAAAATCATATGCTATCTGTTAATCCATTTGCAACATTAGCCGAAACTGTATCTCCAATATTTATGCAGTCTTTTGTTGTTTTAATGGTTATCTTAATTGTTGTTGGCACACTTGTTGACATTATTCATAAAAAAAATGTTAAATATTTTTTTGAAAATGCAAAAAAAGCAAAATTATCTGCTACAAAAACCTTAAGCACAGGGGAAAGAATATCTGTAATTTCAAAAACAATAGTAAGCGATATTGCCACTACATCTGAACTTGGAGCTGGCAAAAGAAGAGCCGCTCATCTACTTGGAATGTATGGAACAATTTTATTCTGGGTAGGATCAGCAATAATGATTTTTTGTTATTCAAGTCCATCTTCAAATACACCATCTTTCTGGCCTATCATTTGGCATGTTGGAGCTATTATGACAGTTGTTGGAGGAGGTTGGTTTTGGTTTTTTTTAAGAGTAGATGTTTATTCGGAAGCTCAACCTTGGTATAGAATTATCAAAGCAGATTTATTTGTTCTTGCTCTTGTTGCATCATCCTTAACAGGTCTAATTTGGTCTTATTTACAATCATTAAATTTAAATGATAGATGGGATGATAAAGTATTTTTAGTTTTATTTATTGTATCAAATCTTGTTTTATTTGGAGGTGTATATTGGTCTAAATTTGCACATATGTTTTATAAACCAGGAGCTGCGATACAGAAAAATTTAGCAGAAGCTGACGGTTCCAGAGACAATTTGCCACCCGAAGCAGATGCCCCAAAACAATTTGGATTAGGTATAAGTAGAGAGAATCCAAAACATTATTAAAATGATTTTGAAAGGAATAAAATAAATTATGTCAACTTTTGTATATATGACTCGTTGTGATGGTTGTGGTCATTGTGTAGATATTTGTCCTTCAGACATTATGCACATAGATGAAACTATAAGACGTGCAAAAAATATTGAACCAAATTTTTGTTGGGAATGTTATTCATGCGTTAAAGCTTGTCCTAACCATGCAATAGATGTTCGAGGCTATGCTGACTTTGCTCCTATGGGCCACAGTGTAAGAGTTAGAAGAGAAGAAGAAAAAGGAACAATTTCTTGGAAAATAAAATTTAGAAATGGGACAGTAAAAGACTTTGTCTCTCCAATAACAACAAAACCATGGGGAAAATTTATTCCAAAACTCGCAGATGGTGATAAACCAAATCAAGGAGAAATAAATTCTCAAATTCTCTATTCAGAACCAGAGGGATTAAATACAAAAAAAGAATTACCAAAAGTAGAAAAAAGTGCTTTTAAAAAAGGTGTTTATTATTAATGGCTAGAAAAACTATAGTTGAAGATTGTGATATTCTTGTAGTAGGCGGCGGTATGGCTGGAACTGGTGCAGCTTTTGAAGCGAGACACTGGGGAAGAGATCTAAAAATTATTTGTGCCGAAAAAGCAAATATAGATAGAAGCGGTGCAGTTGCTCAAGGTCTATATGCAATCAACTGTTATATGGGTATGCAGTGGGATGAAAATCAACCTGAAGATCACGTCAGGTACGCACGAAACGATTTAATGGGTATGGTTAGAGAAGATCTGGGTTATGATATGGCTCGTCACGTAGACTCAACAGTTCATATGTTTGATGAATGGGGTTTGCCTATGATGAAAAATGAAAAAACTGGACGTTATCTAAGAGAAGGTAAGTGGCAAATAATGATTCATGGAGAAAGCTACAAACCAATTGTTGCAGAAGCAGCAAAAAAATCTGCTGATAAAATATATAATAGAATTATGATTACCCATCTTCTTATGGATGAAACAAAAGAGAATAGAGTAGGTGGAGCAGTAGGATTTAATATGAGAACTGGAGACTATTATGTCTTTAGAGCAAAAACAGTAATAGTAGCAGCAGGTGGAGCATCACATATATTTAAACCAAGAGCTGTTGGTGAAGGAATGGGTAGAACTTGGTATGCACCCTGGAGTAATGGATCTGCTTACGCATTACCAATCGCAGTTGGAGCTAAAATGACCCAAATGGAAAATAGAATTGTTTTATGTAGATTTAAAGATGGGTACGGACCTGTGGGTGCATATTTTTTACATTTAAAAACTTATACCCAAAATGCCAATGGAGAGAATTATGAAAAAAAATGGTATGAACATACTAAAGAAATGGTTGGTGAATACATAGATCATCATCCAACACCGACTTGTTTACGTAATCATGCCTTTATTCAAGAAACAATGGCAGGAGGTGGACCAATTCATATGGTAACTACAGAAGCTTTTCAAGACCCACATTTAGAAACAGTTGGTTGGGAAAATTTCTTAGGGATGACAGTTGGACAGGCAGTTGTATGGGCATCACAAAATATTGATCCAAAATATACAAATCCTGAATTAACTACATCAGAACCGTATGTTATGGGTTCACATGCTACCTGTTCAGGTGCATGGGTGAGTGGTCCAGAAGATCTTTCACCTCCAGAATATTTTTGGGGATATAATAGAATGTTAACTGTAGAAGGTCTTTTTGGAGCTGGAGATACAGTAGGCGGCAGTGCTCATAAATTTTCATCTGGTTCTTTTACAGAAGGACGTTTAGCTGCAAAAGCTGCAGTAAAATATATACAAGATAAAAAAGCTGAAGACCTTAAAGTATCAGATGCTCAATGTGAAAATTTTAAAGAGATTATCTATAAACCATTAGAGAATTATACTGTTGGAAGAAATGAAATTACCGGAGGAACAGTATCCCCAAGCTATATTTCTCCAATCCAAGGACTTCAAAGACTTCAAAGAATTATGGATGAATATGTAGGTGGTATAGCCACTAACTATATGACAAATGCTAATATGCTTAAAAGAGGCCTAGAGCTACTTGAGTGGCTACAAGAAGATTTGGAAAATGTTGGTGCTGAAGACTATCATCAGCTAATGCGAGCTTGGGAGCTGAAACATAGAGCTCTTACTTCACAATGTGTAACTGAGCACACTATGTTTCGTGAGGAAACACGTTGGCCAGGTTACTATTATAGAGGTGATCATTTAAAACTAGATGATGAAAATTGGCATTGTTTAACAGTATCAAGAAGAGATCCAAAAACTGGTAAATTTACTTTAGAAAAGGTGCCTGTTTATCACATTGTAGATGAAAAAGAGAAAAAACAAGCTTCTTAAAATATTATATCAATCTAATGAGCATTATCGATAAGTCTGACGAAGAAATAATCAAAGTTGCTGAACCAATTTGGGCCAATTTAGTCAGATCATCAAATATAAAAGACTATGGTAGTTTTACTAAAGATCTTTCATCACAGATGCTTTATGGAGCTAATGAAGTCGAGCTCGGTAAACAATGGGCTAACAATGAACTTATATCGACATTGTCAGAAGGCTGTAAGGCATTTGGCTGCATTAGAAGAGGTTTATATGTCACGATACTATATAAGCAGACTAGCACCAAGATACCTGGGGAGTTTTTAGGACGTCTTGTTCTAGGGGAAGAGGGAGAAGAGATTAAAGTTTTTGGAGCCACAATCTTTTAAAAATTTTTAAATATTTTTTAAAAATTACTTGCAAAATTTTAAAACCGGGTGTAATTCCTAATTATGCTTAACAATTTTCTTAAAAATATTAAATCTTCTGTTAAGCAACTTCCAAATTTTCAATCATTTATTAATGCAAAATCAGCGATTTATTTTGGTTTAGCAGCGTACTGGGGACTAATTCTTTTTGGAACTTTTTTTAATATCTAATCAAATAGTTGACATTAATATTTTAGAAGAATAGTTAGTAAATATGGAGTATTTTCTTCCAATAGCAGAAGTTTATGTAAACCTTCCTTTAATATTTATTCTTAGTTTAGTAGTAGGTGTTCTTTCAGGCTTGTTTGGTGTGGGTGGAGGTTTTTTAATGACTCCTTTTTTAATTTTCTTAGGTGTTCCCCCAGCTTACGCAGTTCCTAATGAAGCAAATAATATTTTAGGTACATCAATTTCAGGATCAACCACCCATTATTTAAAAGGTACTTTAGATTATAAAATGGGATTTATGATTGTCATAGGTGGTGCGGCTGGAACAATTTTTGGCATTATAACATTCTCATATTTCCAAGATATTGGTAAAATTAATATAGTCATTTCATTATCATATATGTATATCCTAGCAATAATTGGAACAATAATGCTTGTTCAAGGAGTTACAGAAATTGATAGAGCAAGAAGAAAAATTGTTGTTAGAAAAAAACTTCATTATCATTATTGGATACACGGTTTACCATTTAGAATGAGATTTAAAAAATCTAAATTATATGAAAGTGCTTTTACACCAATTATTATTGGTCTTGTTGTGGGATTTATAGCTGCAATAATGGGTGTTGGTGGCGCATTTATTTTGGTACCTGCAATGATTTATATAATAGGAATGCCTACAAGACTGATTCCGGGAACTTCTTTGTTTGTAACAATTTTTGTTAGTGCAATTGTTACTGTTCTTCATGCTTTTAATTATGGTTCAATTGATCTTATGCTTGTAATGATATTGATTTGTGGTTCCATTCTGGGTGTCCAGGTAGGACAAAAAATTGGTGAAAAAGTTGATAGCTCTGAATTTAAAACTATTTTAGCAGCTCTGTTATTGCTAGTAGGTATAGCAATTGCTTATGATGCATTTTTTGCAGAGAAAACCCTAGAAGTTGTAAATAACAATGGCGCCAAAAACTTAAGTCCTTTTGCAAAATTTATAAAAGACATATCAATAAATGTTCCAGTACTTTATGGAATGTTGTCGATTCTGCTAGCTCTTATTTTGGGAGTTGGTGCTGCAATATTAAGAAGATTTTTTTCTAACTTAAGAAAAAATATGCAAGTTGCTAAAAGTAAATAATTAATTTTTAAGCACTTCTAAATAGTTTAGTCATAATAAACTCTTTATGGCCCAGAACTTCAGCACAAGTTAAGCGACCACTAGCAGCTCTGATAGTTGTTTTAATTAACTCATCACCAGCTTGATCCATATTCATTTCTCTTTTTAAGATTTTTGATACATCAAGATCAATATGCTCTTTCATATTTACAGCAGTACTTGGGTTTCCCGTTAATTTAACTACAGGTTCAATTGCATTACCTATAATATTACCTTGACCAGTTGGAAACAGATGAATGTTAAAACCAGCTGCAGCTTGTAAAGTTAAACATTCTCCAGCAGCAGAGGAAGTATCCATAAAATACAATCCAGGGCCTTTTTTAGGCTCCTCGGCAGGAGTTAATACATCAATAAATTTTCTTGATCCAATTTTTTGAAAATTACCAAAAGCTTTTTCTTCAATTGTAGTTAAGCCACCAGCTATGTTTCCAGCTGTAGGTTGGCTTTCTGAAAGATCGTTTGTAGCTTCTTTCAGAATGAAATCATTATAATCACTCCAAGTTTTCATAAATTTTTTTTGTGCTTCAGGTGTTGAACCTCGTGTTGCACAAACTTTTTCAGCACCAGTTAATTCTGAAGTTTCACCAAAACAAAGATGAACTCCTAAAGGCTCTAATTTATCCATTAAATTTCCAACCGCTGGGTTAGCAGCCATTCCTGATGTTGTATCAGACTCTCCACATTTAACTGATATCCATAAATCACTTAAAGGACATTCTTCTCTTTGTTTTTCCGAAGCCCACTGAGAAAATTCTTGGGCTTTTTTAGAAGCGGTCATTATTGTTTTGATATCTCCAGCTCCTTCAATACTAAAACCTTCGACAGGTTTTCCAGTAGTAGCTATCGCATCGACAATTCTTTTAGTCCATTTAGGTTCAATACCTATGACAACACAAGCAGCTACATTTGGATTTTTTCCAGTACCTATCATTGTATCAAAAAATAATTCTAAATCTGCACCAAACTGCAATCTTCCATAAGCATGAGGTATAGCAAATGTACCTTTTATATTATTAGCAACAGCTTCAGCACATGCGTTTGAAATGTCATCAACAGGAAGAATTACAACATGATTTCTTGTTCCAACTCTTCCATTTTCTCTTTTGTAGCCTAAAAAACTTTTTGGGATTTTCATATTATTACCACTTCTTAGTTTTTACATTATGAACATGAACATGTTCACCTTTTTTAATATCTTTAACAACTTTTCCAATATCATGACCATATTTTAAAATCGTATCTCCTTCTTTAAAGTCTATCATTGCAATTTTATGTCCTAATAGAATCTCATTTTTTGATTGAATTTTAACAGATTTATCATTTTCCATAATCCAGCAATTACATTCTTGATTAGGGGTTATTTTTTCAATAACCACAACACCTACATTGTCTTTTTCATCATGAATAATTATATCTGTATTAGCCATAGCGACGATTTCTTTATTTGAAATTTCTTTGTTCTTATATATTAATCATATTCATAAACAAATAAAAATTTTATATATAGAAAGATTTTAAAATGGCAAAAATGAATACAGAAGAGGCATTTATCAAAGTACTTCAGATGCATGGAATAGAACATGCATTTGGAATAATCGGTTCAGCGTTTATGCCTATTTCTGATTTATTTCCTAAAGCAGGTATAACTTTTTGGGATGTTGCTCATGAAACCAATGGTGGATTAATTGCAGATGGATACACTAGAGCAACTGGAAAAATGTCAATGGTCATTGCTCAAAATGGTCCAGGAATAACAGGACTTGTTACACCTATAAAAACAGCTTACTGGAATCATACACCATTACTTTTAGTTACTCCTCAAGCAGCAAATAAAACTATGGGACAAGGTGGATTTCAAGAAGTTGAACAAATGAATTTATTTAAAGATATGGTTTGCTATCAAGAAGAAGTTAGAGATCCATCAAGAATGGCCGAAGTTTTAAATAGAGTAATTGAAAAAGCTATTAGAGGTTCTGCTCCAGCACAAATAAATGTACCAAGAGATTATTGGACACAAGTTATAGATATAGAACTGCCTCCAATAGTTAGATTAGAAAGACAAGGCGGAGGAGAGGAAGCAATAAGTAAAGCTGCAAAATTGTTATCTGAAGCTAAATTTCCAGTAATTTTATCTGGAGCAGGTGTAGTTATAGGTGGAGCTATTGAAGACTGTAAAAAACTAGCAGAAAAATTAGATTCTCCTGTATGTAGTGGTTATCAACATAACGATAGTTTTCCTGGCAGTCATCCTTTAGCAGTAGGTCCCTTAGGTTACAATGGTTCAAAAGCAGCGATGCAACTAATTTCAAAAGCAGATGTCGTACTTGCGCTTGGGACAAGATTAAATCCTTTTTCAACATTACCAGGTTATGGTTTGGATTATTGGCCAAAAGAAGCAAAAATAATTCAAGTAGATATGAACTCAGATAGAATTGGATTAACAAAAAAAGTTACTGTTGGAATATGTGGTGATGCAAAATTAGTTTCTCAACAAATATTACAAAAATTATCTTCTAAAGCAGGCGATCAAGGAAGAGAAGAGAGGAAAAATTTAATACATCAAACTAAATCAGCATGGTTGCAAACATTAACAAGTTTGGACCATGAAGAAGATGATCCAGGAACAGTTTGGAATAAAGAAGCAAGAGAAAGAGACAAGGATAGAATGTCACCAAGACAAGCGTGGAGGGCCATTCAAGCTGGGATGCCAGATGATGTAATAATTTCATCAGATATTGGTAATAACTGCGCTATTGGAAATGCTTATCCTACATTTGAAAAAGGTAGAAAATATTTAGCACCAGGTTTATTTGGTCCATGTGGTTATGGTTTTCCTTCAATATTAGGAGCAAAAATAGGATGTCCAGATATACCTGTTATAGGGTTTGCAGGTGATGGAGCATTTGGAATTAGCATGAATGAAATGAGCTCTTGTGCAAGAAAAGAATGGCCAAATATTACAATGGTTATTTTTAGAAATTATCAATGGGGAGCAGAAAAAAGAAACTCTATTCTTTGGTTTGATGACAACTTTGTTGGAACTGAACTTGATCCAGAATTAAGCTATGCAAAAATAGCTAATGCATGTGGATTAAAAGGTGTTGCTGTTAAAACTATGGAAGAAACGACAAAAGCAATCAAACAATCTTGTGAAGATCAAAAAAAAGGTATTACCACTTTTATTGAAGTAATTCTTAATCAAGAATTAGGCGAACCTTTTAGAAGAGATGCTATGAAGAAACCAGTGAAAGTAGCCGGAATTAAAAAAGAGGATATGAAACCTCAAGAATCTTTAGCTTAACTTGAAACACAAAGATATAAAAATTGGTTCAAATCGAAGTTTTGGAATGGTTTTTTTTGTTGTTTTTTTAGCCATCGGTTTGTGGCCAGCTCTAAGTGGCAATGAAATAAGAATTTGGTTAATTATAATATCATTAATTTTTTTTATTTTAGGAATATTTAATTCAAAGATCCTTACACCTTTAAACAAAGTTTGGTTTAGATTTGGAATTTTTTTAGGAAATTTTATCGCTCCAATAGTGATGGGAATTGTATTTTTTTTAGTAGTTACACCCACAGGCCTAATAATGAAATTATTTAGAAAAGATTTGATAAATCTAAAACAAAATAACGATAAAACTTATTGGATTGAAAAAAAGGATATAACGAGTAGTATGAAAAATCAGTTTTAATATGGAATTTATAAGAGAATTTTGGGAATTTTTAAAAATCAGAAAAAAATACTGGCTTTTACCAATAATTATAGTTCTTTTATTTTTTGGAGGATTAATTGTACTTAGCCAAGGATCTGCTGTAGCTCCATTTATTTATACATTATTCTAGTGATTAAAATATTAGGAATCTCTGCATTTTATCATGATAGTGCAGCTGCAATAGTGGTTGATGGGAAAATAATTGCTGCGGCCCAGGAAGAAAGATTTACAAGAAAAAAACATGACTCAGGATACCCATTCAATGCTATAGAATTTGTTTTAAATTTTGCAAACATCAAACTGTCAGAAATAGATTCTATTGTATTTTACGAAAAACCCTTTTTAAAATTCGAGAGACTTTTAGAAACTTATGTGGCAATGGCACCAAGAGGCTTCGCTCAATTTTCAAAAGCAATGCCAAGCTGGTTAAGAGAAAAACTTTTTCAAAAAAAAATGCTTTTAAATTTACTAAAGCAGCATGACAAAACATTTAATAATTCAAAAAAAATATTTTTCTCGGAACATCATTTAAGTCATGCGGCAAGTGCTTATTTTCCTTCACCTTTTGATGAAGCGGTAATTTTAACTGCTGATGGAGTAGGTGAATGGGCAACAACAACAGTTGCTATTGGAAATGGAAGCAATCTTCAAATTAAAAAAGAAATTCATTTTCCTCATTCTTTGGGTTTATTGTATTCAGCTTTTACTTATTACACAGGATTTAAAGTAAATAGCGGAGAATACAAGTTAATGGGCCTAGCTCCATACGGAGAACCAAAATATGCAGAAAAAATTGAAAAAAATTTAATACATATAAAGGAAGATGGGTCATTTAGACTTAATCAAGATTTTTTTAATTATACAACTGGATTGACAATGACTAATGAAAAATTTCACAACTTGTTTGGACAAAAACCAAGAGACAGTAAAAAAGATAAAATTACCCAATTTCATATGGATATTGCTTCATCAATTCAAAAGGTAACAGAAGATATAATGGTTAAAATTTGTAAATCTTTACGAGAAGAATTTAATATTTCAAATCTATGTTTAGCTGGAGGTGTTGCATTGAATTGTGTAGCAAATGGAAAAATTCTAAAAGAAAAAATATTTGATAACATTTGGATCCAGCCAGCAGCTGGAGATGCTGGAGGATCATTAGGTGCAGCTTTATCTTATTGGTTTTTAGAGCTCAATAATAAAAGAAATAATTCAAAAATTGACGATATGAATGGTTCATATCTTGGACCTTCTTTTTCTAATGAACAGATAGAAAAAATATTAATTGAATGTGGAGCTAAATTTGATCGACTTGAAGATGACTTGTTAATAGAAAAAACAGCATCAGATTTATCTAATTCTCATGCTATAGGATGGTTTCAAGGTCGAATGGAATTTGGTCCAAGAGCTTTAGGAGGAAGATCAATTATAGGTGATCCTAGGTCTCCCGATATGCAAAAAAATTTAAATCTAAAGGTTAAATACAGGGAAAGTTTTAGACCATTTGCACCTTCGGTTCTAAGAGAAGATGTAGGTGAGTGGTTCGAACTCAATGATGATAGTCCATATATGTTAATAGTGTCTGATATAAAAAATGAAAAAAAAAATGAAATGACAGAGAAAGAAAAAAAATTATTTGGTATTGATAAATTAAACATAAAAAGGTCAGATATACCAGCTGTAACACATGTAGATTATTCTGCTAGAATTCAGACAGTTCACAAAGAAACAAATGAAAAATATTATAAATTAATTAAAAAATTTAAAGAAAAAACCAACTGTCCGGTAATTGTAAACACATCTTTTAATGTAAGAGGTGAACCGATTGTCAATACACCACAAGACGCATTTAACTGCTTTATGGGAACCGAGCTTGATAATTTGGTGATTGGAAACTTTTATTTAGAAAAAAAAAAGCAAGACCAATCACTTAAAAAAAAATATCAAGAAAAATTTGAATTAGACTAATATTTTGTGAAAAAAAATATATTATTAATTTTTTCATCATTATTTATAACGTTGCTATTTATAGAAATATTTTTGCAAAAATTTTATTATAAAGAAAACTTTACTTTTGATTATAAAAAAAAATTTATTCTTTATGAACAAGGAAATGTATTTAGAAATATAGATAATAACTTTTTTACATACTACCCAAACAGCAATATAAAAACTTCCTTATATTATTATGATGAAAAACTAATAAAAGTTTATGATTATAATATAATTACAAATAATTTAGGTTTAGTACAAAAAAACAATATTAAAGAAAATCACCCTTCAATTCTAATACTTGGAGACTCTTTTACCGAGGGCCAAGGAAGTAGTAGCTGGATAGATAATTTTCAAGGTCATTTTAAGTCATTTCAAGTCATTAATGGAGGTATACTAGGAACTGGTCCTCAACAGTTTTTATCTTTAGAGAATTATTTATCTTCCAAGGCAAATATAAAATATGTTTTTGTACTTTATGTGGGCGATGATTTTAGAAGATCAATTTTTACTCACAATGATCAAGCTATAAATTGTTTAAAAAATTATAAATTATGCAACGGATCAGAAACTTTTTATGGTTTTCCTTTGAATACTTTAAATCCCAGTGTTTTTTTACAAGATATGAAAAAAAAACGTGAACAGAGTGAAATAAAAATTACTTTTAAAAAGATTAGAAGAAATTTTAAAAAAAAAATAACAGAATTATACATATATAAAATTCCAAATAGTTTTTTAAAAAATAATTTTTATAAAAGCAAAAATAAAAAAATCATGACGAATTTTAAGGCAATAGAAGATTTGATTAACAAATATCAGGATAAAATTTACTTTGTTAATCTTAAACAAAAACAAGAAATTCTATTTAAAAAAGAAAGTTATGAGACAATTTATGCGCACAAATTTATAAAGAGCAAAACTAAGAATAATTTTAATTGTAATTTTGACAACAATCTAAACAATTTTTATATATATGATGCGCATTTAAATAAAAAAGGTTACAAAAACCTCTATAGTTGTATTTTAAATATATTTAATAGTTTAAATTTAAATTAATTTTCGTGTCTTTTAAATCAGTAGTAAATGACAATTCTTGTTCATGGTTAAACAATTTGCAACCTCGCACAAATTATAAAACATTAAACCAAAATCAAAAATGTGATTATTTAATTATTGGCGCTGGTTATACTGGTTTATCAGCAGCAAGAAAACTATCAGAAATAAATCCAAAAAAAAAAATTATTGTTGTTGATGCTCAATTAGCTGGAGAAGGATCTAGCTCACGTAACTCAGGCTATTTAGTTGATACAACTTTAAATGATGGTTTTACTTCAAATAAAGATATTAATAATTATAAAACAAAAGTTAAAATTTATAATTTAGGTATAACAGCAGTAAAAAGTTTTATAAAACAACATCAAGTTGATTGTGATTGGAATGAATGTGGTAAATATTTCGCTTCCTCAGTTATCAATGATATATCAACAGCTAAAAAATTTAGTGAATTATTATCAACTTTAAACTTTAATAACAAAATATTGAATCATGAAGATCTAGAAAATAGATTGGGCACAAGTTTTTATAAAATTGCAGTTTTTACTGAAGGTGGAATATTGATTAACCCAGCAAAACTAGTACGTGCAATGATAGATATCTTACCAAAAAATATTGAATTATATGAAAATAGTCCATTAATTAAATGGAATAAAAATAATAATTTAATTAATTGTCAATTTGAAAAAAATTTAATTCAAACAAATAAGATTATTTTTTGTACTAATGGTTTTTTAAAATCACTAAATATAAAAAAAAATTTTAATTTTCCATTAACCCTCACTGCTAGCATGACAAGGCCTTTAGATGACGAAGAATTTGAATCTATTGGCAAACCAAAAGAATGGGGAGTTTTGCCAATAAGACCCATGGGCGCTACAATTCGTTTTACCAAGGATAGAAGATTATTAATAAGAAATACTGCTGAAATGAAAAATCCTAATTCAATGTCTAAATACGAACTAGAGAAAAGGAAACTTTTACATTTAAAAGGTTTAATTAAAAGATTCCCAAATTTAAAATCTAATTTAATAGAAGATAGTTGGTCTGGAATTGTCTCAAGAAGTAGAAATAGTTCTCAAATTTTTGAAATGATTGAAAAAAATATTTATGTTGCTGGTTGCTATAATGGTTCTGGAATAGGTGTTGGAACATTATTTGGCGAACAAATAGCTATTATGGCCTCTAATCAACAATCTAATGAAATTGAAATAATAAATAAAAGAGTTAAACCGAATTGGTTACCACCAAGTCCTATTTTAAATTTAGGTGTTCAAACAAGATTATTTTTTGAAAGATTAAGAGCAAAATCAGAAATATAGTTAAATACTTTCAACACACATTGAAATACCCATACCTCCACCTATACAAAGTGTAGCTAAACCTTTTTTATATTTTCTTTTTTGCATTTCGTGCACTAGCGTTACCAGTATTCTTGCACCCGAAGCTCCAATTGGATGTCCAAGAGCAATTGCACCACCATTAACATTTACTATATCTTCTTTAAGTCCAAGTTCTTTTATTACTGCAATAGACTGTGCAGCAAAGGCTTCATTAGATTCAACTAAATCTAAATCCTTTATATTCCAACCGGCTTTTTTTAATGCTAATTTAGAAGCAGGTATTGGGCCAGTTCCCATCAATTTTGGATCAACTCCACTTTGTGACCATGAAACAATTTTAGCAATTGGCTTTAAACCTTTATCTTTAGAAGTTTTAAAATTCATTAAAGTTACTGCTGCAGCACCATCATTTAATCCTGATGCATTACCAGCAGTTACAGTGCCATTTTCTTTAAAAACTGTTTTTAAATTTGATAATTTTTCTAAATTTGTGTCTGATCTTGGATACTCATCTTTGTCAAAGATCTTTTGATCTTTTAATTTTATTGGAATTATTTCTTCTTTAAATCTATTTTCACCAATAGCTTTTATTGCTTTTTTTTGTGAGTTTAATGAAAAATTATCCTGATCATTTCTAGTTATCTGATATTTTTCTGCAACATTTTCAGCAGTTACTCCCATGTGATAATCATCGTATGCATCTATTAATCCATCAATAAGCATTGAATCTTTTAATTTTTCCTCGCTTAAATTTTTTTCTATTCTGTAATTTAAGTAGTGTGGAGAATTAGTCATACTTTCTTGACCTCCTGCAATAACAATATTTGTGTCATTTAGTTTTAAAGAATTAAAACCTAAGGTTACTGCAGCCAAACCGGAGCCACATACTTGATTAATTGTTGTTGCAGTTTTATCTTTATCTATCCCTGAATTAATTGCTGCTTGTCTAGCTGGATTTTGACCACATCCAGTTTGCAACACTTGGCCTAAAATAACTGTATCCACTTCTGAACCATTAAGATTAGAGTGTTCCATACATTTTTTAACAACTGCAGTTCCAAGTTCTGTTGCTTTGTGATCTTTTAAACTCCCTTGAAACGAACCAATTGCAGTTCTAAAAGCTGATGTTATTACAATATCTTTATCACTGTTCATAATTATTCATTACACAATTATTAGTATATAATATACTTATTAATTTTAAGATGAATAAAAAAATACTAAATTATATAATATTTATAATTATCGCTTCAATTTTATTATATTTTGCTAGACACAATTATAGAGATTTCAATATTAATAAAGCTATTTCTGCCTGTGTTTTAGCTAAAAAACAGAACACAACTAATTTTGATAAAGATTTAGTTAAGAAACAATGTGAAGAAGATATTAGAAAAAGTCTTAGTAAATAAATGCACTAATAACGTAAATGTATCAATATGGTTACAGTAATTACTAAAAAAAATAAAATTGCTGCAGAGATTAAATGTGATCTTAAGAATTTAAAAAATCTTGAACTAAAAAAAATAAAAGAGACATTAAACAATTTTGGAATGATTTATTTTAAAAATCAAAATTTATCTTCAGACAATTATTTAAAATTTGCTAAAAAATTAGGAACCCCTGCTGACTATCCTCGATTAAAAGGTTTAAATTCTAAATATAATAAAATAACTGTAGTAGAGAGAAAGGTTACAGACAAAGGACCAAGTTTTGGAGAGCAATTTCATACTGATTCAATTTATACAAAAAAACCTCCTCGATTTACTATGTTATTATCTAAATTAGTGCCTAAAAAAGGTCTAGCAAACACTGAATTTTCTTCTCAATATCTTGCTTATAAAAGTTTACCTCAAAACATTAAAAAAAGATTGAAAAATTTAACAGCAACTTATTCATCAAATGGACCAATATCAGTTACAACCCAGGAAAGAGAAAAAGAAAAAGGTAAGCAAAAGAATGAATTAATATCTACACATAAAATAATAAAAAAAATAAATAAAAAATTAAGTATATTTTGTAGTCCTGGTCATTTTATATCTTTTAATAATCTAAACAAAAAAGAAGAAATAAAATTAAAAAAATACTTGTTTAGACACCAGGTTAAAAAAAAATTTCAGTACTGTTTGGAATGGGAAAAAAATCAATTGGCTATTTGGGATAATAGATCTATGCTACATCAGGCCACTCCTTTTAAAGGAAATAGAAAAATGTATAGAATTACAATATATTAAGTTTATGAATGATGTTGATATAAACGAATTTATAAAAAAATCACCAAAGGCTGAACTACATCTGCATATAGAAGGAACCCTTGAACCTGAACAAATGTTTGCATTAGGTAAAAGAAACAATATTCAAATTCCTTTTAAAAATATTAATGAAGTAAAAAAGGCATATAATTTTAATAACTTAGAATCTTTTTTGAAAATATATTACGAAGGATCAAAAGTGCTAATAAAAGAAAAAGATTTCTTCGAACTTACCTGGGCATATGCATTAAAATGTAAAGAAGACAATATAGTTCATGCTGAAATTTTTTTTGATCCTCAAACTCACACAAGTAGAGGAATTAGTTTTGATATTGTTATAAATGGAATTTATAAAGCCCTTAAAAAAGCAGAAAATGAACTAGGCTTGAGTTTTAAAATTATCATGTGTTTTTTAAGACATTTAAATGAAGATGACTGTTTTAAAATTTTAGATCAGGCTATTGCTCATAAAGATAAGATATTTGGGGTTGGACTAGACTCCTCAGAAATAGGTAACCCTCCAAAAAAGTTTCAAAATTTATTTAAAAATGCAACTGAAAATGATTTTGTAACTGTTGCTCATGCTGGCGAAGAAGGACCGCCAGAATATATATGGGAAGCGTTAAATCTTCTGAATGTTAAAAGGATTGATCATGGAGTTCAATGTCTGAAAGATGAAAAATTAGTAGCAAAATTGTCGAATGATCAAATTCCTTTAACAGTTTGTCCTCTTTCAAATATAAAACTAAGAATTTTTGACAAACTAAATGAACATAATTTAAAAAAAATGTTGGATAAAAAATTAATGGTGACAATTAATTCAGATGATCCAGCTTACTTTGGTGGATATCTAAATCAAAATTTAATTGAAACTCAAGCAGCGTTAAATCTATCTTTTGAAGATATAAAAACTTTACTAATCAATTCTTTTAAATCTTCATTTTTAAATGAAGAAATGAAAAAAGAGTGGATAACTAAAATATAAGGAGAATCTATTTCCAGGTACTTTATTAAAGTACTACTAAATCTAGTTTTTGTTTACCTAGTCTTTCATTGCCTTTTTCTGAGACTAAATAAGTTTCACCTAAATTCATTGCCAATTGATTTTCAGAGTCCATTAAAATCATATGCATAAAAAATATATTACCAGGTTCTATTAAGTATGGATTGTCAGTATAAAGCATTGGCCAATCCATCCAATTTGGAGAAAAAGTATTTCCCAAAGAATACCCACACGCATTCATTCTTGATTTATTGTATCCAAGATCATCAAAAGTTTTTGCGTGTACGTCAAAAACTTCACCTACATTATTTCCTGGTTTTAATTTATTTTCACAATTTTTTAATGCCTCAAGGCATGCTTCATGCATTTTAATATGTTTAGAATCTGCTTTACCAATAAGCATAGTTCTAAACATTGCTGAATGATAATGTCTATAAGTGCCAGCCCATTCGATACTTAATTGATCTGTATTTTGTAATATTTTCTTCTCTGCTTGATACCTACAGAGCAAAGCATTATCTCCTGAACCAATTATAAATTCGTTTGCAGGATAGTCTCCACCTCCTTCGAATATAACTCTATTCATTTCAGCCAATATTTTAGACTCACTAACTCCAGCTTTTGCATATTTCCAAGCTTCTTCTAAAGCTTTGTCTGCAAGCTCAGCAGCTTTTCTTACATAAACAATTTCTTCTTTTGATTTTACTACTCTTAATTTAGTAATTAATTCTGACTGGTCTTCTATTAAACAATAATTTTCTAAAGATTTATTTAATCTTAATGCATTTCGCCCAGTAAGCCCATAAGCTTCATATTCAATTCCTATCTTTTTACCTTTTAAATTTAATTCATCTAAAATAATTTTAAGATTATTACTTGGATTTGATCCATCTTTATCAACCCATATTCTTATATCTTCTATATTGGATGTATTTTTTGCTTGTCTTAAGTCAGGTGCTCTAGTTAACAATACAACATTTCCTTTTTGATTGAGGATTAAAGTTTGAAAAAAAACATAACCAAATGTGTCATAACCAGTTAGCCAATACATGGACTCTTGTCTAAACATAAGCAGAGCATCTATATTCTGTTCCTTCATTGATTTTAAAACTTTTGATTTTCTTGATGCAAATTCTTGTTTTGAAAAATGAAGACCCATTAGTTTATATCCAAAACAGTTGCCGGATCTAATCTTGTTCCAAACCAATTTAATCTTACGTCTAAATGTGGACCCGTAGATCTACCACTTGAACCAACTGTTCCAATAATATCTCCTTGCTTTACGATATCACCTTTTTCAACAAAGATTTCATCTAAATGCATATATAAAGTTGAGATCCCATGCCCATGATCAAAAATTAATGTTGCGCCTGTAAAATATAGATCTTTTTCTGCCATTGTAACAATGCCATCACCCATGGCTTTTATTGGTGTTCCAAGGTCACCAGCAAAATCAATTCCATAATGTGGCCATCGTGGTTTGCCATTTAATATTCTTTGGCTTCCATAGACACCAGTGATTATTGCATTTTCTAATGGTAAAATAAACTTATCCTTAAAAAAATCTAAATCAGAATTTATCTCTCTTGCCTTAGCGATAAGTTTATTTTCATTTTTAATTCTCTCATAGACTTCTTCAGGAGGAGTAACTTTTTTTTCTTCAAGTCCATCAATTCTTTGGATATTATATTTTCTTTTTTGAACTTTTTTAATAACTGTATTGGTATTTCCATCTTTTGTAATTTTGATTACAACGTCATATTTTCTTTCCCTATCTAAACCAAATGCAAAATATCCATCTTTAGAAACCTTAACTTTTATTTTATCTATGGTGACAGAAGAATTTGGATTTGTTTTACCTATAATGTAATGACCTTGGATAAATTTACCATTAAACTCAACAGCATAAGATTTAAACGAAATAAATAAAATTAATAAAAAAAATTTAATTATTTTGCAGTCCATCCGCCATCTACTAATATAGAAGTTCCATGAATCATTGAAGCAGCGTCAGATGCTAAAAAAACTACAGTGGAAGCTATTTCTGACATTTCTGCAAATCTACCAAGTGGAATGTTATTTAAAGTCTCTTTTTTAAATTTTTTGTTTTTCAGAAATTTTTTTGTCATTGGTGTAACGACAAATGTTGGTGCCACTGCATTTACTCTTATATTGTATTTTGCTAGGTCTAAAGCCATACCTTTTGTTAGACCTTCTAAGCCCCATTTATTCATATTATAGACACTTCTAATTGGTCCTCCAACATGACCCATTTGAGACGTCATGTTAATAATAGAGCCTCCAATTTTCTTACGATTTTTTAATTTCATCATTTTTATTGCACATAATTGGGCAATATTAAATGTAGCTATAGTATTAACCTTAACAAGATACTCCATATTTTTTGTTTTAACTTTTGTAAAGTGTTCAGGGATATTATTTCCAGCATTATTAACCAAAATATCAATTCTCGTTTGTTCATTTATTATATTTTTGATTTCATAATAATTTGTAACATCACACGTATAAGATTTACATTTTACTTTTAATTTCTTTGCAATTTTTGAAACACCATCAAGATCTTTTTTTGTTCGACTAATAATAATCAAATTACATCCTGCCTCTGCAAGAGCAATTGCACAAGCTTTTCCTAGTCCTTTTCCGGCTCCCGTAACTAGTGCATATTTATTTTTTAAATTATATTTTTTTAAATACATTTTATAAGAATAGTTTTAAATCAGTATAGATCAATTCAATTGCCACTACTAGTATTGCAAATAATCCAATCCAACCTATCCAAGTATATTTTTTTATCCACCCAGATATTAAAGTTGCAGCAGTAGCCATTAAGGCTATAGATAATACTAGACCAAAAACAAGAAGCCCATAATGATCTTTTGCAGCGCCCGCAACTCCCAATACGTTATCAAGACTCATTGTAAAATCTGCAATTAAAACTGTCCATATCGCTTTCCAAAAACTAGAATTTTCTACTTTTATTTTTTCTTTATCTGTTGAAGATTTTTTAATTACATCAGTATAAAGTTTATAGCAGATATATAACAGTAATAGACCACCAATTAATCTTAATCCCGTTATTTGTAGCAAATAAGCAGTAAGTAGAGTTAATATAATTCTTAAAATTACAGCTGCACCAATTCCCCAAAAAATAATTTTTTTTCTTTCGTCAGGTGGAAATTGAGAAGCAACCATTCCAATTATAATTGCATTATCACCAGCTAAGACTAGATCAATAAATACAATTTGAGAAAAAATAATTATTTGTTCACTCATAGTTTGCTATCTTCTATTATCATATCAGCTGCTTTTTCGGCAATCATAATAGTTGGTGCATTAGTATTTCCTGAAGTTATGTGAGGCATAACTGATGCATCTACAATTCTTAAATTAGATAAACCATGTGCAATAAGTCTATCACTTACAACTGCCTTTCCATCTTTGCCCATCCTGCAAGTACTAACGGGATGAAATATAGTATTAGCAAACTTACCAGCTTCTGTAGCAAGTGCTTCATTATCAGTAATATTAATACCAGGTCTTAATTCTTCAGGTTCATATTCTTTATAAGCTTTTGAATTCATTACGATGTTACGAACAATTTTTAAAGATTTTCCTGCTATTTTTCTATCTTCTTCTGTTGATAAATAATTCATTTTAATTTTTGGTGATACTCTTGTGTCAGGTGATTTTAATTCGATTGAACCTCTGCTTGTTGGTCTTACATTAGTTATAGTGGGAGTAAACGCTGGGAATTTATGCAAAGAAGCTTTCCCCAAAACATCAGTGCTAGCAGGAGATATATGAAACTGTAAATTGGGGGTTTCAAGATGAGGATCACTTTTTATAAAGCCACATGCATAACTTGCCCCAACTGTTAAAGGTCCTTTTCTAAAAAATAAGAATTTTAATCCAGTTAATATTTTTTTTGGAATACTGTAATAAATATCATTTAGTGTTTCTAAGTTTTTTATTTTGTAAACTGGTCTTAACATTAAATGATCAGTAAGATTTGAACCTACATCAGCATGATCTTTAATAACTTCGATATTATTATCTTTTAAAAGTTTACCAGGACCGATTCCAGAGGCTTGTAAAATATGTGGTGATCCTATTGTTCCAGCGCTTAAAATTATTTCCTTGTTTGCTTTAACAGAAAATAATTTATTATTAATCCAATAATTTACACTTATTGCTTTTTTATTTTCAAAATTAATATTTTTAATATGAGCATTAGTAATAATTTTTAAATTTTTTCTATTTTTTACAGGATTTAAATAACCAACTGCTGTACTACATCTAAAACCATTTTTTACTGTAAAGGGAAAATAACCCATACCTTCATTATTTCCAGTATTGAAATCCTCAGTTTTTTTATAACCAAACTCCTCCGCAGCTTCTAAAAATAAATCCAATACTTTGAAAGTAGCTCTAATTTTTTCAACTTTTATTGGACCACCTGATCCGTGAAATTCGTTCTCTCCAAACTGAAAATCTTCAGATTTTTTAAAATAAGGTAATACATCTTCCCATGACCACCCAACATTTCCTAATTGTCTCCAATAATTATAATCATTAGATTGTCCCCTTATATAAAGCATTCCATTTATTGATGAGCTCCCTCCTAAAGTTTTACCTCTTGGGTAAACCATTTCTCTATTATTACAATTTGGTTCCTTTTCAGTGTTGAAGCACCAGTCAGTTTTAGGATTGTGCATGGTTTTAAAATAACCACCAGGAATATGTATCCATGGGTTAGAATCTTTTCCTCCAGCTTCAAGAAGCAAAATTTTATGATTTTGGTTTTCTGAAAGTCTGTTAGCCAACACACATCCAGCAGATCCAGCACCAATAATGATAAAATCAAAATTTTCCATTTATAGTTGAATAGTTTTTTAATTTTTGTTGTTTAATCTTTTTTTACACTCATATTTGACAATTGTCACTTGTATCAAGTTAATTTTTCTGGTTTGATGCGCACGTTAAATTTAACAAACAAAGAGGGAAAATAATGAAAAAAATCATTTCAATGATATTTGCTGTTTCTTTAGTTCTTGGTTTTGCAACTAGTGCTAATGCAGCAAAAACATTAAAGTGTCAAACCGTTATCAGTGCTAAAGCTGACGAAGTAGTAATGTTAAAAGACTTCACAGATACAGTAACTGCTCTAACAGGTGGATCACTAAAATTTGAAATTATGCCTGCTGGAACAGTAGTTGGAGTTAAAGAAACTTTAGACGCTGTTGACAAAGGTTTGATTGACTGTGGTTTTGCTTGGACACACTATTGGTCTGGTGATCACCCAGCAGCTATGTTATTTGGTTCGCCAGTAGCTGGTGGTGGAGTTGGTATTGACAATATAGCTTTCTTATCGTGGTTCCAATATGGTGGTGGTAAAGAGCTATACGACAGACTATGGAAAGAAATGGGAAGAGACATAAAAGGATTTATGCTTCAACCAGTTGGACCAGAAGCTTTAGGTTGGTTTCCAAAGCCAATTAAAAATATGGCTGACTTTAGAAAGTATAAGTTTAGAACTCCTCCAGGAATTCCAGGACAAACTTATAAAGACATCGGTATAGCATCTGTGGCTATGGGAGGTGGAGACATTCTACCTGCTTTACAAGCTGGAACAATTGATGCAGCAGAGTGGTGTTGTCCAAAACCAGACCTAGTATTTGGTTTCCAAAAAGTTCTTAAGCACTATTATTTACAAGGTTTACACCAAGTAGTGGTAAATGCTGACTTTTATATGACTGGTAAAACTTATAATAGTTTAAGCGCTCATGAGAAAAAATCATTAGAAGTAGCAGCAAACGCTTCATTAGCTAAATCTTTAAGCTATAGAATCTATGAAAATGGAAAAGCACTTGCTGAATTAACTACTAAGCATGGAGTTATATTAGAGGATACTCCTTCTGATTATTTCACAGAATATATGGCAGCTGCAAAAGCAACTTTAAATAAAAATGCAAAAGATAATGCATTTTTTAATGAAGTTTATACTTCTATGAAGAATTTTGCAGACATCGCTGTTCCTTTCTGGAGTGGTGCTCAGATGTCAAATGCGAAGCTAGGAATGGCTCACGCAGCAACATTGAAGTAATATAGTTTTAATTTAAAGCTATAATCAATTTATAATAAAGCGGACTTATACAAAGTCCGCTTTATTTTTTTAAGGACTTTATGGCAGACGAACCAGGTAAATTAGATATTTCAGATGAAATGATTGCCGAGAGAAGAGGCGGCTCAGGCAAAATGCCAGATGATATGCCCAATTGGATGGCTAAATCCATTATCTCAATTGATAAATTTAGCAAGATAACTGGTAATATTGTTTGTTGGATTTTAATGCCACTTATTTTAGCAATGACCTACGAAGTTATTGCAAGAAAATTATTTTTAGCTCCTACTATATGGGCATATGATATTAGCAGATTCCTTTATGGAGCTTTATTTATGTTGGGTGCGGGTTACGCACTATCAAAAGGAGTTCATATTAGAGCAGACTTCTTATACAGAAATTTTAAAGTAAAAAATCAAGGCTTAATAGATTTTGTTTTATATATAGTATTTTATTTTCCAGGTTTAATTGTCTTTCTTTATATGACAACTGGTTTTCTTCAGGAATCAATAATGCGTGGAGAAAGAGGAATGGATACAACATGGATGCCATATATGTGGCCTATTAAATCGTGTTTATGGTTTGGTATTGTTTTCTTATTAGTACAAGGAGTTTCAGAATTGTTTAAAAGCTATTATGCAATGACCAAAGGGAAATGGCCAGGTAATGAATGATTGCTGAACTTATTGATCCAGCCATATTAGGTTTTATTTTAATTGGTGTAATGCTTTTTTCTATATTTGTTGGTTTTCCAATTTCTTTTACTTTAATATTTTTAGGTTTTGTTTTTGGTTATTTAGGTTTTGGAAAACTTGTTTTTTATTTAATGACCTTACAGTTTTCTATGGTTATGACCGAACAAACATTGGCCGCCGTACCTCTCTTTGTTTTTATGGGTATCATGATGGAACAAGCTGGATTAATGGAAAGATTGTTCTCAGCATTCCAGCTAATGTTAGCTAAAGTTAGGGGTTCTCTTTATTACGCAGTACTTTTTGTTTCAGTTATTTTTGCTGCAGCAACAGGAATAGTAGGAGCATCAGTTACAATTTTAGGAATTATGGCAGCTAAATCAATGAACAGATCAGGATACAATGTTAGATTGGCAGCAGGAACTATTACTGCTGGTGGTACTTTGGGAATATTAATTCCCCCAAGTATTATGCTTGTTGTTATGGGACCAATAATGGAGATTCCAGTCATAGATTTATTTGCGGCAGCTATTTTACCTGGAATATTGCTAGCTAGTTTATACGCAGCTTATACAACAATAAGATGTATGATGGATCCATCTTTAGGTCCACCATTGCCTAAAGAGATGAGAGCTACAAGTATGAAAGAAGTATGGATAGAATTTTTACTTGGTCTAGTTCCACCTGCTGCATTAGTTTTCTCCGCACTTGGAAGTATTCTCTTAGGATTTGCTACACCAACAGAAGCTGCTGGTTGTGGTGCAATGGGGGCATTATTATTGTCCCTTGCTTATAAAAAATTAACTTTAGCAAAATTACAAGATGCTTTAGTTAAAACTTTAGAAATTTCTGCATTAATTATGGTGTTAGTTGCTGCCTCTAATTTTTTTGGTGCAGTATTTGCACGATTAGGAACACCCATGCTTCTTACTGAATTTTTACTATCCTTAGAAATGAATAGATATTTAATTTTAGCTATAGTTATGGGTGTGATTTTTCTTTTAGGTTGGCCTCTTGAATGGGTACCAATTGTAATGATTATAGTTCCAATAATTTTACCATTAATTGAAGCTTTAGGTTTCAATTTGACATGGTTTGCAATATTAGTTGCCGTTAATTTACAAACCGCCTGGCTTTCGCCGCCCGTAGCACTATCAGCATATTTCCTCAAAGGTGTCGTTCCAGAATGGGATTTAAAAGATATTTATCTTGGAATGATGCAATTTATGGTTCTTCAGGTAATTGGTTTAGTAATTATAATAATATTTCCAAAAATTGTACTATGGTTACCAACTGTCTTATATGGACAGTAATTTATATTTGTTTAATATAAGGTAGTGATTCAACAAAAAGAAATAACAAATCTAATGAACTGGGAGATAGTATCTGTCAATC